>JBAXER010000001.1:0-107331 GCA_037140375.1 Actinomycetota bacterium
CCGGCACGTACACCTACTTCTGCCGTATCCACCCGGTGATGCGCGGCGCATTCCGCATCAGCTAAGCGGTAGCAGTAGGGCGCGGCCGACGGAGTAGAGCGTTCGGCACACCCTCAGCGCCCTAGGGTGCGCTCAGCCACCAACCACCCTCGAGATGTGCTCAGCGAGCGCATCGGTGAAGCGAGCAGCGAACGCTCGCTCGCCGACATCGAGGTCCATCGGACGCGCTGCGTCGGCGACGGATTCGACGAGGGCCGACGAGTACGCAGCGATGGCCGCCTCGATGACGCCAAAGTCGACATTCGCCGATGTGGCGAACTTCTTCCAGTCGTCGATGCGCAGGTACTTAAACTTGCCCTGCGCGTTGATACGCATCGCGAGTTCCCACTTGTGCCAGTTCCACTCGGGCATCACCACTGCCGACGCAACGTCGTAGAGCGGTGCAAGGCGGGCGTTGGTGGCGCTGAGCACCAGTCCGTAGTTCTTCGCGTGAGCGTCGGTGCCGGCGATCAGCCAGTTGAACACCAGCGCTTGCAAGAATCGGTCGACGTCGGCCTCGCCCGCGAAGACAGAGCGGATCGCGGTGACGATGTCTGCGGGGCCGGGGCCGCCGTCTCGCTGGTACTTGAGGTCGGGCATCACGCCGAGGGCCTGACACATATCGACCTGATGAAGCCGATGCAGCTCACCATTGACTCTGCGCCGGTCGTAGCGCTCGACGACGAACACCCGCTCGTCGTCGAACCGGGCCAACTCGGACGAGGCGGCCAGCAGCCCGAGCCGCTGCGCTGCTTGCAGACACAAATGCTCGTTGAGGTCGTGGTGTGCGATCCCCGGGATCGCTGGTTTGAAAATGTGCGTAGTGGGAATGCGCCCCGAGGGACGTGCCCATCCATCAGCGGTTCGGTGCAGCGCGAACTTGGTCTGGGCGCCTGCGAGGGAGAAGTGCCCTCCGCGTGTAGCTGAGGGTTGCTGCCAGGTGTAGGGATCGGTGCGCAGGTCGCGCAGCATCTGGGCGATGTCAGACGTGGTGAGTGGTTCGAGTATTCCGTTGTCGAGTTCGTCAACAGCGTCAGTCGGCACGAACTGCACTGCTCCGGCGCAGTCGGAACCGACGTGAGCAAGGATCGCGAACGTATTGCGCGGTGACACTCCGAAGAGCCGTCCCCAACGCTCGAGCACCTGATCGTTGTCAGGCAACAAGCCGGCGATGAAGGGCGCCACGTCCGTATGGGTGTATTCACCGCCGGCGACGGTGAGCCTGGGCGACAATGGCGTCGCCTCGTTCGGGTAGTCGGCGTCGTACACGTACCGCAGTCGACCATTGCGGTCTTGGGAGAGGGTCCCAGCGCGGCGTCCGTCGATGAACGTTGCGAGATCGCGAATCACTCGTCGGCTCTATACACGTGGCCGACCAAATCGTCGCCTCCCCCACCGGAACGCTCGGTGACCACCAACTCTCGATCGAGGGCAGCGATGACACGAACGACGATGCCGATCTCGCCGCGCGGGTTGCCACCCTCGAGCGCCACCAACGTCCGTCGACTGATTCCGGCGCGCACAGCAAGAGCGTCCTGTGTCCAGCCGCGTTGCTTGCGCTCTCGTCGAATCGTTGCCCCGAGTTCGTTCACTGTTCGGACTTGCATGGTTGAGAGCGTACCCGCACCCTCATGAATGGGCAAGCTCGTTCACTTTCATGATTGTGAACGAGCTTGCACACGCGACGCTCGATCAGCGACCTTGCGGAGACATCGGGCCTCAGCTTTCGTCGGCACCAGCGTGATAGCTCGGCATTTGCACTGGTGCCCGGGACGGGACTCGAACCCGTACCCTCTTGCAAGGAGGGGGGTTTAAGCCCCCCGCGTCTGCCATTCCGCCACCCGGGCCAGTGCGGTTCACACACTAGGCCACACGAGTGCGAACGGGCGTGGCCTCGAAGCCGAGTACCTCCCACAGATCGGAGCGGAGCCGATCGGCTACGGGCGAGGCGAGACCGTTTGCCGCAATGACGCCTTCGATCATGTCGGCCAACACTGCCGCCCACGGACGCCCACGCAGCTTGACGGCAATGACCACGCCGCCCGCGTGACGGCGCAACGAACGATCGACCCCAACGATGCGCGGCGGGCAACGGTAGCTGGGACCCACAAGCCCACGGCTCTGCGCCTCGCGACTGAGAGCCCGGGCTGCTTGAGCGAATTCGATGGTGTTGCCGGACTGCATAGGGGCATCATGGCAAAGGGGTGCGCGAGAGATTCATAGCGTCACACCGCATCAGTAGTGTCCTCACCATGAGCGACCAGTCGAGCGCACTCCCCCGCCTCACGCCAGCACAAGAATCGACCCTTGCTATCTTGCGCCGCAGCGGCGAACCACTGGTGTTTTCCGAGGCTTTCATCAACGATCTCCGTGACGAAGCCAACGAAGCCTTCGCCCACTTCACCGATCGCCTCAACGGCAACACCATGTTCATTACCAAGCACACCTTGGCAAGCGTGTTCGATTGCGAAGCGCACTACCTCGCGCCCGACGACTTCACATGGACACCGGCACGCGCCCGCGGCCAGGTGGCGCACCGTGCCATTCAGTTGCTCATCAACTGGCGCGGCGAGGCCGTACCTACCGAACTTGTCGACGACGCAGTGAAGCGACTCGTCAACGAAGAAAGCGGGTTGGGTCTGTGGCTCGACACGCTTGAGTCCGCCGACCAAGCCGACCTTCGTGGCCAAGCGGGCGACCTTGTCACCAAGTTCATGGAGTGCTTTCCTCCACTTGATCCGCGCTCACGGCCGGTGACCGAGTCGAGCACGCAGTGGCCGGTCGATGGCCCGATCCTGCTGCGCGGCCGTAGCGACCTCACCATTGGTAGACCCGAAGGCCGCGAGAGCCGCAAACTCATCGTCGACCTCAAGAGCGGTCGGGTGCAGGCTCGCCATCGCGAAGACCTTCGCTTCTATGCGCTCGTCGAAACGTTGTCGCGCAGGGTGCCACCTCGCCTGCTGGCCAGCTTCTATCTCGATTCGGCGCAGCCAATTACCGAAGATGTCACCGAGGGTCTCTTGCGCTCAGCGCTGCGACGAACGCTCGATGGCATCAACGCACTCGTCGAACTCAAGGTCGAAGGCCGGCCTGCCGTTGCTCAGCCCGGGGCATCGTGTCGATGGTGTCCGCTCGCCACCACATGCGCTCCGGGTCAGGCCTATCTCAACCAACGCGATGACAACAACGATGGCGACGCATTCGCCCCGTAGCAATCAATCTGCGATCAGACGCCGATCAGACTTCGATCAGACTTCGATCGGGCTTCGGTCACGACACAACGATGACGGGGTCACCCTTGTCGAGCCAGTCCCAAATTTTCACTGAGTCTTCGGGCAATACCCGAATGCACCCCGCCGATGCACCGTGTTTCTCGACCGTGCCTACCGACTCGAGCGGCTGCACATACTCGCCGTTTGAGTACTTCGGAATCGAGTGAAACGCGATGCGCGCGTTGGTGTACTTGCCTCGCGTAAATGCCACAAAGTGGGTCATGGTCGAGAACTTGCCGGTGAGCGTCGAGCTGGCCTTGAGGTCTTTCGCATACACCTTGTAGGTGCCCGGATCGGGCTGGCTGTTGGCGCTCGTCATCACAAAGGTTTCGGTGATCTGACCGTCGTTACAGAGCCAGGAACGTTGGTTGACACGATCGACAACAGCCGAATGACCCGACGCAGCGCACCCGTTGCTCACCGGAGCGGCGACAGTTGTGGTGGTCTCGGCAACAGCCGCCACCAATGGCAAGGTGCTGGCTACGGAGTCGGCCGACACTGACGCTGGCTTGACCAGAGTTGCCGCCAGCTTGCTCGGCGATGATTCGCCCCCCAAAAAGCGCACGCCAAGCGCAAGCGCCAAAAATCCAACGAGCGCGCCAAGCAGAATTCGGTGTTCGCGTCGCATACGTGGTCGAGTCTAAAGCAGTGGCTCAGCGAGAATGAACCGTCATCACCGCAATCGGCAGGCCAAGGCCCGCGCCTTTGCGAAACGACGAGATCTGCCGACCGGGCTGAACAGCGTTCTTAGGTTTCGACATCACGTTGTCGCCGTAGGTATCGAACATTGCGTCGAGGTTCACCGCGTTGAGCGCCAAGCCCCAAAAGGTGGCCGACTCAACGGCAACTTCGGGGAACGAGACAACCTCGATGATCAGTTCGCCGAGCCGGTGAAAGCCCTGGCGAAGCGGCCCGACTTCGCGGATGCGTTTGAGCGGGGCATCGGTGGCCGCAGCGATGGCATCGCATGTGACCTCAAGGTTGGGGGTGTAGATCACGAGATGATCGATACCAGTAACACCGTTGGGATGGGTAGCGGCAGGCTGCGCTCGGTCGGACGCATCGGCATGGGTAGTGACCAAGCCATCGATGGCCGAAACCGTGGCGTCGGGCGCATCAGCGAGGGTCCACGAGATGATTCCGGTAACGGAGCCTTCACTCGGGGCGAGGCAGCGCACACGAATGCCTCCAAAACGCATCGTGTCAGAGGGGTCGACAAAGAAACCGGCGGAACGCCAGGCGTTGGGATCGGCAATGAGCTGGAGCTCGACCACTGTGGTCATGTTGGGCTCACAAACTGCAGAACGGCGAAAAGACAAACAACGGGAACAACCACGAAACTCCGCAGGGGAGGGTGGTCATGCCGCAAAACAGACAACGTGGTGTTAGCCGCGTCCCATGTTTGGACGCTTACCGTGGTTGGCCTTCGAGCGGCGCATTCTGGCCTTGCGCTTTTTGGTCTTCTTCGACATAGCTGACGACTCTATCGGCCAGGATCGACGGCTCCCACCTTGAGATCAATGCGATGCAAGGTTGCTGCGGCCAGTCCACGCCAACAACTCATCGGCGGACCATGTGTTGATGATGCGCTCTAGTGGCACTGCGTGCTGGCTAGCGGTATCGCAACCAAAGGGCTGCCACTCGAGTTGGCCCGTGGCATGGGCATCGGAATTGATCGCAAAGAAACACCCGAGTTCAATCGCTCGATTGAGCAGATCGGCCGGCGGATCGAGCCGTTCAGGCCGGCAGTTCAACTCGACTGCAGTGCGAGACGACGCGCAAGCCCCGAACACGACATCGGCGTCGAAGGTGGATTCGGGGCGCTTACCGATGAGTCGGCCGGTGCAATGCCCAAGCACATCAACGTGAGGCGAGCTGACAGCGGCCAGCATTCGGACGGTCATTGGATCGGAATCCATTCGCAGCTTGCTGTGCACGCTGGCCACCACCACATCGAGTTCACCAAGCAGGTCGTCGTCGAGGTCGAGCGAGCCGTCCTCAAGAATGTCGACCTCCATACCGGTGAGGATGCGAAATGGAGCAAGGCGTTCGTTGAGCAATGCGACATCGCCGAGTTGATCGAGCAGACGGTGGCGGTCGAGTCCGTGGGCAATGGTGAGCCGCGCACTGTGATCGGTGAGCACGATGTATTCGTGGCCAAGCGAGAGAGCCGTGCGGGCCATGGCTTCAACCGATGCGCCACCGTCGCTCCAGCGTGAGTGCATGTGGCAATCGCCGCGTAGCGCTGCCCGATACGCAGCACCACCCGGGGACATCGAGATGCCAGTCTTGCGATCGAGATCGTCGAGATAGGTGGTGTCTCCGCTGAGCGCTTGGACGATCACCTTGGCCGAACTGTCGCCGATGCCCTCGAGTTGAGTGAGCGTGTTGCCCGCCGCCCGCTCGGCCAACTCAGCTGCCGACATGCCCCGAACCACTTCGAGCGCCCGCGTGAACGCCTTGGCTTTGAACCCGCTGTCGTTGGCGCGGTCGAGGCAATGCACAACACGCTCAAGGGCCTCAACCGGAGTCACGTAGGACAGCGTAGCCAACGACTCTGCAGGTCATCAGCTGCATTCAAGGTTGACTCAGCGGCGACCCGACACCGAGCGAACGGCCACTCGGGTCAGCGCTGCCGGTAGCCTCACCTGCGTTATGGAACGTTTCGGCCTGGTTGGCCTTCCCAATGCGGGCAAGAGTTCGCTGTACAACGCTCTCACCGGTGGCGGTGCGCTTGCCGCGCCGTATCCGTTTGCGACCAAAGACCCCAACATCGGTGTGGCCAAGGTGCCCGACACTCGCGTCGATCAACTCGCCGTGATGAGCAAGACCAAGACCTTGGTGCACGCCTCGGTGCAAGTGGTCGACATCGGCGGTCTCGTCGAAGGCGCCAGCAAGGGCGAAGGTCTGGGCAACAAGTTCCTCGCCAACATCCGCGAAGTCGATGCCATCGTGTTCGTGCTCCGTGCGTTCGTCGACGGCGATGTCACCGGCCCCGACGACCCACTCGAGCATCTACGCATCGTCGAGATCGAACTGGCCTTGGCCGACCTCGAGACCGTCGAGAAGCGTCTCAATCAAGCCATCCGCGCTTCGAAACTCGATAAGGGTCTCGGCGACGAAATTGCTGCGCTCCAAGCCGCCAACGATGCGCTCAGCGAAGGCCGCCCGCTGTACCGGGCCAACCTGAAGGCCGAGTTCCAAGAGCAACTCGCACCGCATTTCCTGCTCACAAACCGCCCTGTGTTGGTTGTGGTCAACGTGGGCGAAAACGAACTCGACACCATCCCCGCAGTTGAAGCTCGCGTTCGCGCCGAACTCAACGATGCCGGCGCCAATGTCGAAGTCATCGGTATGTGCGTGCAGCTCGAAGCCGAGGCAGCCACCATCGTCGATCCAGTAGAGCGCGCCGAGATGCTCGAAGGCTTTGGCCTCGGCGAAGGCGCGTTGTTCCGCATGGTTCGCAGCGCTTATCACCTGCTCGGTTTGCGCACCTTTCTCACCACTGGTGAGAAAGAAACACGTGCATGGACCTTCCGTGCGGGCTCGAAGGCACCCGAGTGCGCCGGTCGCATTCACACCGATCTGCAGCGTCGCTTCATCCGCGCCGAAGTCATTCAGTGGGACGAACTCATTGCACTTGGCTCGTGGAAGCAGGCTCGCGAAATGGGCAAGCTCCGCGTCGAGGGCAAAGAGTACGAATTCGTCGACGGCGACGTCACCGAGTTCCTGCACGGCGCCTAATCGCACGCTCCGGCTCCATTCACTGAGGCATCCCGCTTCCGCGGCTCACCCCTTATAAGTTTGGTATTCGTGACCGCAACCACCACAGCACCCTCGGCGCACGCACGCGTGCCAGTCGGAGCGTCGCTGATGGCTTGCCTCGCGGGTCTTACATGGAGCTTCGGAGCAGTCACCGCAAAGAGTTCGCGTCACGCCGATGCGTGGCAGTACCTCATCTGGCGCTCGATCGGCATCATCGTGGTCGTCGAGGTCATTGGTCTCGCCCGCGGCAAGGGATGGACCTTGCCGAAGGCGTTTACATCGGGCAAGCCCATGCTGCTCGGCTGCGCCTCGCTGTTCTTGGCCTCGGTCGGATTTGTCTATGCGCTCAAGACCACCACCGGCGCCAACGCTGCGTTTCTTTCGTCAATCGTTCCGCTCATCGCGGTCATTCTGGCCCGCATGTTTCTGGGCGAACGGCTCACTCGGGTCACGATCGCAGCAATTGCGCTCGCACTCGTTGGTCTTGCGGTGATGGTGTTGTCCGACCTCAGCGCCGGCAACATGGCCGGCAACATGGCCGCAATCGGCTCTGCGTTTGGCTTCGCTGTCTACACGGTGTGCGTTCGCTCGGATCCCGAACGCGACTGGTCGCCGGCACTTCCCGGATACGCCGCGCTGATGATTGTGGTCTGTGTCATTGTCACGCTCAGCAACGGCAACACTCTGCTTCCGCCGGCACGCGACACCTCATACGCGCTGCTGCACGGCGCCGTGTTCATCGTGGTCGGCACCTTGCTGTTCAACGCCGCATCACGAACTGTGCCGGCCGTAGCAATGACCATCTTCGCTCAGACCGAAACCGTGTTCGTACCGATGTGGGTCTTTCTCGTTCTCGATGAGCAGCCCAAGGCCGCCACATTGCTCGGCGGAGCAATCATCCTCACGGCCATCATTGGCAAAGGCGTGCTCGACGCGAGGCCAGCAAACGAACACGTCGTCGAGCCCGGTCCCGGCTCGATCGCCTAGCTCGGCGGTCGACCCTTCCAAAGGCGTCCGAGCGCGGCGCCACTACACTTGCGAACCGTGCAACACCGTCGGTTACTGATCACCTTCGGGCTGCTGTCTGGGTTGTTCGGCGCGGGCTACGGCGTGATGTTCACGATGCTCGACGACTTCCGAGACAAGTACGGAATCAGCGCCAGCGCGCTCGGCCTGATTGTTGCCGTCGGTTTCTTCTCATCGTTTTTTGCTCAAGTGTTTATTGCCCCCAGAGCCGACCGTGGCCACGCTCGCCAACTTGTGTATCTCGGCATGTTGTTCAACGTTGCCGGGCTGATGGGAATGGCGTTCGGTCACAACGCTGCGTTGTTGATGCTCGCTCGAATCGTGATGGGTATCGGTGCCGGTATGGCCGCTCCCGCTATTCGGCGAATCGTCATCTTGGCCGACCCCGACCATCTCGGCCAGAACATCGGGCGCATGCTTGCCGCCGACGTGGCCGGCTTCGCTGCCGGACCCGCTATCTCTGCGGCGCTCACCAAACCATTCGGCATTGCCGCTCCGTTCTTGGTGCTCGCCATCGCGAGCATCGCCTGCCTACCCGTAATCACACGGATACACGTGGACGAAACCGACGCCGCCGACCGACCCGCAACTCGCTTCGCCTTCGACCTCCTTCGTTCACGCCCATACGTAGGAGCGATCAGCCTTGGCGCTGCGGTGTTCTTGATGGTCGGCACCTTCGATTCATTGTGGGTGCTGGTGCTCAGCGACCTGAACACCAGCGACCTCATTGCCAACCTCGGCATCACCCTGTTCGCTGTTCCCCTCGCAGTGCTCGGACCATTCGGTGGTCGTCTCGCCCAACGTCTTGGCCCATTCAGAGTTGGCTCCGTCGGGCTGCTCGTGGGCGCAGCGATGATGTTCTCGTACGGCCGTTTACCATCGGGTATCGCGATGTTCTCTGTGGCCATGTTTCACGCAGTGAACGATGGCATCACGGTCTCGGCCTCGGGGGTCGCCGTGGGTCTCGTCGCCCCGGCCGACAGGCAGGCTGGCGCGCAGGGACTCATGGGCGGCGTACAGACCCTCGCGGGCGGTCTCGCCGCCATCGTCGCAAGTTCGTTGTATCAAAGCTCTGGCCGCGCAACGGCGTACACAACATGCGCCGTAGCGATGGCCGTGCTCGTGGTTCTTGGCCTCGCCTGCGCCGGCCGTAACTGGGCCGCAAAGCCTGCGGACGAGACCGTTGATACTTCCGCGACTACACCAGTGCTTGGCTGAACCCGCAACGCTCGTTCTCGTTCGGCACCAACGCAGCGCACGCCATCGGCCAGACTGCAGACATGGCTGACGCGATTACCCCGTTCACGATCAACACCCCGCAGGCAGTGCTCGACGATTTGAGGGTGCGCCTCAACAACACCCGCTGGCCCGATGAGTTGCCCGGCACGAACTGGCGCTACGGCACCGACCTCGCATACCTCAAAGATCTTTGCGAGTCGTGGAAGACCTTCGATTGGCGTGCAGTCGAGGCTCGCTTCAATAGCTGGCCGAACATCCTCACCACCATCGACGGCCAACAGGTGCACGCGATCCACGCACCGTCACCCGAGCCAGATGCATTCCCGCTCATCATGACCCACGGCTGGCCGGGATCGGTTGCCGAGTTCCTCGACGTGATCGAGCCATTGCGCGACCCGCGCAGCCACGGCGGCGATCCCGCCGACGCGTTCCACATTGTGATGCCATCAATCCCCGGCTACGGCTGGAGCGGCCCCACCACCGAGCCAGGTTGGGACGTACGTCGCGTTGCCGAAGCATGGAAGGTGCTGATGGCTCGCCTCGGCTACTCGCGCTACGGCGCACAAGGTGGCGACTGGGGCTCAATGATTTCGTCGCAACTTGGCGTGGTCGACCCTGAGCACATGGCGGGTCTACACATCAACATGGTGCTCGGCATTCCCGGCGATGCGGCGCTCAGCGAGATCGAACAGGCCGACATGGCCGGCACGAGTGCGTTCGTTGCCGAAGGCAGCGCGTATCAACAGATCCAGGGCAAGAACCCGCAGACGTTGGGCTATGGCCTCAGCGACTCGCCCGCCGGGCTTGCCGGCTGGATCATCGAGAAGTTCCATCACTGGAGCCACCATCCAGACGGCGATGTCGAAACCGCTGTCACCCGTGATCAGTTGCTCGCCAACCTCACCCTGTATTGGGTGACCGAGACCATCAACTCAAGCACACGCTTGTATTTCGAGTCACAAAAGAGCGGGCGCTTCCCACCGTTCGAGCGCGTCGAAGTGCCAACCGCGTGCGCTGTGTTCCCTGGCGAGATCCTGCGCATGCCCGAATCGTGGGCACGCAATCTGTACAACGTGACCCGGTTCAGTCGCTTCGATCGCGGCGGACACTTCGCCGCTCTCGAGCAACCCGATCTGCTCATCGCCGACATACGCGAGTTCTTCCGCACGGTTCGCTGACCACTCGCGCGATTCACTCCACAGTCGTGGCAGGCTATGTGCATGGCGTGGCTGATGAGCGAGGCACGAGTGTTCGCTTCTGTCGAACTTGCCAATGACCGACGCACCCGGCTCAAGGGTCTTATTGGGCGCGACACCATCGAGGGAGCGTTCGTGATTCCATCGTGTCGATGGGTGCACACCATCGGAATGCACTTCCCTCTCGACATCGCCTACGTCGACTCGGCCAACGTGGTCATCAAGACAGAATCGCTACAGCGACACCGCGTCGGCGTGCCCGTGCTGCGCGCCCGAATGGTCATCGAGGCCAAGGCCGGAGCATTCGAACGATGGGGCCTACGAGTGGGCGACCCCATCGAGATCCGTACCACCGACCCCAACGAAGTGAAATAGCTCATGGGCACTCTTGTTCTTGTTGCCACGCCTATCGGCAACCTCGGCGACATGTCGCC
Organism: Actinomycetota bacterium; assembly: GCA_037140375.1. Lineage (GTDB taxonomy): Bacteria > Actinomycetota > Acidimicrobiia > Acidimicrobiales > Ilumatobacteraceae > WLMZ01. The sequence goes on from JBAXER010000001.1 coordinate 10,972, forward strand.
GCGCGCCATCGAGGCGTTACAAAACAGCGCACTCATCTGTTGCGAAGACACCCGCCGCACCGGTGGGTTGCTGTCTCATTTCGGCATCTCGGGCGTGCGCATGGCCATCGCCAACGAACACACCGAAACGGCACGCATCGACGAAGTGCTCAACCTGCTGTCTGCAGGCCAAACGGTTGCGCTGGTCACCGACGCGGGCACTCCGGGTATCAGCGATCCGGGCGAACGTCTGGTGCGCGCAGCGATTGATCACCATCATGTGGTGTCGGCCGTGCCCGGCCCCTCGGCCGACGTGATGGCCCTCGTGATCTCGGGGTTGCCCTGCCATCGCTACGTCTTCGACGGCTTCCTTCCGCGACGTGGGCCCGAACGCCAACAACGCCTTCGCGAAGCAACCGGCGAACGCCGAACCGTGGTGCTCTACGAAGCGCCCCACAGGCTCGCTCGCACCATCACCGACCTACACGCGATCTGCGGCGACAATCGCCGAGTGGTGCTCGCTCGCGAACTCACCAAAATGCACGAAGAGGTATGGCGCGGCACGTTGGCCGAAGCGGTCACGCATGTCGCGACGCGTGAGCCCCAAGGCGAATACGTCATCGTGCTCGAAGGCGCCGAACCACCAGCCGAAGCCGACGACAACGACATCCGCGCTGCGCTCACCGAACAGCTGGCGACCAGCGCGAGCACCAAGTCGGCGGTGGCCACAGTGGCCCAGCGCCTCGGCGTGCCGAAGAACCGGGTCTACGACATTGCGCTGTCGATGTCGGCTCAGCCTCGCGGCACCAGCGCAAGCTGACGGCTCTGCGCCACCAACTGGCCGGCGCTATCCCAGACCTCGCCGTCTTCTTGCATGAAACCGTTCTGCACGATCTCCGTGTGAAAACGGCAACGCAGCGGGCCCGGGGCAGGAATGCCACGAATGTGCGCCGTGAGTTCAACCGTAGGAACCCATCCGGTTGGAATATCGATATTGAACACCGGCGGCGGCAGCGCATCGACGACAAGCAACAGCGACAGCGTGTCGAACGGACGCCCATCGGCAAACGCCGCCCATCCCTCGATGAGTGCAACACCCGGTCGCGGATCAGAACGAAACGGCGCATGCTCGGGCCGGAAGAACACATTGATGCGCTCGGCCAAACCAATGACGGTGCCCTCGCGCTGCGCCACGTGTTTGGTGCACTGCTCGATCGGCGGCAGATCGGGCGGCGCCATCGTGTTGTATCCGAAGCCGCCGCTTGACGCGGCAATGTCTCCAAAGCTGCCGATGACGCGCAGCAGTTGGCGGTCGCCACGCTGGATCGACCCGCTCATCGTGACCAACTGGCGCCCAGACTTGATCGTGTCGGCCGAAACGGTGATGGGACCCGCAGGGCCTGGCGCCAGATAATGAGCGGTTACCGAGATTGGGTCTGGCCGACCCGACAGATCGCGCATTGCCTTGCCTGCGAGAGCGAGCAGATAGCCGCCGTTGGCATTGCCGTTGATATCCCAACCGGGGTGAATCTCTGCGTCGTACTGGCCGGCTTCGCGCTGCACCAACGCTGTGGCCTGATCAAACTCGAATTGCATCCGCACATCTTCGCGGACGGCATTTCGATTTCCTCATTGCGCCAGACGCAAATCACTCACCCATCGCAGCAGGCCGACCCGTAGTCTGTTGCCGTGGCCAACTTCTCGCTGACGACACCGATCTACTACGTGAACGCAAAGCCTCACTTGGGGCATGCGTACACCACCATCATCGGCGACGCGCTCGCGCGTTGGCATCGCCTGATGGGCGACAACGTTCACTTTCTTACCGGCACCGACGAGCACGGTCTCAAGATCCAGCAAGCTGCCGACGAAGCGGGGCTCACGCCCATCGAGTTTGCCGACACCATTGCACCTCAGTTCAAAGAAGCGTGGGCCAAGCTCAACATCAGCAACGACGACTTCATTCGCACCACCGAGCCTCGCCACTACGCAGGCGTCGCGAAATTGCTGCAGGCCTGTTACGACGCCGGCGACATCGAGCTCGATGTGTATAGCGGCAAGTACTGCGTGGCATGCGAGGAGTACTTCACCGACGAAGAGCTCGAAGACGACCTGTGCCCCATTCACAAACGGCCCGTCGAGTACTTCGAAGAAGAGAACTACTTCTTTCGCCTCTCACGCTTTCAGGACCGCCTACTCGAGTGGTACGCATCGCATCCGGGTGCAATGACTCCCGACTTTCGCGCCAACGAGGCGCTGGGGCTCATCCGTTCGGGCCTGCGCGATTTCTCGGTGAGCCGCACCAGCCTCACGTGGGGCATCCCGTTGCCATGGGACAGCAAGCACGTTGCCTATGTGTGGTTCGACGCGCTCACCAACTACATGTCAGCAGTTGGCTACGGCACCGATGACGAACGCTTCAACGAATGGTGGCCGGTCGACTATCACCTCATCGGCAAAGACATCGTTCGGCATCACTGTGTGTATTGGCCCGCGATGCTGATGTCTGCTGGCATCGAATTACCCAAGGGTTGGGGCATCGGCGGATGGCTGCTCTCGGGCGGCGAGAAGATGAGTAAGACATCGGGCAACGTGGTGAACCCACTCGACCTAGTCGACGACATTGGTGTCGACGGCTTTCGTTACTACGTGCTCGCCGAGACCTCATTCGGCCAAGACGGCGACTTTACCTACGAGGGCCTGCTCACGCGTTACAACAGCGATCTCGCCAACAACCTTGGCAATCTGCTCAGCCGAGTGGCCACCGTTGTCGACAAAAAGTGTGGCGGCATCGGCCCCTCGCCTGCCGCCGACAGCGTGCTGGCCACAGCCGCAGAGTCGGCATGGCAAGACACTGCCGCCGCGTGGCACAACCTGCAGCCCAGCAAAGCGCTTGAGGCCACATGGTCACTCATTCGCGCCACCAACGCCTACCTCGAAAACAACGAGCCCTGGAAATCCGAGCCCGGCGAAGCGGTAGACCGAGTGATGGGCGATGCGCTCGAGGCGCTGCGCATTGTTGCCGTGCTCATTACGCCAGCCATTCCTCAAACAGCGCAAGCCGTTTGGGAGCGCATCGGCATGCCCGGCCAAGTCAGCGACCAACGCATTCCGGCTGCGGCCGCATGGGGCCAATACCCGGGCGGCGCAACGGTCACCAAAGGCGACCCTTTGTTTCCCCGTCGCCAGCTTCCGGCCTAGTCGTCATGTCGCCAACGCTGCAGTGGACCGACAACCACTGTCACCTTCACGACGAGCGCATGCCTGGCGGCGCGGCAGCCGCAGTTGCAGCCGCACGCGAATCTGGCGTGGTCACGATGATCACCGTCGGATGTGATGCCGCCACGTCGCAGGCCGCCATCGCTGTAGCCAACGAGTTCGACGACGTGTGGGCCACGGTTGGGTTGCACCCGCACGACGCGATCAACGGTGTCGACACCATCACATCGATGTTCGATCATCCAAAGGTCATCGCTGTCGGCGAATGCGGCCTCGACTATTACTACGACCACTCACCTCGCGACACACAGCGCGAAGCGTTCGCTCAGCAGATTCAACTCGCCCATCAGTTGGCGCTTCCGTTGGTCATTCACACCCGCGACGCATGGGCCGAAACCTTCGACATCTTGCAGGTCGAGGGCGTACCCGACCAGACCATCTTCCACTGCTTTACGGGTGGCCCCGACGAAGCTCGAACCTGCCTCGACCTTGGTGGGTTCCTGAGCTTCTCGGGCATCGTCACGTTTAAGACGGCAGTCGATGTTCAGGCCGCGGCGCTGCTGTGTCCGCTCGATCGCATGCTGATCGAGACCGACAGCCCCTATCTCGCGCCTGTGCCGCATCGCGGCAAGGCCAACCAACCAGCGTTCGTGTCGTACATCGGCACTCACATTGCTGCCATTCGCGACGACACAGCGGCCAACATTGCCGCCGCCACCACAGCAGCAGCGCGGCTTGCGTTCCCGCGACTCGCTCCGTAGCCTCAACGGTGCTGTCGGACCTCGTCAGCACCGTACGTCTCAGGAGCTGCGCTGAAACTCGACGTAACCGACCGTCGCCGACTCGTTGCCGCCGCCCTGGCAACGATGGCCGTGTTCTTGTTGGTCTGGCTTTTCTCACGCGCGGACCCGGCAGCCAACACTGCTCCCACCGCTGCACTCACGAACAGCAACGCAGTTCAGAACAACGCCACGTCGGCTGCCGATGGCGCCACCGGCCTGTTCGGAGCGAATGGACCAATCTTCATCGACGGCCCGGCCACTCCTCCAAAGCCTGCGGTCATCCAGATCGTTGTGCCTGCCGTGAATCCGGCCGTCACAGTTGAGGGTGGCGCTTCGTACAGCCGAACCATCGGCGTCATCGACGACTCGTGCTCATCGCCCGCCGCACCCATTGGCGCCACCATCACCGTGACCAACCGCGACAACGGCCACTCAGTGGTGTGCGTGAACAACTACCCATACCCACTGCTGGCGCCCATGGTCATTGTCGTTTCCACCAAGCTGTACACCCGACTCGGCGAACTCGTCGACGCTCCGCTGCCCGTTCGACTCACCTGGTAGCCGCAGCCCGATGACCCTGTCCCGTCGCGACATCAGCGACCTCCTGACTCAGCATGGCTTAGCGCCGCGCCGCGAGTTTGGCCAGAACTTTGTGGCCGATCCCAACACCGTGCGCCGAATTGCGCGCTTGGCCAAGCTGAGCCCCACCGATCACGTGGTCGAAATCGGGGCCGGGTTGGGGTCGCTCACCACCGCCCTCGCCGAAACCGGAGCCGCGGTCACCGCCATCGAGATTGATCACGGCATCGTTCCCGTGTTGCGTTCGGTCGTCGCCGACCTCGAGCGCGTCACCGTTATCGAAGGCGACGCGCAAGAGTTGCCATGGCACGAGCTACTCGCCGCCTCAACGCAATGGGTGCTCGTGGCCAACCTGCCCTACAACGTGGGCACACCGTTGGTTCTCGATCTGCTCGACACCGTGCCCGAGATCGCGCGCATGTTGGTGATGGTGCAGCGCGAGGTCGCCGAACGCATCGTGGCCTCGCCACGCACGTCGGCCTACGGAGCCATCACGGTCAAGGTCGCCTATTGGGCAACGGCCCGCATCGTGGGCTACGTACCATCCACCGTGTTCGTGCCCCAGCCAAAGGTCGAAAGCGCGCTCGTCGAGATCACCCGGCGACCCACACCGGCGGTTGCCGACATCGATCCAACAGCACTGTTCACTCTCGTCAAAGCCGGATTCGCCCATCGCCGCAAAATGCTGCGCGGCACGCTTGGCGGTCTGGTCACTCCCGAGCAGTTTGAACAAGCCGGCATCGCCCCCACGGCACGAGCCGAAGAACTCGATGTTCATGCATGGGGTCGCCTCACGGTCATTACAGAGGCTGCCAAAAAGTGATTGCCACCGTGAAGGCCCACGCCAAACTCACGGTCACGTTGGCCGTCACTGGCGTACGCTCCGACGGATATCACCTCATCGATGCCGAGATGGTCACGCTCGACCTCGCCGACACGTTGTCCATCGATGCCGATGCAGAGTCCACATCGATCACTGCCACTGGCGCCTACAGCGCTGGCATGCCGCTCGATGACAGCAATCTGACCAGCAAGGCCTTGCGCCTGTGTAATCGCCACGCAGCGGTGCATCTCGACAAGGTGATCCCTCACGGTGGCGGTCTGGGCGGCGGATCCGCCGATGCCGCCGCAATTCTGCGTTGGGCCGGCTACACCGACCTCATCGCCGCAGCGAACCTGGGCGCCGATATTCCGTTTTGCATGGTGGGTGGCCGCGCTCGGGTGCAGGGCATCGGCGAGATCATCACCCCACTGCCGTTCGTGGCCCGATCGTTCACGCTGGTCATTCCACCACTGAGCTGTTCAACACCTCGGGTGTATCGAGCATGGGACGACCTCGGCGGCCCCACGGGCGATGGCCCAAACGATCTCGAGTCGGCAGCGCTGGTAGTCGAGCCACAACTCGTGCGTTGGCGTGACCGAATTCGCGAAGCGGTGGGCACGGCGCCAACGCTTGCGGGCAGTGGCGCTACGTGGTTTGTCGAGGCGCACATCGCCGATCTGGCCGCTGCGCTGCCTGACGCCCATGTGGTGTTCGCCTCAACCGTTGCGTGATCCCAACCGTGGAGTGAGCTCATCGCTTTGCGGCTCGTCCCGAAAACGCAAAACGACCGCTCACGAGAGTGAACGGTCGAGCGAACGTGGATGACCACGGCCGGTTGCGTAAAAAAGCTATTTACGACGCTGGTGACGAGTACGCCGCAGCATCTTCTTGTGCTTCTTTTTACGCATGCGCTTACGGCGCTTCTTGATCAACGAACCCATGGGTTGGGAACGCTACCGCCCCATCGGTCTGTGCCCAACCCCGCGTCCGAACCCGACCAGTTATGCGCACAGATTTCTCGAGTCTGCAAAAATTTTTAGCATCCACTCGGTGCCGCCCGATACCGTATGGCGAACCCTTTCCGGGGTCGTTCAATGGTAGGACAACGGGTTTTGATCCCGTTTATAGGGGTTCGAGCCCTCTCCCCGGAGCAATGCATCTTCATGCGGCAGTCAGCGGCATGCGCTAGAACATGGTCATGTCCGTTTCTGCCATCGTGCTCGCCGCCGGCGAAGGCACCCGCATGCGTTCGTCCCGGCCAAAGCCGCTGCACCTCATTTGCGGCCGAGGCATGGTGATGCATGTCATCCACGCTCTCGAATCCGTCGATGTCGATCGCACCATTGTGGTGGTGGGCCACGGCGCCGAGCGGGTCACCAAGAAGGTTCACGAACAAGCACCCGACTGGGCCAACGTGTCGTTTGTTGAGCAGCTTGTGCAACGCGGCACCGGCGACGCAGCAATGGTTGGCATGTCGGCGATACCCGGCCACGACCTCGACGATCTCGACGATCAATCCACCGTGCTCATCCTGCCCGGCGACACACCACTGCTGCGGCCCGAAACCATCCACGACCTCGTCGCCACGCACGTTGCCAATGGCTACGCCGCAACGCTGCTCACCTCGTTCATGGACGACCCAACCGGATACGGCCGAATCGTGCGTGCCGCATCGAAGAGCGGCGAAGGACGCGTGTTGGGCATCATCGAGCAGCGAGATGCCAGCCCCGAGCAACTCGCCGTGAACGAAGTGAACACCAGCATCTACGCATTCCGACGAGATCTGCTCGGCCCGGCGTTGCGTCATTTGTCGCCCGACAACTCTCAGGGCGAGTATTACCTCACCGACGTCATCGGTGCTCTGGCCGGCATGGGACATCGCATCGGTGCGGTGCATGCGCCAGAAGCTGAAACAGCCGGGGTCAACGACCGCTGGCAACTCGCGCTCGCCGAGCGCGAGCTGCGCGCCCGCACCAACCGACACTGGTTGCTCAACGGCGTCACCATGCTCGATCCACGTCAGACCTTCATCGACGTCACCGTGCAACTCGGACGCGATGTCACGCTGTATCCCGGCACCATCCTGCAGGGCCGCACCAACATCGGCAGCGGTTGCGAGCTCGGCCCCGATACCCGGCTCATCGATTGCGTCGTCGCAGCCGACTGCGTCATCGAGAACACCGTGGGGCGCGATGCCGAAATTGGTGCCGGCGCTCACGTGGGTCCGTACTGCCATCTGCCTGCCGGCAGTTCCGTCGTTGCGGCGCAAACCACCGGCGCGTTCTACACTGCCCCGGTCGAGTGAGTTCGGAAGGTCGGTAGCAAGAACAATGGACAAGGTCACCACCCAACGGTTGTCTGTGTACACAAACCGTGCGCATCCGTCGTTAGCGCAAGACATGGAGAAGGTGACCACCAAGCGTCTGTCGCTCTATACCGGCCGCACGCACCCTGCCCTCGCTCAAGAAGTGGCCGCCCACCTGGGTATCCCCCTCGGCGACGCCAATGTGGTCGAGTTTGCCAACGGCGAGATCCGGCCCCGTTTTGCCGAGAGCGTACGCGGCAGCGACGTGTTCATCATGCAGACCCACTTCGGTTGCAACGGACGCAGCATCAACGACTCGATCATGGAACAACTGATCATGATCGATGCCGCCAACCGGGCGTCAGCAAAGCGCATCACCGCCGTGTGCCCGTTCTACGGTTACGCCCGCCAAGACCGCAAGGCCGAAGGCCGTGAGCCAATCACGGCCCGCCTCGTGGCCGACCTGTTCCGTGCCGCAGGCGCCAAGCGCATGGTCTCGATCGATCTCCATAGCGGTCAGATCCAAGGCTTCTTCGATGGTCCGGTCGATCACCTCACTGCAATGCCAGTGCTCGAACGCTATGTACGCGAGCACGCCGAAAACGGCATGGTCATCGTGTCTCCCGATGCTGGCCGAGTGAAGGTTGCCGAGCGTTTCGCGCAGCACCTCAGCGACATGGACGCCGACGTTGCCTTCATCAACAAGCGTCGCCCCAAGGGCACGATGAACGTGGCCGAGGCCAAAGAAGTCATCGGCGAGGTCGCCGGACGCGTGTGCATCATCACCGACGACATGATCGACACGGGCGGCACCGTGGTGTCCGCCGCCGAGCTGCTGCTGTCTCGCGGCGCTTCCGAGGTCTGGGCAATGGCCACCCACGGCGTGCTCTCGGGCCCAGCCATCGAACGTTTGCGCAACTCACCGTTCAAGCGAGTGGTGCTCACCAACACCTTGCCGATGCCCTCAATCACCGAGCTTCCGCAGCTCGAAGTGCTCTCGATTGCCCCAATTATTGGCGAAGCGCTGTCGGCCGTGTTCGACGACACCAGCGTTAGCGAGATCTTTGGCGGCGAGAACCAAGCCTGACAGGTGGCATCCACCACGGCTCGCCGGTATCATTTCCAACCGTTCTAGAGAAGAACAGTCTTCCCTCTCATCGCCTCCGGGCAGAGGAACTCACCATGTCGCAGACCACTCTTGTTGCTTCCACCGGTCGTGAAACCGGTTCACCGGCGTCACGCCGCTTGCGCGCCGCCGATCAGATCCCTGGCGTTCTGTACGGCCAAGGCATGACCCCGGTCAGCGTGGCAGTTGCCCGCCGTGACCTTCGCATCGCCCTCAGCGGCCCAGCCGGCTTCAACACCGTGCTGCAGTTGCAGGTAGACGGCAAGGTCTACCCAGCGGTCATCAAAGACGTGCAGCGTCACCCAGTGAAGCGCAACGTCAGCCACATCGACTTCTTGCAGGTCAACATGAGCGAGACCATCACCGTGTCCGTGCCATTGCACATCACCGGTGAGGCCAAGGCAGTGCTCGCCGAGGGCGGCTTGGTCGATCCTTCGGTCGACAACATCGAAGTCGAGTGCACCCCTGGCAACATGCCAAACGAGTTCACCGTCGACATCAGCGCCATGGTGCCAGGCGACGTCATTCGTCTCTCGTCGCTCACTATGCCTGCCGGCGTGGTCGCACTTGGCGATCCTGACATGGCCATCGTTACTGCCATCCACGGCAGCCAGGGCTCCGAATCAGCTCCAGCGGCACCAGCCGCCGAGTAGTACTGAGCAGTGGCTTTGTTCGGCCGCAGTGAGCGAGCCGAACGCCGCGGCACCCCATTCGACTTTCTGATTGTCGGTCTGGGTAATCCAGGCAAAGAATACGCACGAACGCGCCACAACGTCGGTGAAGAGGTTGTCGCGCTCTTAGCGAAGCGGTGCTCAGCCACGCTGAAGGCCGGCCGCGACAAAGCAATGATCGCCGAGGTCACCATCGAAGGCAAGCGCTGCGTGCTCGCCTTTCCGCTCACGTTTATGAACCTTTCGGGTCAATCGGTGGGTGCCCTCGCGAGGCGTTATGGCATCGACGATCCGGCGCAGCTCATCGTGGCTCACGACGAACTCGATCTCCCGCCAGCCCAGGTGCGCGTGAAGGTGGGCGGTGGCTTGGCCGGCAACAACGGCCTACGCAGCATCACCCAACACCTCAAGACGCAGGATTATCTGCGCGTCCGCATCGGTATCGGCAAGCCTCCATCGAAAGAGCAAGGCGCCAACCATGTGCTGTCACGACTCGGCAAGGCCGAGCGAGAAGAACTCGATGTAGCCATTCAGATTGCCGCCGACGCGGTCGAGGCGCTGGTGGGCCGAGGCCCCGATGCGGCGATGCGCGAGTTCAACTCGCGCTAAAGACCCGATCGGCCACGATCTGGCCATGCTTGAGCTCAATGCTGCGCGTGAGGCGCACGTTCGAGAGCAACGCACGATCGTGAGTGACCAGCAAGACGGTGCCAGCAAACGACTCGAGCGCGATCTCAAGCTGCTCGATGGCAGCCAGATCGAGATGGTTGGTGGGCTCATCGAGCACCAAACAGTTGGTGCCGCGAGCCATCAGCAACGCCAACACAGCCCGTGTGCGCTCACCGGGCGACAACGATCCAGTGGGCCGGTTCACCTCGCTGGCGCCAATGCCGAACTTGGCCAACAACGTGCGCGCCTCTGGCACCGTCATTTCGGTGGCATGCATAAACGCCTCGAGCAACGTCTCGGTATCGGACAACTGCAGGCGGCCCTGCTCGAGTTCGCCCACCACAACGCTGGGTCCGAGATAGGCCTCGCCCGAGGTAGGCGCCAGACGACCCAGCAAGATCTGCAGCAGAGTGGTCTTGCCGCTGCCGTTCGAGCCAACGAGAGCGATTCGTTCGCCAGCACCAATGGCCAGATCGATCGGACCCAATGAAAAGTCGCCGCGTTGCAGCGCAACCGAAGTGAGCCTGGCGACCACTGCCCCGCTGCGCGGCGCCTCGCCGAACACGAGCCGCAGTTGCCACGCCTCGCGCGGTTCTTCGATGACCTCGAGGCGTTCCATCGCACGCTCGGTGCGCGCCGCTTTGCCAGCGAGCTGCTCGGTCTGGTTGATCTTGAAGTTCTTTGAATGCTTGTCGCCGTCTGAGGGCTGCTTCTTGGCCTTGCTGACGCCCTGAGTGGCCCACTCACGTTCGCGTTGGGCTCTGCCCAGCAGCGTGGATTTCTTGTCGGCGTATTCGTCGTATCGCTCGCGCGCATGTTGCGCCGCTACCTCGCGCTCGGCAAGGAACGCATCCCACCCGCCGGCATACAGCGAGAGTCGGTGGGTGAACTGATCAAGTTCGCCAACGTGGGTGACGGTTCGACGCAAGAACTCGCGGTCGTGGCTCACCACCACCACGCCAACCGGGCGCGACGTGAGCCACGACTCGAGCCGGGCCAAACCATCGAGGTCGAGGTCGTTGGTGGGCTCATCAAGCAAGAACACGTCGAAGCGAGCCAGGAGCAGCGATGCCAAGCTCGCCCGCGCTGCCTCGCCGCCCGACAACGATTGCATGGTCTGAGCGAGCAAGCGATCGGCCAAACCAAGCTCGGCCCACACCTCGCCAACGCGAGCGTCGAAGTCGGCTGCACCAATGGCAAGCCAGTGTTCGAGCGCATCGCTATATCGATCGTCGGCTCCGGGGGCTGACGTGGCAAGTTCGTTGGTGGCGGTATCGAGCTCAAGGTTCGCTGCGGCGACTCCGGTGCGGCGCTCAAGAAACGCTGCCACCGTTTCGTCAGCGCGACGCTCAGGTTCCTGGGGCAGATACCCCACCAGCGAGTTCGGCGGCGTGGTGGTGACCGCTCCAGAATCCGGCGCGAGCTGACCGCTCAGCACCTTGAGCAACGTTGATTTACCGACGCCGTTGGGGCCCACCAGACCCACCCGCCATCCGGGCGACACAGTGAGGTCGACCTGATCAAGCACGGTGGACAGACCCATCGACAAAACGAGCGATCGAGCGTGAAGCGTGGCGTACACAGACATGGCAACGGCTACCTGACAAAGAGACGTCCAACGGACGCCGACCGACGGTATCTGATCTCGGCACTCGAACGGCGCTCCCCCGAACGAGTCACAGCGGTTGGCGGTACCCTCATCAAGTCCATGAATCTCGCGACACTGCCCCCATTTCTTCGCGATGAGCCAGCCCTCACGCAGGCGCTTGGTAAGCCAAACGCGATCATCGCGGTGCCCGAGGCAGCGCGACCCATTGCCATTGCTGCGTTGTCGCATCTCAGCGCCCGTCGGCCGTTGGTGGTGGCATGTCCAACGGGTACCGCAGCGGGTCAGTTGTTCGACGACCTGCAGCAGTTCATGCCCGACGGCGAAGTCATGCTGTTCCCCGCATGGGAGACCCTGCCGTTCGAGCGAGTGAGCCCAAGTGTCGAGACGATGGGGCATCGCCTCGAGGTGCTGTGGCGCGTACGCGACCCCGAGCGTTGCCCCGCCATCATCGTGGCCAGCGTGCGTTCGCTCCTGCAGCGACTCGGTCCCGGCGCGATCGACGTCGAGCCAGTTCGGGTGCACCCGGGTGCCGTCATCGATCCCGAAGAGTTGCTCCAAACACTGATATCTGGCGGTTATCGCCGTGAGGAAATCGTTGAGCACCGTGGCGAGGTTGCTCGACGCGGCGCCATCATCGACGTGTTCCCATCTACAGCCGATGTACCCATTCGTATCGACCTGTGGGGCGACGAGGTAGATCGACTCACCACCATCGGCGTCAACGATCAGCGCAGCACCGGCGACCTCGCCGAAGCCTTCATTTTCCCGGCGCGCGAACTGCTGCCTAGCGAGGCTGTGCGCAGCCGCGCCAACACACTCATCGGCACCGAGCCGTGGGGGCGCGAGCAATGGGAGCGTCTCGCCGAAGGCACCCACTTCGATGGCATGGAGAGCTGGCTGCCGTGGCTCACCGAAACCGATCAGCTACTCACCGATGTGCTGCCTGCCACCGGCAAAGTGGTGCTCATCGAGCCCCGGCGCATGCGCGACCGAGCCCAAGATTTGCTCGCCGAGGAAGACGACCTCGCCCGCGCTCTTGCCAGCACATGGGGACGCGATCCTGATGTGGCGTTCCCTCGCCTGCACGCCGAACCCGATCATCTGTTGGGCTCGTCGGTCAGTGCGTGGATGTTCACCGTCTCACCCGAGAACCCCGACTCGCCGATGGTGAATGCCAGCGGTTGGGGGCCGGTAGTCGGCGACGGTGAAGGTCTGACCAACCGCCTCAGCGAACTGCTCGCCGACAAGTGGCGCGTGGTGGTGGCGGCCGATGGCGAGGGCTCAGCCAAGCGCCTCGCTCAGCTGTTACTCGACCGCGGCCTCGACCTCAAGATCGCCGAACCGAACGCCGATCTCAGCCGTCCCGGCGGCAACGTGGTCACCGCTCCTTTGCATCGCGGCTTCGTCATTCCGTCGGCCAAGGTAGCGGTGGTCGCCGAGGGCGATCTCACTGGTCGCCGCCGCACGCATCGCCAACCCCGCCCGCGCAAGCGCGAGAGCGGTGGCTTCTTCGAAGACCTCAAGCCGGGCAACTATGTGGTGCACTACCAACACGGTGTCGGTCACTACGAAGGCATGGTCAAGCGCACCATTGGCGGCGTCGAACGCGACTATTTGTTGCTCGCCTACAAAGGCGGCGACAAGCTCTACATCCCCAGCGATCAGATCGACAGCATCCGCCAGTACGTGGGCGGCGAGGCACCCGTGCTGCATCGCCTCGGAGGCGCCGATTTTGCCAAGGCCAAGTCACGCGTCAAATCTGCCGTGCGCGAGATTGCACAAGAGTTGGTGGTGCTCTATCAGCGCCGGGTCAACGCCGAGGGGTACGCATTCGGCAGCGACACACCATGGCAGCACGACATGGAAGACGCCTTTCCGTTCGTAGAGACACCCGACCAACGCCAAGCCATCGAAGACACCAAAGCCGACATGGAGCGGGCCTTCCCGATGGACCGCCTGGTGTGCGGCGACGTGGGATTCGGCAAGACCGAAGTTGCCGTTCGCGCTGCGTTCAAGGCAATCCAAGATGGCAAGCAAGTGGCCGTAATGGCGCCCACCACGCTGCTCGCCACACAGCACGGCAACACATTCGCCGATCGCTTTGCCGGCTACCCGATTCGCGTCGAGGTGCTCAGCCGCTTCCTCACCACGGCACAAGCGAAAAAGGTCATCGATGGCCTCGCCACCGGCGAGATCGACTGCGTCATCGGCACTCATCGTCTGCTGCAAGAAAGTGTGCGCTTCAAAGATCTCGGCCTGTTGGTCGTCGACGAGGAGCAGCGTTTCGGCGTGCAACACAAAGAGATGATGAAGAAGCTCAAGGTGAACGTCGACGTACTCACGCTCACCGCCACGCCCATTCCGCGCACCCTCGAAATGAGCTTGGTTGGCATCCGCGATCTGTCGCTGCTGCAGACTCCCCCGGCCGACCGCCAACCGATTCTCACCTTCGTGGGCGAATACGACGAACGAGTCGCTGTCGAGTCCCTTCGCCGCGAACTGCTGCGCGAGGGCCAAGTGTTCTGGGTGCATAACCGGGTTCAATCCATCGAGGCTTGCGCGCAGCGGCTTCGCGAACTCGTTCCCGAGGCACGCGTGGCAGTTGCGCACGGCCAGATGGACGAAGGCACGCTCGAACAAGTGGTGCTCGATTTTTGGGAGGGCCGCTTCGACGTGCTGGTGTGCACCACCATCATCGAGAGCGGCATCGACATGCCCACAGTGAACACATTGGTCGTCGAGCGCGCCGACCTCCTCGGCCTCGGCCAGATGCATCAATTGCGCGGCCGCGTTGGTCGAAGCGGGTCGCGTGCCTACGCCTACTTGTTCTACCCCCGCGACAAGACCCTCACCGAAGAGGCCTACGAACGACTCAAGACCATCGGCGAAGCCACCGACCTTGGCAGCGGCTTCAAGATCGCGATGCGCGACCTCGAGATTCGCGGCGCCGGCAACCTGCTCGGCCAAGCGCAAAGCGGTCACATCGCTGCGGTTGGTTACGACCTGTATTGCCAGATGGTCACCGAAGCCGTCAGCGAAATGAAGGGTGAGGAAAAGCGCGAGCCTTCCGAGGTGAAGCTCGACGTGCCCACCAACGCGCATCTCCCCGCCACATACGTACCCAAAGAAGAGCTGCGCCTCGAGGCCTACCGCCGCCTCGCTGCCGTCACAACCGACGCCGACGTCGAAGACATCCGCGCCGAATGGATCGATCGCTATGGTCCGCTTCCCGAACCTGCCGAGGCGCTGCTGATGATCAGCAGCTTGCGCGCCGATTGCCACCGCATTGGCCTACGCGACATCACCATCACCTCAAACCAGGCGCGCCTCGCACCTATCCAACTCAAGACCAGCGAAGAGATGCGGCTGAAGCGGTTGTCGCGAAATGCGCTCATCAAAGACGATCTCAAGCAGATCGTGGTGCCCATCAAACCGGGTATGGATCCGGCCACGTTCTTGGTTGGCTTCCTGCGCGAGCTGATTCCTCCAGTGGTTCAGACGCTAGGGTCAACGTCGTGATTCGTCGCCTCTCCATCGCTCTGGCTGCACTTGCCTTCGCAGGCATCACCACCACGGGTTGCAGCTCCGTCTCTACCCAACGCAATGCCGTTTCGGTCGTCGATGCCACTGGCAGGCACGAGCTCTCGGTGAAGCAGTTTGAGACCCTGCTCACTGGCCAGGCCGCCAACGCCGAGGCCTTCGGCTTTCCCACTGTGGGCCCCGAAGGCGTGCCCGGAAGCGCTGCCCGCAAGGTTCTGTTGCAGTGGATCACCACCATCCTCATGAAGACCGCGCTCGACAGCAAGGGCGTGTCCGTAACCGACGCCGACCGCAAGGCCGTCGAGACAAACTTCAGCACTGGCCCAAGCAGCGAGATCTGGAAGAAGCTCGCTCCCGAACTGCAGTCGTTCGTGCTCGATTCCCAGACGCTGCCAACGGCGGTTCAAGCCACCTTCGGCGATGGCGCCAACACCGCACTCGGCCAAACTGCAGCCTCTGCCAACATCAGCATCGATAGCCGCTATGGCATGTGGGACAAGACCTCCGGCCAAGTCGTTCCATCGCGCTAATGAGCTCCCCCGCCCGGGTCATCGTTGTGGGCCTCGGCCCGGGTGGCCCCGAGTTCGTCACCGACCAAACCCGACTTGCGATTGCTCACGCGCAGCACCGATACCTACGCACCTCGGTTCATCCATCGGCCACGTTGGTGCCCGACGCAATCTCATTTGATCATCTGTACGAAACCGTCGACACGTTCGAGTCGGTCTACGCGCAGATCACCGCCGCCGTAATCGCTGGCGCCATCGAACATGGCGAAGTGCTCTACGCGGTTCCAGGGTCACCCTTGATTCTTGAGCGCAGTGTTCGTCACCTTCGCGCCGACCCTCGCGTGCAGTGCGTGTTGTTGCCCGCCATGTCGTTTCTCGATCTGGCCTACAACGCGCTGGGCATCGATCCGGTCGAGACGGCTGTGCGGCTCATCGATGGTCACGAATTTGCCACCGCCGCTGCGGGCGAAAATGGCCCATTGCTCATTGCGCATTGCCACGCCAACTGGGTACTCAGCGACATCAAGCTTGCGGTAGACGACACAAGCGATGCCGACAACGACGACGTGGCCGTTGTCGTACTGCAGCGTCTCGGCACCCCCGACGAACTGATCACGCACACCACGTGGTCGCAAATGGATCACGTCATCGAGGCCGACCACCTCACCAGCATTTACGTCGAGCACCTCAATGTCGCTGTCGCCGAGCACTACGCGCGGTTCCACGCGTTGGCCCGCACCTTGCGCGAGCAATGCCCATGGGATATCGAACAGACCCACACCTCGCTCATCCCGCACTTGCTCGAAGAGACCTACGAAGTTGTCGACGCACTGCAAGCTCTCGATCCTGACGATCCCGCTACCGACGAAGACCTCATCGAAGAACTCGGCGACCTGCTCTACCAGATCGAGTTTCACGCCACCATCGCCGAGCAGCAAGGCCGCTTCACCATCGCCGACATCACCCAGGGAATCCACGACAAGCTCGTGCGTCGTCATCCCCACGTGTTTGCCAACGTCAACGCAGAGTCCACCGACGAAGTGCTGAGCAACTGGGAAGCCATCAAGCGCGCCGAGAAGGGCCGCACCAGTATTTTCGATGGCATTCCGAATTCGTTGCCATCGCTGTCGTACGCCTACAAAGCGCAGCGCAAAGCGGCCAGCCTCGGGTTCGATTGGCCCGATGTGCACGGGGCGCTCCCCAAGATTGCCGAAGAGACCGACGAGCTCATGCAGGCCCATGCTGCTGGCGACAAAGAAGCCGCCGCGGACGAACTCGGCGACTTGTTGTTCTCGGTGGTCAATGTCGCTCGGCATCTCAAGATCGATCCAGAGGTTGCGTTGCGAGCCGCCGTGGCCAAGTTCCGGCACCGATTCGAGGGCGTTGAGCAGTTGGCCGCTGAACGATCAATTGAGTTATCGAGTGCAGGCCTCGAGACGCTCGATCAGCTGTGGGACGAAGTCAAAGAGCGCGACATCACAAAGTGAATCGGCGACACCACTGCCCCTGAGTCAGTGCTGCAGCGCCGATCGAGTCGGTCCATCGCCAACCAACCGAGCACACTGCTCAACACAGCGAAGCCGGCGAGCACACCACCGATGGTGAGCAACTCGGCATCAACGCGAGCGACGCGACTCACGTAGGCCATTGTCGAGCACAAGCCGAACTCGGCGATCAACCACATCAAGAAGATTCGGCCCGATCCCCCGAGGGCAACGCTGGCACGACCAAGCAACAGTTGTCCGACCACAAAACCGATGCACACGACGCCAATTGCGCCCACCATCATCGCCGCCGCAAACGCGTTGTGATCTCGTGACACGAACGCAAACAACACGGTGCCCCCAACGAACGACGCTGCGGTCACACGAGGCGAAGGCGCGAGCAGCGTTCGTCGGCGAGCGTTCGTGGCTGCGGCTATCGCCCACGCCACGTACATGACATGAGTGGCAATGCCGAGTACCACGATGCGATCAAACATCTGCGTGGCCGACTCCAGCAAGGTGTGCGCTGCGACGGTGCCATCGTGCATGTCGGCAAGAATCGCTCGGCGACGCAAGTCGAAGGTTGCCGCCACCGCAGCTGTGTTGAACACGAACAGGCCGCACCACACCACGACACGAAGTGCATGCGTGGGCAGGGGCGCCTTCGTCACGAAGTCAGCCGAACGGGTTACTTCAACCGAACCGATCGGCGTTCGCGATGCACTCCGAGGTGCGAGCGCATCGGCCCACTTGTGGTTGGTGAGCACCGCGATCTGTTGTGCTGCGGCATAGAACGTTGCCGCCGAAGCGAACAACAGCAAGCCGGCAACGAAACACAGGTACGCCTTTAAACGCATCGCCATCTGGGGATCTGAAGTGGGCAGTCCACTCGATGTTCCGGCGAGCGCACCCCACATCAACAATGCAGCGAGCAGCGCCAACACGTACCAGACTCTCGCCAAGTACGCGCTGCCGCCGAGATCTTTGGCCGTGCCGCCAATGGTTCCATGAGGGATATACATGAACAACAGCGACACAACAATGGTGATAATCCATCCTGACTCCAGCGTGCTGTCGAGCCATTGATGCGCCCCAAACGCCGCCACGGGAACAAACAGCCAACCGCCAACTGCCGCAGGCACGGAACGCAAGCTGTAGAACACCCGACGAGCATTCGCTACGGCAACACCGCTCCAGATCGCAAGTGCTGCCATCGCCACCACCAGCGCCACTTGGCCGTACACAAGGCGATCAATGACATGTCCTCGGAACACACCCGGGATTGGCGGATCGCCCCGCTCGTAGAGGTCGAAGTTGTGCTTAAACAGGAATCCGAATACCACTGCAAGGATGCCGAGCAGCACGAGCGACGCAAATGCGAGCCACCGCTGTGCCAGCTCCGGCATGGGTGCCCGAGCGGTGAAGCCACGGCCGGACCGTACTCCATCCTCGTTATTCACCGTTTCCGCCATGGTCGTCATACAACTCGTATCGACACATTCCGATGCACCTTGAGCAACGTATGGACGAAACAGAATTCTTTCGAAATTTGGCGACGACCGCACGCCTACTAACGTGCTCAACATGTCTGAGATCGTCAGTGTCGTAGGTCGCGAGATTCTTGATTCCCGGGGGAACCCAACTGTCGAAGTCGAGGTCACCCTCGAGTCCGGCGCCAGCGCACGAGCCGCTGTTCCCTCTGGCGCGTCCACCGGCGAGCACGAAGCCGTCGAACTTCGCGACGGCGGCGCGCGCTACCTCGGCAAGGGTGTCAGCAAGGCTGTTGCGTTCGTCAACACCGAGATCGCTCAGGGCCTCAACCGCATCGACGCACTCGATCAACGATTGGTCGATATGTCGCTTATCGATCTCGACGGCACCGACAACAAGGCGCGCCTCGGCGCAAACGCGATTCTGGGTGTGAGCCTCGCCGTCTCGAAGGCAGCCGCCGCCGAAGTGAAGCTTCCGCTGTATCGCTACGTCGGCGGGCCAAATGCGCACGTGCTGCCCGTTCCGATGATGAACGTCATCAACGGGGGCGTGCACGCCGATAACAACATCGACCTTCAAGAGTTCATGGTGATGCCAGTTGGCGCACCCAGCTTTCGCGAGGCCCTGCGCTGGGGTACCGAGACGTATCACAGTCTCAAAGCTGTGCTGCGCGAACGTGGGCTGTCTACTGCAGTCGGCGACGAAGGCGGCTTTGCACCCAACCTCGCCAGCAACGAAGACGCCATCAAGGCACTCGTCGAAGCAATCGAGCGTGCGGGGTATCGGCCTGGCGAAGACATTGCCATCGCCCTCGATCCCGCGATGAGCGAGCTCTACCGCGACGGTCGCTACAACCTTGCCGGCGAAGGCAAGGTGCTCAGCGCCGACGAACTCGTGGCCTACTGGATGCGCCTCGTTTCTCTGTATCCAATCGTCTCCATCGAAGATGGCATGGCCGAAGACGACTGGGACGGATGGGCCTCGCTCACCGCCTCGTTGGGAGCTCGTATCCAATTGGTGGGCGATGACGTGTTCGTCACCAACGCCGAACGCCTGCAGATGGGCATCGACCGCAACGTTGGCAACAGCGTGCTGGTCAAGGTCAACCAGATCGGCACACTCACCGAGACGCTGCAAACCGTCGAGCTCGCCACTCGCCATTCGTACACCAGCGTGATGAGCCACCGCAGCGGCGAGACCGAAGACACCACCATTGCCGACCTTGCCGTGGCCACTAACTGCGGCCAAATTAAAACCGGTGCGCCAGCCCGCAGCGACCGTGTCGCAAAGTACAACCAGCTCCTGCGTATCGAGGACCAGCTCGGCGAAGCCGCTGCCTTCCGTGGTCGCGCTGCGTTGGCACCGCGGGCCTGATTCATTGGTGCGGCACTCTCGCGCCACGTCGGGTGCCGCAGTTTTCGCCGACGAAGCTGCGAAACTAGCGGCCGTGAGCAACGCCCATCGCACGAGCACAATTCCGCGCCCGCGTTTGCATTCCAAGGTCGAGCGACCACGTCTCCAAAAGACCACGGTGCCTCTTGAGACTCACAAGACTCACCGAGTCACCGACATCACCAGCGCTACGTCGTCTATCGACATCATTCCTCAGCGCAGCGGCCGGTTGTTGCTCGCCGTGTTCACGTCACTCATCGTGCTTGCTCTCGGCGCCGCATTGTTTGTGTTGCCGATCAGCTCATGGCTCCACCAACGCCAGCAATTGGCGAAGGGCACCGGGCAGGTCGCCACGCTCAACCAAGCCAACGATCAGCTGCAGACCGAAGTCGATCGCTTGCAGACCGACGACGGCATCAAGCAGGCCGCTCGCGAAGTCATCGACTTTGTCGAGAAGGGCGAACAGCGCATCACCGTCATGCCCGCTGGCGCAGCCCCCACCGTGTTGCCCACCGGATGGCCGTACGACCTCGTCACCCAAATCATCGCGATTCGCCAAGCCGAAGCCGATGCTGCGGCCGCAGTGGTCACGCCGTAGCCACAAGTCGCCCACAACATTCGACGTGGACTGCGGTATAGGCCGCGGCGGTGACTATTGTCGAGGTTTCGACATCTGTTTTCTCAGGGGGTCCCGCATGGGCGGCAGCATTCTCGGCAATCGTGTTCTTCGTAAAGAAGACCCGAAATTTTTGACCGTCGGCGGCACATACGTCGACGACCTTCACGACGAGCCTTTGCTCGAGGGCGCCGCGCATGTCACCTACGTGCGTAGCCAGTTTGCCCACGGCACCATCGTGTCTATCGACACCAGCGAGGCCGAGGCCATGCCGGGAGTCATCGCCGTCTACACGGCTGCCAGCCTCGGGCTTGAGCCCGTTGGCGCGCCGTTCAACCCAACCGTGGCGCGCACCCTGCTGGCCAGCGACAAGGTGCGCTACGTCGGCGAGCCTGTTGCCGTCATTATCACCGAAGACCGCGCTCAGGGCGAAGACGCCGCCAACGCCGTCATCATCGACATCGACCCACTCGAGGCGTTCACCGATGTCGAGGTTGCGATGGCCTCGACCACACACATCTACCCAGGCGCTGGCAGCAACGTGGTGTTCGACACCACCATGCTCGGCATGCCCGACAACACCGGCGACGCCTACTTCGAAGGCTGCGAAGTCTTGGTCAAGGGCCGCTTCGTCAACCAGCGCGTGGCGCCTTGCCCCATGGAAGTTCGCGGCTCGTCCGTGGCGTGGGTCGATGGCCGGCTCTACCAGTGGATCAGCACCCAGCACGCTCAGGGCGTGAAGGGCCAGCTGGTCACAGCCAACGGTGTTGCCGATGCCGATGTTCGCGTGCTCACACCCGACGTGGGCGGCGGCTTCGGCGCCAAGATCGGCGCCTATCCCGAAGAACTTCTGCTCGGCCGCCTCTCGAAGCTTGTTGGCCGTGCGCTGTGCTGGCGAGAGACCCGCAGCGAGAGCATGGTCGCCCTTGGCCACGGCCGCGCCCAACTGCAGTACGTCACCATCGGCGGTTCGCGCGATGGCAAGGTTTCGCACTACCAGCTGCTCGTCCTTCAAGACTGCGGCGGCTTCGCCGACATGGCAACCGTTCTCGCTCCGTTCATGACCCGGCCAATGGCCAGTGGCGTGTATGCCATCCCCAACATCGAGGTGCGCACCACCAGCGTGGTCACCAACACCACGCCAGTAGTTGCCTATCGCGGTGCAGGCCGTCCAGAGGCAACTGCAGCAATCGAGCGGGCGATGGACATGTTTGCCGCCGAGATCGGCATGGACGCCGCCGAGGTTCGCCGCGTCAACCTCATCCCTAAGTTCCTCGAGCCCTACACCACATCCATCGGCCAGACCTACGATGTCGGCGACTACGAAGTGGCACTCGATAAGGCCCTCGCCGCAGCCGACTACCCGGCCCTGCGCGCCGAGCAAGCCGCTCGTCGCGCCAGCGGCGGCGCAAAGCAGCTCGGCATCGGCGTCAGCGTGTACGTAGAGATCACCGGTGGCGTGCCACCAATGGGCGACGACGCCAAGATCGAAGTGCTCGACGACGGTCGCGCCATCGTGTTCACCGGCACCTCGCCTCACGGGCAGGGCCACGCCACTGCATTTGCGATGATTACGGCCGAGCAGACCGGCATTCCCATGGACCGCATCGAGCTGGTGTGGGGCGATACCGACCTCGTCCCCACAGGCGGCGGAACCATGGGTTCACGTTCGCTGCAGCAGGGTGGCGCAGCCGTCAACAAAGCCGCCATCGAACTCGTCGAGCAGGCCACCAAGCTTGCCGCACGGTTGCTCGAAGCCGACGAAGCCGATGTGGTGCTCGACAAAGAGACCGGTTCATTCAACGTCATCGGCACGCCCGCTGTCTCCAAGACATGGGCCGACCTTGCCGTCGCGATGAAGGCCGAAGGCGGCCTCAAGCAGAGCACCACGTTCTCGGCCGCAAGCGCCACGTATCCGTTCGGCGCTCACGTTGCCGTGGTCGAAGTCGACACCGAGACAGGTCAGGTTCGCCTCATCCGTCACGTTGCTTGCGACGACGCCGGACGCGTGCTCAACCCACTGTTGCTCGATGGTCAGATTCATGGCGGCATCGCCCAAGGCGCTGCGCAAGCATTGCTTGAAGAGGTGCGCTACGACGACGACGGCAACCCCGTCACCTCGAACCTCGCCGATTACGCGATGATCTCGGCGGCCGAGCTTCCAAGCTACGAAGTGATCCACATGGAGACACCAACGCCGGTGAACCCATTGGGTGCGAAGGGCATCGGCGAGAGCGGCACCATTGGCTCCACCCCAGCGGTGCAGTCAGCGGTTGTCGATGCGCTGAGCCATCTCGGTGTTCGCCACATCGACATGCCAGCAACGGCCGAGCGGGTGTGGCGAGCAATCGCCAGCGCATAAGCCCTTTGCCGCTGCGCCCTCAAAAGTCGGCGAGTTCGACGAAATTTTGAGATTTGGGGAACCCCCGGGTCACTTGGTTCGTCTCAACTTCGCCAACACATCAGGAGGACGCAATGAGCGAACCAACAGCATCCAACGAACCGACTCTCGAGTCTGGTTCCATCGTGGCCAGCGACCTATCACCCGCCGAGCGAACTGCTACGCGCTCGCCCGCATCTCGTATCGCCGCAATCGCTGCATGCACTGCGCTTGTGGCCGGCCTTGGCGGCTTCCTCATCGGCCGCACCTCGGGTTCGTCTGACCAGAGCAAGCTGAAGGCTGGAGCCAATGTCGCTGAGTCAAGCAGCAGCGTCGCCGACACAAACGGCGCCAACACTCCCGGCGCCCCAATCGCTAACGACTCAATGGGCGACTCGAAGATCGGATCATCGTCGGCACGCCCCGGTGGCGGCGGGATGTACTCACCCAATGCATACGAGGAACCCAAGCAAGAACTTCTTGCCGAGCGAACCACAACAAGCGGCATCACGATGCGCGCTCACCTGCAGGACTACGGCTCTGAGTCGAACCCTTGGACGGGCCAATTCGGGTCATGGACGCCTGCGGGCTGGTGCTTCCCTACCGGCAATCTGCGCATCTCCATCGTGACCCCGTCTGCTGTGAACATCAGCGGCGCATCATGGTTCAGCGAGCCCAAGGGTGGGTCGGCCATCTCGACGTTCTCCGCTGGCTACGCCGAAGGATCGCCGGTATTCGGTGCCGCCGTTCAGGTAGGCGCCGGCATCACGTCGGTTACGTTCACAACGGCCAGCGGACTCACCGATACAGCAGCTGTCGTTCGTGGTGTTGCGTTGCTCGCGGTAAACGGCCCCATCGAGCAAGATTTCACGGTCACGCTCACGTCTGCTGACGGCACAACGTCATCGCAGTCCAACGCCGACCTTTCGCTTCCATACGACGGCTCCGACTATGCCGCTGCGTGTGAACCTCCACCGCCAGCCCTTCCTTCGGCAGGCGCTCAGCCAGCCGATGCTGCTGCGGCCGAAGCTGCCGTTCGTGAGTCGTGGACAGTCGCACGCGACTTCAACAACACCGACTCGGCGGCGCGCCTCGCCCGTATCGACGACACCACCGGAATCGCTGATGCCTGGAAGGCTCTGAGCACCGGCGATTTCGCCGAGGCCGCAAAGACCTCGTCCACCACCATTCAGGACTTCGTATTCAGTAGCCCCACCGAAGCGTGGTTCCGTTACGACGTCACCACCTCGATGGGCAACTTCACCAATCGCTATGGCAAGGCGTTGCTCGGCAATGACGGTGTCTGGCGCATCACCCGTCAGACCGTCTGCCAAGACCTCGGACTCGCTCCGGGCTCACAGTGCACGCCACCTGTCGACAATCTCTACCCACCGAGCGCTGCGAACGATCCTCGCTACGGCCAAGGTGGAGTCATTGGTATCGGCAGCGAGCCCCGGCCGGCGGTCGAGCCGTACGTCATCGACGTCGCCCCCCAGAAGTAACACCGCCCCCGCTCCACCAACCACCAACCATTTCGCTCCACCAAACGGTTTGTTGAAGACAATTGGTCGAACCTTGACCTGATGTCTTCAACAAACCCGGGAGTGAGGGCGGGCGCGGCGGATTGGGAGTCGGGGCGCGGCGGATTGGCGGGTTAGGCGGTGGCGCGACGGCGGCGGATTTCTTCGCTGACCGCTGGCAGGATCTGATGCAGATCGCCAATCACTGCGTACTCGGCCTTGCCAACCATGTTCGCTTCGTTATCGGTGTTGATGGCCAGCACATGCTTTGCGGCCATCATTCCGACCCAATGCTGGATCGCTCCCGAAATACCGCAGGCAATGTAGAGCTCTGGAGCGATGCGCTTGCCGGTCTGACCCACCTGGTCGCTATGCGGACGCCAACCGTTGTTGGTGACGACTCGTGAGCACCCAACGGCACCACCGAGCAGATCGGCGAGTTCGGTGAGTGGGGCGAACCCGTCGGCCGAACCGACGCCGCGGCCACCGCTGACGACAACTGCAGCAGTGGTCAGCGTGACGCCAGCAGCCAACGTGACGCGATCGACGATGCGAGTACGTGACGCAGTTGCGCCAAGCGCTGGCTCGAAGACTTCGATCACTGCTGCATCGGCACCAGAGGGCTCGGCGCTAAACGTGTGTGCGGCCGCCGAGAGCACGAAGACCGCAGCATCGAGACGGGCTTGCTCGAGCAAGCTGCCACCCCAACGAACGCGGGTGAGCGCCAGACCATCGCCAGCAGATACAGCGATCACGTTTGAGGCGAACGGAAGATCGGCAATTGCGCTGGCGTGAGCCAACACTTCGTTGCCTCGATCGGTGCCCGTAGCAACAACCGCCGCTGGCGAGCGGCCGGCGATGAGCGCCGCAACAACGTCGCCCCATGCCTCGGGTGCATAGTCGGTCAGGTCACTGTGGTGCGCGCAAAGCGCCAAGGCAGCGCCATGTGCGCCAACTTCGGCGGCGAGCGCATCGGCATCGGCGCCGACGACGACCGCGGTAATCGACGAGCCAACGCCAGCGGCCAGCAATGTGCGAGCCAACCCAAACGCTTGGTACGAGGTTTCGAGGGCGACGCCTCGATCGTGCTCAACGACAACGAGAATTTCGCCGCTCATAGCAATCCCAATTCTTCGAGCAGGTCGACAATGGCCGGTGCTGCCTCGGGGCCCTTGCCCAGCATGGTGGTCTGCACCACAACTTCGGCAGCGTTATCGAAACTGAGCGTGGTGAGTCCGCCGTTCGCGCGATCGGCTTCGACCACGAGGACCTCGACCTTCTTACTCTTCAGTCGCCCCGGCAATGTTGGGTAGCGAGGAAGGTTCAGGCCTTCTTTTACGCCAAGCACCGCGGGCAACGGCAGTTGGTATACCTCGAAGCCGTCGGCGCTCTCGCGCCGAGCCGTAACGGCGCCGTCTGAAATCTCGATGTGTTTGATGCCGTTCACAATCGCCCGGCCAAGTGAGCGAGCGACACGCACGCCAACCTGGAAGCCGCCCGCATCGGCAGATTCGTTACCAAACAGGATCAGGTCGAATGCTCCACCAGCGGCCTCAAGCGAGGTAATCGCTGAGGTGAGTGCCCGCGCCGTGGCCTGTGCGTCGAAGTCGGTACCGTCGGTGAGCCCTGCATGAGTGACGTGCACCGCTGCATTGACTCCAACAGAAACCGCATAGCGAAGTTGCTCGTCGGCCTCTACGGCTCCGAGCGTCAGCACGGTGGCCGACCCGCCATGCGCTTCGACCAACTGGATGGCGCCTTCAACAGCGCACTCCTCGTGCGGGCTCGTGGCGAACCCGAGGTTCTTCGAGTCGATGCTCTGTCGGTCGGCAGTCAGCGTGATGCGTGCACCTGGCGCAGGCACACGCTTCACGCAGACAAGAATCCGTAACTCGGTCATGAACGAACTATGCCTTCATTCGCGCGTCGGTGGGGTCGAACACTGGCGTTGGGCCAGCAACAGCGACCTTCACGGGATAGCTCTCGTTCATATAGTTGACGAGCAAGTCGGTGCCAACAACAGCAAGTTCGGGCGTGAGGTAGGCCATCAGCAAGAACTTGCCGAGGGCCGGGCCGGAACCCGCCGTGGTGACTGTTGAGATACGACCCTTCGCATCGACGATGCGATTTCCGTCGAGCGTAAGGATGGTCTCGCCGCCGGTCATGTAGCGCTTGATGCCATCACGTGGCGACACATGATCTTCGACCGTGAGCGTGCACAACACTGCTGCCGGAGCAGCTTCGCGCGCAGCGAGGTAGGCGGCCTTGCCGATGAAGTCGGCCGACTTTACCTTGGGGCGAGCGAGGCCCGCTTCGACCGGGGTGTACTCACCATCGAGTTCGGCGCCCATCAGGCGGTAGCCCTTCTCGAGTCGACCGGTGGTGCCGTACACGCCGGCGCCAACGGGCACGATGCCTGACTCTTGGCCGGCAGCAGCAATGAGGTCCCACACGGCGCGGGCATTTTCCATCGGCACGTAGATTTCCCAGCCGAGCTCGCCAACGTATGAGATGCGGAACAAGCGCACGGCCAACGAACCGAACAACACCTCTTGCGTGGTGCCGTATGGGAACGCTTCGTTAGACACATCACTGGTGGTGAGCTTGGCCATGACCTCGCGGGCCTTGGGACCCCACAGACCAATGGTGGCGAATGCCGATGTCTTGTCTTCGAAGCGAACCGAGCCGTCGGCTGGAAGGTGCTTCTTGAACCAGAAGGCATCGCGTGGTCCGTCGAAGGCACCGGTAATAACGCGGTAAAAATCGGTGCCGAGACGCATCATCGTGAGGTCGCTGCGGAAGCCACCGTTCACGTCGAGCACTGGGGTGTACACCGACTTGCCGATTGCGACGTCGACGTTGTTTACGGTGAGACCCTGCAGGTACGCCATGGCGCCTGGCCCAGTGATGTCGTACACCACGAACGGAGCGAGGTCGACCATGCCCACGGTCTCTTTCATCGCGATGTGCTCAGCGTTGATGATGGGCGACCACCAGCGAGCATCCCACTCGTGTGGACGATCTTCGACGCCGTACTTGGCCACGAGCGGCCTGTTCGATTCGTACCAATGTGGACGCTCCCAGCCGCCGGCTTGGAAGTAGTAGGCGCCCAGCGCATCGGTGCGGTCTTTGTATGGGGCCGTACGGATGTCGCGCTCGGATGCCCACTGCTCACGTGGGTGCACGATGCCGTAGGTCTTGTTGAAGTGCTCGGCGCAACGCGCACGCACGTGGTGATCGTTACGCGCATATGGGTAGAAGCGGCTGATGTCGCTGTGATGCGGATCGATTTCTGGCTGGCCATGGGTCATCCACTCGGCGAGCATGCGAGCGGCGCCGGGGCCTTCCTTAATCCAGATCGCTGCACATGACCACAAGTTGGAGACACCGGGGATCTCGCCGATGAGCGGGAAGCCGTCGGGGGTGAGTGACAGCAAGCCGTTGATGGCGTACTTGATCTCGGCGGTGGCCAAGATGTCGGGCATCAGTTCGAGCGCCTGCTCGAGCTGAGGATCGAAGTCGTCCATCGTGATGGGCAGTTCGGTTGGCGACAGCTTTGATTCCTTGATCGAAGGAATCTCGTCGGCCGTCATGAAGATAGGGCGGTGGGCATACGAGCCAACTTCCATCGAGCCTGCGCTCTGACGCTCGTAGCAAAAGGTGTCCATGTCGCGGATGATTGGGTAGCCGACCTCGGTGTTGCTGGCTTCGAGAATCGGGATAGGACCCACGTCGATCATCTGGTGAACAGCGGGAGTGAGAGGAATCTCGACGCCAGCCATCGCAGCGATTCGAGGGCTCCACACACCACAGGCCACCACGACATACTCGGCATCGATGCGACCACGGTCGGTAACGACGGCCTTGATGACGCCGTCTTCGACAATCATGTCTTCGACCTCAACGTTGGCGAAGGTCTGCAAGGCATTGAGAGCCTGCGCCCGCTCACGGAAGATGGTGCCAGCGCGAAGGCTGTCGACCACAGACACCGAAGGCGTGTAGAAGCCGCCGAGCAAGATCTCTTCGTTGATGAAGGGGACCATCTCTTTGATCTCGGCCGGGGTGACCAAGCGAGCGTCGATACCCCAGTTCTTGGCCGACACCATGCGGCGACGGAACTCTTCGAGACGCTCGGGGGTACGCGCTACTTCGATACCGCCACACGATGTGTTGACGCCCATCTCGGCGTACTGGCGCTGGCTGTCGAGGTTGAGCATGGCCATCTCGCGGTTGTGGTCAACCGGGAAGATGAAGTTTGAGGCGTGGCCCGTGGAACCACCAGGGTTCGGAAGCGGACCCTTGTCAATCTGGACGATGTCTCGCCAGCCGAGGTCGGCCAAGTGGCCAACAACGGCGTTACCGACAATGCCGGCACCAATAACGACAACTTTCGCAGATGTAGGGAAGTCGCTGCTCACGTGGTATTTCCTCTCATATGGGGTCGTCCAACGCGGACGCCATCGCAGACCGTTGTGCGGCAATAATCCGCATAGCGGGAACTATAGACCAGGCTGGTCTTTCGCTTGTAATACGAGTTCACCCGACTTCGTCGGGCATTTCGCTCTTTCGCCGAGCCACAAATTCTTGCAGTTCAGCATCGATGGCATCGTCGAGCGCTGGCCCAACGTAGTCGGCCAGCGACTTCTTCCAGATCTTATTGGCGCGGGCGTTCGCGTCGAGACTGCCCTCTTCAAGCCACTGCTCATAGCTGGCGTTGTCGGCAGTGTTCGAACGGTAGAACGCAGTCTCAAAGTTGGCCAACGTGTGCGCCGTTCCAAGAAAGTGCATTCCCGGCTCGTGGTCGACGATCGCGTCGACAGCTTGACCGTTGGGCGACATGTCGACACCCTTCGCGAACGTGTGTGCCATACCGAGTTGGTCGCAGTCGAGCACGAACTTCTCGTAGCCAATTGACAGGCCGCCCTCGAGCCAGCCAGCGGCGTGCAACACAAAGTTGGTGCCACCAAGCATGGTTGCCTGCATGGTGTTCGCTGACTCGTACGCAGCTTGGGCATCGGCCACCTTCGAGGCAGTGAGCCCGCCGCCCGAACGAAACGGCACACCGAGGCGACGCGCAAGATGCGCCATCACGTACAGCACCAAGGACGGCTCGGGGGTGCCAAAGGTGGGAGCTCCGGTCTGCATCGACATCGACGAAGCGAACGAGCCAAGAATCACCGGCGCACCGGGACGAATCAGTTGAGCAAAGGTCATGCCAACAAGTGCCTCAGCCAATGTCTGCGCAGCCACACCAGCGGTGGTTACTGGCGCCATCGCACCAGCGAGAATAAACGGCGTGAAGATGCAGGCCTGATTGTTCAGCGCGTACACCTCGGCCGAGCCGAGCATTGTCTCGTCCCACACCAATGGCGACGACGCGTTGATGAGGCTGGTCATCACGGTGCGGTCGGCCAAATCGCCACCGAACGCGATGCGAGCAAGATCGACGCTGTCTTGAGCGCGGCTCGCAGCAGTAACCGAACCCATGAACGGCTTGTCGCTGTACTTGATGTGCGAATACACCATGTCGAGATGGCGCTTGTTCACGGGGATGTCGACGGGCTCGCACACTGTGCCACCCGAGTGATGGATGTAGGGCGACGAGTAGGCCAACTTCACGAAGTTCTGGAAGTCGGCGAGCGTGGCGTAACGGCGGCCATTGTCGAGATCACGAACAAACGGCGATCCATAGTTCGGGGCGAACACCGTGTTCATCCCACCGATCTCAACATTGCGCTCGGGGTTACGGCCGTGCTGGGTGTACTGGCGCGGCGCCGTGGCTTGCACGATGCTGCGACACATGCCGCGCGGGAAACGCACACGTTCGCCATCGACATCGGCACCAGCGTCGGCGAACAACTTGAGCGCCGATGGGTAATCGCGAATCCACACGCCGAGCTTCTCGAGGATGGTGTCGGCGTTCTCTTCGATGATCGCGATGCTCTCGTCGCTCAGCACTTCATACGGCGCAAGTGTGCGCGTGAGAAACGGAATCGAATCGGCGTGGCTCGCAAGGCGCGCCGCTTGACGGTTCGCGCGACCGCCACCCGCGCGGCCGCCTGAACGACCGGCTGCTGGCACTTCTGGATTCGTTGTATCAGTCATGACATCCTCAGAACTGTTGGGTTACTCGGGCCGTGGGCGACGGCGTGTACGCGTTGAGCCTGCCGGTTCGGTGCGGGCCGGCAATGTGACGACCTGACCAAGACGCAGGTACGGGTCGGTTGAATGCGGGAAGCCCATCGCTTGCACGAAGTGCTCTTGAAAGCGCGGCTCGAGAGCCGTCTCTACCTTTGTGATGGTGCGTGCAACATCGATGATCTCGGCACGATCGTGTGCCGACAACAGCGCACGAACTGCTCCCGAGCCCGCAGCGTTACCAACCGACACAACCGATGCCGGATCGCAGTCGGGAATGAGTCCGAGCACCAGTGCGTAGACCGGGTCGATGTGGCTGCCGAACGCGCCAGCGAGCTTGACCGAGTCGACGGTTTCGAGGCCGGCACGGTCCATCAACAAACGTGCGCCGGCGTACAGCGCACCCTTCGCGAGCTGGATGCCGCGCACATCGTTTTGAGTGATGCACAGCTGCGGTGTGCCGTAGTGCAACACGTAGACAAACGTGCGACCCTCGGCCACAACGCGTGGGGTCCGTGCGGCGACGGTGCCGTTGATGGTGCCGTCGGAGTCGATGATGCCAGCGAGGAACAACTCGGCGAGCACCTCGATGATGCCCGAGCCACAGATGCCTGTGATGCCCACTTCGGGAAGCGACTCGGCGAAGCCGGGCTCGTCGCTCCAGAGGTCTGAGCCAATCACTTTGAGCCGCGGCTCAAGCGTGTCGCGATCGATGCGCACTCGTTCGATGGCGCCTGCCGTGGCGCGTTGCCCGCACGAGATTTGGGCGCCCTCAAAAGCCGGACCAGTGGGGCTCGATGCCGCAGCAAGCCCGTGCCGGTTGCCGAGCACAAGTTCGGCGTTGGTGCCAACGTCGACCAGCAGCACCACTTCGTCGCCGCGGTGTGGGCCCACGGCCAGCACAGCGCCGGCCGTGTCGGCGCCAACATGCCCGGCGATGCACGGAAGGATGTGCAACGACGAGAACGGACAGGCAATACCGATGTCGCTTGCGCGACCATCGACCGGGAGGTCTGTGGCAAGTGGAAACGGCGCGCCGCCAAGCGGTGTTGGATCGATGCCCAAGATGAGGTGATGCATGATCGGGTTACCCACCAGCACCAGATCGGAGACATCGTTCAGCGTGACCGAACCAAGCTCGCAGAGTTGCGCAATCAGATCGTTGAGTGCGCCGCGAATGGCTGCCGTGAGTTCGGCATCGCCGCCCGGATGCATCATCACGTACGACACGCGGCTCATCAGGTCTTCGCCAAAACGAATCTGAGGATTCATGAGACCGGCCGATGCAACCACTTCGCCTGTGGCCAAATCACACAGGTGACCGGCAACCGTTGTGGAGCCAACATCGATGGCCACTCCGTAGAGAGTCTCGACAAAGCCTGGCCAGACACCAGTGATCACCGAATGGTCGTGGATCGCCACAGTGATCTTGCGATCCGCGGCGCCAAGCGCAGGCTGCAATCGGCGCAACGCTGCAGGAGTAATGGTGAGGCCCGTTCGCAGCCACTGTTCGCTGAGCGCATCGGTGAGCAAGCGCAGGTCGCTGCGATCGCCGCCCAGATCGTTTGGCAACACCTCTACGTAATACGGCCGAACGATTGGATCGATGATCAAGCCGGTGAGATCGACCGACTTACGAATGACCGGTCGATGCATCTGGCTCGCAGCCGGAACGTCGATGACGAGATCGCCAGTAATGACCGCAGCGCAGCCAAGGCGCCCACCCTGCTCGAGCGCTCGCCGACCCTTATACGACTGCTCGGTAGCGCTCACTGGCGACAAATGATCCGCGCTGCTTGAGATTGCGTGCTTGGCGAATTCGCCGAACGCGGGGACCACTTGGCACCGACCGCAGATGCCCCTGCCTCCGCATACCGAATCGAGGTCGACGCCGAGTTGGCGCGCGGCATCGAGCACGGTACATCCGGGCTCGACGTCTCCTTGTCGACCCGATGGAGTGAAGACAACTGTGGTCACGAACTACCTCAGGCCGGAGTTGTTTCGTCGCCGACTCGCGCGCGGCGTCCGCCGCGACGACCCGTTGATTCGCCAGCCTGCACGTTGCCCGGATCGCGATGATGACGAATCCACTCGGCGCAGTTGAGGTCGTGACCGCACAGCACGTCGGCAGCCTGAATCGCGTGCTTCACCTCTGGGTGCAACGGGTTCATGATGGCCGAGGTCATACCGTGGCTCATTGCCATTGCCAAGAATGTTCCGCCGATGGTGTTGCGGTTGGGAAGACCAAAGCTGATGTTCGAGGCACCACACGTGGTGTTCACCTTGAGCTCATCGCGAAGGCGGCGCAGCAGTGCAAACACTTGCTGGCCGGCAGTGCCCATCGCGCCGATTGGCATCACGAGAGGATCGACCACGATGTCGGATGCGGGGATGCCGTAATCGGCAGCGTGGCGCACGATCTTGCGGGCCACTTCGAAGCGCACGTTGGGGTCCTCGGAGATACCGGTCTCGTCATTCGAGATGGCAACGACTGCGGCGCCGTACTTCTTGATCAGTGGCAACACCCGCTCGAGGTTGGCTTCTTCACCGGTGACCGAGTTGACCAACGCCTTGCCCTGATACACCGATAGGCCCGCCTCGAGTGCTTCGACAATCGACGAGTCGATCGACAACGGCACATCGGTAACGCCCTGCACCAACTGAATGGCCCTGGCGAGAATGGCTGGCTCATCGGCCAGCGGAATGCCAGCGTTCACATCGAGCATCTGTGCGCCAGCCTCGACCTGAGCAAGGGCATCGGCGATCACGCGATCGAAGTTGCCCTCTTTCATTTCGGCAGCGAGCAGCTTGCGACCTGTTGGGTTAATGCGTTCGCCGATCATCACGAATGGACGACCAAAGCCAATGATGACTTCGCGTGTCGCTGAGCTAAGAACTGTGTCGGTCATGATGCGGTGTCCTGATCTGCTGGTGGGGCGTTGAGCGTTTCGAGGTCGGGGCGGTCTGGATCCCATCCGCCGGTCTCGACCCAGAGCTTGAGCCTGGCTGTTGGAAAATCTGCTTCGATGCGCTCGGCCT
The DNA here is from genome assembly GCA_037140375.1 of Actinomycetota bacterium. Lineage (GTDB taxonomy): Bacteria > Actinomycetota > Acidimicrobiia > Acidimicrobiales > Ilumatobacteraceae > WLMZ01. Next base: position 44,843 of record JBAXER010000001.1, read on the forward strand.
CGGCGCGAGCTGCGGCAGCGAAGTCGCCATCGAAATCGGCGGGCAACGCCACCTTGCGGCGACCCCACTCGCCCACGTATTCGCCCGAGGTCTTCTTGCCAGCCTTCATTGCTGCGCGGTCGATGGCCTGATGAAAACGGTGCGGCAGAATCTGCTGATGCTTGTCCTCGCCTGACCCACCGTTGACCTGCGCAGGGATGTCTCGCCAAGAGATCACAATGAGTTCGTTACCGGTACCGCGACGCGCCATTATGCAGCTGCCTTTCTGATGGTGAGAGCCCAATCGGTGAGCGGCGCAAGGCCAGTGCGCCCAACGTGACGGTGCTCGAAGGCCAGGCCCAAGCGCTGCGCTGCTTGCTCAGCCGCTGCGAGGGTTTGGCTGTCGTGGGTCTGCGAAAGAAACACCAACCGTGTGTAGTGAGCGAAGTAACTCTCGAGGAGTTGTGGAGCACGATCGAGTCCGAGTCCGCTCCAGACCAACGCATCGAAATGCTTGGCGAGAAAGTCGGTGAGGTAAAACGTGCCGAGCTCTGCTTCGTGTAACCCGGCGAACAGCGCAGAGCCAGCAAAGAACTCGTAGCAATGCGCCCCGGGAAGACGCGAGATACTCGGGTACTCGGCCAGAAACAGATCGAGTAACCCACCGGTGCCGCAGTCGGCATAGGCAACAAACACGGCACGGTCGAGAGCAACGGCCTGCTCGACCAACGGACGAAGTTCGCCCACGATCTTGTGCGGAGCGTTATGCAAGTTGGCGGGCAAGTAGTGCACGTCGATGAGCGAATCAAGACCATCGGTCGACAACACGGCGCGCAGATCGGCCGTAAGCGCGGCGCAAGCAATGATCAGCGGTCGCTGCACCTCGAGCACCATGGACGAACGATCTCTGCGAACTACGCGCGCGCTGCGGCGCGGCGTGCGAGTACGAACGACTTGGCTGTCTCGGCCGCAACGGCGGCATCGCGACAGTAGGCATCGGCACCGATAGCGGTGGCGAACTCTTCGTTCAGCGGAGCACCGCCAACGAGCACGATCTGGTCGTCGCGACGACCCTTTTCTTTGAGCGTGTCGATGACAACCTTCATGTACGGCATGGTGGTAGTCAGCAAGGCGGACATACCCAAAATGTCGGGCTTGTGTTCGTCGAGTGCAGCCAAGAACGCATCGGCATCAGTGTTGATGCCAAGGTCGATCACTTCGAAGCCGGCACCCTCGAGCATCATCGCCACGAGGTTCTTGCCGATGTCGTGAATGTCGCCCTTCACGGTGCCGATGACAACTTTGCCCACAGACTCGGCGCCGGTCTCGGCGAGCAGCGGGCGCAAGATCTCCATGCCGCCCTTCATTGCGTTGGCAGCAAGCAATACCTCGGGGACGAACAAGATGCCATCGCGGAAGTCGACGCCAACAATGCGCATGCCTTCGACGAGTGCGTCGTTGAGTACTCGGTCGGGGGTCCAGCCACGAGTCAACAAAATGTTGGTGCCTTCGCGGATCTCTGGGCCAAGGCCGTCATAGAGGTCGTCGTGCATCTGAGCAGTGAGATCGTCGTCGCTCAGGTTCTCAAGAACGATGTCGTCGTCAGCCATGTTGGGTCTCCCTTACGAGTGCCTCGCAATCCACGATACGGGAAGTTACTATATCGTGGATTGACGCGGTGGGTCAATGAGCGGTGCTGCTGTACCGGTTATTCCCAGCCACGAAGCACGCCTCTGCACGCTATGACATGGGAAAGGTTTCGCCCGATGGCTCGGACTCGATATGCGGTTGCAGGTCTGGCCTTGAGCATAGGCACTGTCCTCATGGGATCGGGGCTTCTCAGTTCGTTGATGGGCGTGAGATCAAAAACGGCGGGCATCAGTGCGGGGGTGATGGGCGTTGCGATGGCCATGTTCTATGCAGGCTTCGTGGCGGGCATCCCTGCGATGACCAAAGTGCACGAGCACCTCTCGCGCCGCTCATTGTTCGTGCTCTGCACGCTGCTCATGGCTGCTGGGTCGCTCGGCTACGGCATGATGGTGGACCCAATCGCTTGGCTAGTACTTCGTTTCGTGACAGGTTTCTGCACCGCAGGCTGCTACCTCGTTGTCGAGACGTGGCTCAACGACATCGCCCACAACGAGATCCGCGGCAAGGTGATGGGCACCTACGTAGCGGTGGCCGCCGCCGGCATGGCCGCCGGTCAGCTTGTTCTCTCGGTGGTGAACCCATCGTCATGGGTTCCGTTCGGAATTGCCGGCGCAATCGGAGCCTTCGCCTTCGCTCCCCTGTTCACCGTGAAGGTCGGCGGCGAGCAGCGCCATCACCCAGCCGACACGGTGTCGTTGGCGCAGATGGCACGCCTGGTTCCCTCAGGCATCGTGGGGTTCGTGCTCGTCGGCGTTACCCAAGGTTGTCTGCTGCAGATGGCCGCCGTCTACGCCGCTCGCGCCGACCTTTCGTCGAGCCAAGTGGCGCTGTTTGTGGGCGCAATCACCACCGGCGCAGTTGCGTTGCAATTCCCCATCGGAGCACTCGGCGACCGAATCTCGCGCCGTGGCGTGATGGTGGCCCTGTGCGTGATGACCTCGGCAGTGTGCGTGCTGATGGCCAATGTGTCGCCTCGTTCGGCCGTCTCGTTTGTGCTCGCATTCGCGCTCGGGGGCTTCAGCGCCCCGCTCTACGCCCTTGGCAACGCCTACACCAACGACTGGATTCCGCCTCACCAACGGCTCGCTGCGAGTCGGGCGTTGCTCAGCACCTACTCAATCGGTGCGGTCTTCGGCCCATTGCTTGCCGCGGCAGCCATGTCGATCTTCGGCACCGTTGGATTTCTGTGGGCGCTGCTCGCATCGCACGCCGCGCTCGCCGTCTTTATGAGCTACCGCGTTGTGGTGGCACCCGATCGGGCGTTTACGCCCCTAGCAGTAGGTTGACGACATGGCCAGCAGTACCTCAGGTATTCAATCGATCGAGCGCGCCTTTTCGGTGCTGCTCGCCGTCGCCACCGAGGCGGGCGGCATCACCGATGTAGCCCGCAGGGTGGGATTGCCCGTCAGCACAGTGGCTCGACTGCTGTCTACCCTTGAGCAGCTACAAGCTGTCGTGCGTCAAGACGACGGTGTGAGCTACCGCATCGGGCCAACGGTCAGCAGCCTCGCCGCAGGCAACGACACCACGCTGATCGGTCGAGCTCGACCATTTCTCGCTGAGCTTGTTGAGCATGTCGGCGAAACTGCTGGCCTCTCGGTGCTCGACGGCAACGAGGTCTTGTACCTCGATCATGTCAGCGCAGAGAACGTAATCCAGATCCAAGACTGGACCGGCAAGCGGACTCCGTTCCATGTTGTCTCATCCGGACTCGTGTTGCTCGCTCACTCGAGCCCCAAAGCCATCGACAAACTGCTCGTTGGCTCGCTCGAGCAGTTCACCGAGCACACCACCGTGTCGGCCAAGAAGCTCCGCCAACGCCTCACCGCAATTCGCGACGCCGGTTGCGCGTGGACCATCGAAGAGTTCCAGATCGGGCTCACGTCGGTGGCCGCGCCGGTCTTTAATAGCAAGGGCCAGCCTGTGGCGGCCATTCACTGCCACGGCCCCAGCTATCGGTTTGCTACCGCCGCCAGCCGCAAAACGATCGAAACAGCGGTTATCGCTGCGGCTCGGCGCCTCAGCGCCACAAAGCTTGACTAATTCCAGCAAAAACTCTTCAGCAGCGGCTCTTCCACGATGCGGATTGATGTTGTATGGTGGTAACCAGCACAACCGTCCAATGAATTACTCCGCGAGCACCGGGAGCCGTAGCGACCATGTCTATCTTTCGAGCACGTCAGCGGTCCGGCACCGTCGATGAACAACCCATCGCCCAAGGAATCCTTGACCGCGTGGCCCAGGCGCACCTTGAGCTGATTCCCACGCCAAAGGCGCACCTGCAGTTTCCTGAGTTGCCCGAGGCGTCCACTGTGTCGGTCACCTGTTCTCCGGCCAAAGACATTCAGGCCACGCTCGACATGGCGGCTCAACTGCAAGACCTTGGCCACACGGTGATTCCTCACCTCGCTGCACGAATGGTCGAAGGCCCCGAGCAGGTGGCGGCTATCGCTCAATGGCTCAACGCCCACGACGTGCGCGATGTGTTCGTCATCGGTGGCGATGCCCCCGATCCACACGGTCCCTACCTCGACGCTGGCGCGCTAATCGAAGCGCTGCTCAACTCAAATGCAAATCTGGCCAATGTCGGCTTCGGTGGCTACCCAGAAGGCCACGCCACCATCCCGCTCAACAAGCTCGCCGATGCCGTGGCAAGCAAGCAGCAATTGCTCGACACAGCCGGAGTTGGTGGCTGGGTTTCGACCCAAATGTGCTTCGACACCAAGGCCGTGTCCAAGTGGATTCAGCACAGCCGCTCACAAGGTCTTCACCTCCCGATTCACCTCGGCATCCCCGGTGTCATCGACACCACCAAGCTGCTCACGATGGGCGCCAAGCTCGGTATCGGAGCGTCGCTGCGCTACCTGCGTAAGAATCGCGCCGTCGTCAGCAAGCTGGCAGCCCCCGGAGGGTACGACCCGATGGAGATGCTCAGTCCATTGGCGCGCGAGTTCGAGTCCCTCGACATTTCAGCGCTTCACGTCTTCACGTTCAACCAAGTGGCCAACACCGCGGCATGGCGCCAAGCGGTAATCGGCGTCGCGGCGCACGCTCACTAACGAACAGCAATCTTTTCAACGTCCACTCTTGGCACCTACGAAGGAACAAAACATCATGGGGTTTCCATCAGATCTTGAAATCGCCCAAGCTGCTCCGTTGCAGCCGCTGCTCGACATCGCTGCCCAGATGGGCATCGGGCCTCACCTGATCGAGCCCTACGGCGACAGCTTGGCCAAGATCAAATTGTCGGCAGTGCAAGAGCTGGCCGATCGCCCCAAAGCCAAGTACGTGGTGGTTTCGGCCATCACCCCAACGCCACTCGGCGAAGGCAAGACCACCACAACCGTGGGGCTCGGTCAGGCCTTCAAGCACATCGGCAAGAAGAGCGTCATTGCTATTCGCCAGCCTTCGATGGGACCAACGTTCGGCATCAAGGGTGGCGCAGCGGGCGGCGGCTACAGCCAGGTCATCCCGATGGAACTGCTCAACTTGCACCTCACCGGAGACTTCCACGCCGTGACCTCGGCGCACAACATGCTCTCAGCCGTGCTCGATAACCACCTGCACCAGGGCAACGAACTCGACCTCGACCTGAACAACATCACATGGCGCCGAGTGCTCGACATCAATGAGCGGGCGTTGCGAAACATCGTCATCGGCCTCGGCTCGTCCGAAGATGGCGTCACCCGCCAGACCGGATTCGACATCACTGCCGCCTCCGAAGTGATGGCCATCTTTGCTCTGTGCACGTCGCTCAAAGACATGCGCGAGCGCCTCGGTCGTATTGTTGTTGGCTACACCCCATCAGGCGAGCCTGTAACTGCCGAAGCCCTGCAGGGCGCGGGCGCCATGGCGGCCATCATGCGCGATGCGCTCAAGCCCAACTTGATGCAGACGCTCGAAGGCACACCCGTGCTCGTGCACGCTGGCCCATTCGGCAACATTGCTCACGGCAACAGCAGCATCATTGCCGACCAGATCGGCATTCGCGGTGGCGATTACCTCATCACCGAAGCTGGCTTCGGTGCCGACATGGGCGCTGAGCGCTTCTTCAACATCAAGTGCCGTGCCTCCGGCTTGGCTCCCGATGCTGCGGTCGTTGTGGCCACAGTGCGCGCCCTCAAGGCGCACTCGGGCAATCACAAGATCGTTGCTGGCAAGGCACTGCCCGAGAACTTGCTCAAAGAGAACCCCGACGAAGTGCACATCGGCGGAGCCAACCTGCGCAAGCAGCTTGAGAACATCCGTATTCATGGTGTGACCCCAGTGGTGGCTATCAACGCCTTCCCTGGCGACTTCGATTCTGAGCATCGCGCCATCATCGAAATTGCCGAGTCGATGGGCGCTCGCGTGGCCATCTGCACGCACTTCGCCAACGGCGGACGCGGTGCTACCGAATTAGCCGAAGCCGTGGCCGAGGCCGCCGACGAGCCATCGAACTTCCAGGTGCTCTACCCATCAGAGGCCAGCCTCAAGACCAAGATCGAAACCGTCGCCACCAAGATCTACGGCGCCGCTGGCGTCTCGTATTCACCAACCGCGAACAAGCAACTGGCCAACTACGAGCGCAATGGTTTCGGCCATCTGCCTGTGTGCATCGCCAAGACCCACCTGTCGATCTCATCCGATGCATCGCTCAAGGGTGCACCTACCGGCTGGACCCTGCCTGTGCGCGAAGTGCGCGCGTCGGTTGGCGCCGGGTTCGTCTACCCAATCTGTGGCGATATGCGCACGATGCCGGGCCTCGGCGGCGACCCCGCAGCGCATCACATCGATATCGATGAAAACGGCGTCATCAGCAACCTTTCGTAAGTCGTAAGATCACACGCAGTCAAATACCACCGTTACCAGTTTGAGAGTTTCCATGACTACAGAGATCGAGCGCACTCCAGGCGGAGCCATCATCATGAACGGCGCCGCCCTTCGCGACGACACGGTGCTGCGCCTGCGCGCCGAGATCGAAGCTATGGGTCTCAGCTACCCAACGGTATGCCTCGCCACCGTGCTCGTGGGCGACGACAAGCCCAGCCAGATCTACGTGCGCACGAAGCACAAGAAGGCCGCCGAGGCCGGCATGACTTCGACACATGTCGGACTCGCTATCGATGCCACTCAGGCCGAAGTCGAAGACACGGTACGCACGCTCGCCGCCGATCCATCCGTTCATGGAATCTTGGTCCAGTTGCCGTTGCCAGCACACCTCGACACCGAAGCGGTGCTCGATCTTGTGCCAGCCGAGAAAGATGTCGATGGCCTCACCGAGAAAAGCATGGGGCGCCTGATGCGCGGTCGTCCCGGCCATGTGCCATGCACGCCCAAGGGCGTGATGCGCTTGCTCGAGCGCTACGAAATCCCAACGGTCGGCAAGAAGGCTGTCGTCATCGGACGCTCGTCGCTCGTTGGTCTGCCACTCGCGGTGCTGTTCGCCCGTAAGGGCGTTGACTCCACCGTTACCTTGGCCCACTCACGCACAACCGATCTCGTCGAGGTCTGCCGCGACGCCGACATCATCGTCGGCGCTGCAGGCATGGCCCGCCTCATCACGGCCGCACATGTGAAGCCCGGTGCCACCGTCATCGATGTCGGCGTGTCACGCACCGAGTCGGGCATTGTGGGCGACGTCGACTTCGACAGCGTTCAAGCCGTTGCTGGGGCCATCACTCCAATGCCTGGCGGCACCGGTCCGATGACCATCGCCTGTCTGCTCGAAAACACTCTTGAAGCTGCGCGCATGCTCGGCGCAGTTCCACCCGCCTCACCGACAAACAAAGGGAGGTGACTCATGGCAACAAGACGCACCCCACGACCCGATTACGTTCGCATCACCGAACCCTTGGTTCGCGAAAATGGCGTGCTCCGCCCAGCAACTTGGGATGAAGCGCTCACTCGCGCCGCCGCAGGTTTTCGCCACGCAGTAGATACCTACGGCGAAAACGGCATCGGAGTTTTCTCGTGCTCAAAAGCCACCAACGAAATGAACTTCCTCGCTCAGAAGTTCACGCGTCAGGTGTTGGGCACCAACAACATCGACTCCTGTAACCGAACTTGACACGCTCCTAGCGTGGTCGGTCTGGCCACAGTGTTCGGTGCCGGTGGCGGCACATCTTCGTACCGTGAGGTCGAAGACACCGATGTGATTGTGCTCTGGGGCTCTAACGCCCGAGTCGCACACCCCATCTTCTTTCATCATGTTCTTCGCGGCATTCGCAATGGCGCCAAGCTTTTCGTCGTCGATCCCCGTCGCACCGATTCAGCGCGCTGGGCCGACCGTTGGCTTGGTCTTCATGTGGGTGCCGACATCGCGCTTGCCCACGCCATCGGCCGAGAGATCATCGCAGCCGGTTTGTACAACCGCGCCTTTGTCGAAGGTTCAACCACCGGCTTCGACGAATACCGCGCCGCGGTCGAACCATGGACTCTCGAGCACGCCGAAGTTGTCACGGGCGTGCCCTCCGACGCAATCCGCGAACTCGCGCATGCCTTCGCTCGCGCCGACCGCGCCCAGATGTGCTGGACCCTTGGCATCACCGAGCACCACAACGGTGTCGACAACGTGTTGTCGCTCATCAACCTCAACTTGTTGTGTGGGCATGTCGGCCGTTTTGGCGCAGGCATCCAACCGCTTCGGGGTCAGAACAACGTGCAGGGCGGCGGCGACATGGGCGCCATCCCCAACAAGATGTCTGGCTTCCAAGACATTCTCGACGCCGATGTGCGCCACAAGTTTGGCACCGCATGGAACTGCACTATTCAGCCTCACTACGGCAAGCACCTCACCCAGATGTTCGAGGCAATGGAGCGCAAGGAAATGCGCGCTCTGTACGTAATTGGCGAGAACCCAGCTCAATCCGAAGCCGACTCTGCGCATGCGATTCACATTCTCGAGGGCCTTGAGCACATGGTGGTGCAAGACATCTTCCTCACCAAGACCGCAGAGCTCGCCGACGTGGTTCTGCCCGCATCGGCAGCATGGTGCGAAACCGAAGGCACAGTCACCAACAGCGAACGACGCGTACAGCGAGTACGCAAAGCCATCGAGGCGCCCGCCGGCTCACGCGACGACACGGGAATCATCATCGAGTTGGCTCATCGCATGGGCCACACCGAATGGCAGTACCCAACGTCTGAATCCATCTGGAACGAACTGCGCAGCCTGTCGCCGATGCATCACGGCATGTCATACGCGCGACTCGAAGCACTCGACGGCATCCAGTGGCCATGCCCCTCGAACGACACCCTCGAGCCTTCGTACCTGCACGGCCGGCTCTGGGCCGAGAACCCCGCCGATCGCGGTCGCCTCGCACCATTCAGCGCCGTGTCGTGGGCAGGCCCAGTCGACCTCATCACCGATGAGTTCCCCATCCGCCTCACCACTGGCCGCCGTCTCGATTCGTACAACACCGGCGTGCAGAGCGGAGCCATTGCGTCTCCCCTACGTGAGGGCGAGACCCTCGACATGAACCCCGACGACGCGATGCGCATGGGCATCGACAACGACGAGGTCGTGCGCATCACATCCCGCCGCGGATACATCGAGGCGCCTGTTCGTTACGACAGCCACCTTCGTCCGGGCCTTGCGTTCATGACCTTCCATTTCCCCGACGAGATCGACGTGAACGTGCTCACCATCGAAGCCAACGACCCCAAGTCGGGAACCGCCGAATTTAAAGCCAGCGCAATCCGTGTCGAAAAACTCAACGCCCCTGTGCCAGTAGCTGGCGAATAGCGTGGACCTCCGCTTCCCCAAAGAGGAGCCCACGCTCGCCGAAGTGCAAGCGCTCGATGCAGTGCTCGGCGAATCACACGTGGTCGAAGGCTGGCAGCGCGAGCGCGGTGGCGCTCACCTGGCCGCCGACCAACGCCCACACCTCCTGGCAGCGTTACATGCGCTACAGAATCGAGTTGGCTGGGTGAGTCCTGGCGGTCTCGGCGAGTTGTGCCGCAGACTCGATGTGCCGCCAGCCGAGGCCTACGGTGTTGCAAGTTTCTACGCCATGTTCAGCATGGAAGAACGCCCGGCCCGCGTTGTGCACGTGTGTGCCGACCTCGCATGTCAGGTGCTCGGCGCCGGAGCGCTGCTCGATGCAGTGCAGGCCGAGTGCGGCAACCCGAGCCAAACCGGCGTGCCCGGAGCATGGCAGCCCAGCCCCTGCCTTGGCCTGTGCGAGCGAGGTCCAGCCATCCTCGTGACCGAAGCTGGCGACCCGGCTCACGAAGCCGTGATTGCGCCGGCCATCGCCACCGATGTGGCCGTTGCTTTGCGAGTCGGGCCAAAGGGCCTCGGCGCCGAAGCCCCGGTAGTTGCAGCAGTGCCGCAAGCCGCCACACCCCAAGGCGCTGCCGAACTCGTACTGCTCAAGCGGGTCGGCGTGGTCGATCCCTCGTCGCTCGACGACTATCGCGCCCACGGCGGATACGAAGCGTTGCGTGCCGCGTTTGCGATGGGCCCAACCGGAGTCATCCGAGAAGTCACCGACTCGAATCTCGTTGGGCGCGGCGGCGCAGCGTTCCCGGCTGGCCGCAAGTGGGCCGCCGTTGCCGCTCAGCCCGTTCGCACGCACTACCTCGTGTGTAACGCCGACGAAAGCGAACCCGGCACCTTCAAGGACCGCGTCATCATCGAGGGCGATCCCTTCTCTCTCATCGAGGCGATGACCATCTGCGCATTCGCCACTGGTTGCGAGCACGGCTTTGTGTACCTGCGCGGCGAATACCCACGTGCCCTCGAGCATCTGCAGCACGCCATCGATGCTGCACGCGATCGCGGTTATCTCGGCACCAACGTGATGGGCCTCGGGTTTACATTCGACCTCACCATCGTTCGTGGCGCAGGCGCATACATCTGCGGTGAAGAGACCGCCATCTTCAACTCAATCGAGGGCTACCGCGGCGAGCCACGCAGCAAGCCACCGTTCCCTGTAGAGGTTGGCCTCTTTGGCAAACCCACTGTGGTCAACAACGTCGAGACCCTTGTCAACGTTTTGCCCATCGTGCTCAACGGCGGCCCCGCATACGCCGCCATCGGCACCGCCGGCTCCAGTGGAACCAAGGTGTTCTGCGTGTCAGGTGCGGTCGCCAATGCAGGCGTGTACGAACTGCCCTTTGGCGCCACGCTTCGCGAACTCATCGATCTCGCCGGTGGCGTGCCCAACGGTCGTTCGCTCAAGGCAGTGCTGCTCGGCGGGGCGGCCGGATCATTTGTTCGCGCCGACGAAATCGATTTCCCGCTCACGCTCGAGGGCGCACGCGCCCACAACACAACGCTTGGATCGGGCGTTGTGATGGTGCTCGACGACACCGTCGACCTGCCCACGTTCCTGCGCCGCATAGCTGCGTTCTTCCGAGACGAATCGTGCGGGCAATGTGTGCCCTGTCGCGTTGGCACGGTTCGCCAAGAAGAGGCACTGATCCGCATCACCCTCGGGCCTCGCTCAGCGGCCCAACACGAAGCCGATCTCACGATCTTGCGAGATGTTGGTCGGGCCATGCGCGACGCCTCAATCTGCGGACTTGGGCAAACTGCCTGGAGCGCAATCGAATCTGCAATCGACCGCCTCGGGGCACTGCAATGAAGGGCCCAGCATGACCTCGACCTATGAGACTCCAGTCGGCCTTCCTCGTCGCGCCGTCAGCATTCAGATCGACGGCAACGAGGTAAAGGTCAGCGAAGGCGCCACCATTCTCGACGCCTGCAAGGCGCACGGCACCGACGTGCCCACGCTGTGTTATGGCGACACACTCGATCCAGTGAACGCGTGCCGTGTCTGCGTGGTCGAGGTCGAAGGTAACCGAGTGCTTGTGCCATCGTGCTCGCGCAAGGTTGAACCTGGCATGGTCATCAACACCGACAACGAACGCACACGCCACTCGCGCAAGATGGTGCTTGAGTTGCTCGGCTCGTCGGTAGATCTCTCGGCGGCCCCGCTCGTTGCCGGCTGGAACGATCAGTACCAGGCCGACCCCACGCGCTTCGGCGAATCGAAGACCGTGAAGCAGCCGGTGAAGATCGACAACGACCTGTACGTTCGCGACTACTCGCGATGCATCCTGTGTTACAAGTGCGTCGATGCGTGCGGCGAGCAATGGCAAAACTCATTTGCGATTTCTGTTGCTGGCCGCGGGTTCAACGCCCACATCAGTACCGAGTTCGATGTCGGGCTCCCCGACTCGGCCTGCGTGTACTGCGGCAACTGTGTTGAGGTGTGCCCCACTGGTGCCCTCATGTTCAAGACCGAGCACGACATGCGCGTAGCCGAGACGTGGGACGAAAGCGTCCAGCAGCAAACCACCACCATTTGCCCGTACTGCGGCGTTGGATGCAGCCTCACGTTGCACACCCAAGACAACACCATCGTGAAGGTCACGTCGCCGCACGAGTCTGCAGTGGGTTCCGGCAACCTATGTATCAAGGGTCGCTTTGGTTTCCAGCACGTGCAGACCCTGAAGCACAACTAGTCGTCCGCCAACTACCGCACTGACTAGTTTCGCTTCGTGAACATCGACGCAGCCATCGCCTTCGTCGAGGGACACATCGACTACGGCACATGGGCCGCTCGTTCGGGTCGCACCGGCAACGTTGAGTTGTCGCTCGACCGTATGCGGCGGTTCATCGAGTTGCTCGGCAACCCCCAAGTCGGCCTGCCCATCATCCATGTCACTGGCACCAACGGCAAGGGTTCTACGTCTCGGATGATCACACGACTGCTGATGGGCGAAGGCTTGCGCGTGGGCACCTACTCGAGCCCCCATCTCGCTCGCTACAACGAACGCTTCCGTCTCAACGACATCGACATCGACGACACCACGTTGGCAGCGCTGCTCACCGCCGCAGCCGACGCCGAAGAACATCTTGGCGAGCGACTGATGCCCTTTGAGGTGCTCACCGGAGCCGCGTACACATGGTTCGCGCAGCAGCGCGTTGATGTGGCCGTCATCGAAGTTGGCGTGCTCGGTCGCTTCGACGCAACCAATGTTGGCGACGGCAGCGTCGCGGTTGTGACCAACATCGGGTTCGACCACACCGACGGCGAAGGCGATTGGCAGCAGCGAATCGCCGACGAGAAAGCCGGCATCGTCAAGCCCGGATCCCACCTCATCCTCGGCAGCATCGACAGTCGGCTTGAGCATGTCTTCGAAACGCAAGGCGCGGCCTCCATCTGGCGACTCGGACGCGAGATCAACACGGTCGCAGACAGGCCCGCAGCAACGGGCCGCAACGTCGCTGTCAGCACCCCTCTGCAGACTCTCGACAGCATCGAACTCTCGCTGCACGGAGCACACCAGTCCACGAATTGTGCGCTTGCCGTGGCGGCAGCGTCAGCGTTTCTTGAGCGACCCCTTGAGCCAAGCTCTGCCCGCTCGGCACTTGCCGATGTGCGCATGCCTGCTCGACTTGAGACCGTGATGTTGCATCCACAAGTAGTCATCGACGGCGCCCACAACCCCGATGCCGCTCGCGCCTTAGGCGCCGCAATCCGCGATGGCATGCCCTGCGCTGGGCAGCGCACGTTGGTCATCGGACTCCTCGCCGGGCGCGACCCATCGGCGATGCTCGCCGCGATCGACGCGTCAAACTTCGCCAACGTCATCGCCTGCACTCCCCCAACAGCACGCGCTCGGCCAGCCGCCGAGCTTGCCGCCGCGGCCGCAGCGCTTGGTTGCGCAGTTCGCGTCATCGACAACATCGGCGACGCGCTGCAGGCCGCCATCGACACTGCCGATTCGCTCGACCAGATCGTGGTGACCGGTTCGATCTATCTCGTGGCCGACGCCCGCGAATGGCTACTCGCTCGCGCCCACACCTGACCCCCAGCAAGCGTCAGCGCACGGCATGCGTGCGCTGAGGCTTTATGACGGTTCGCGACCCTCAGAGTCGTGGGCGTGGTGGGTGTCGTGGCGATAGAACTCGGCGTGCTCGGCCGGCAGCGGCTCGTTGCCTGCGATCAGGTCTGCGGCTTTCTCGGCCATCATCATCACCGGCGCATAGATGTTGCCATTGGTGACATAGGGCATCGCCGAGGCATCGCACACACGCAGGCCCTCGACCCCGTGCACCTTCATGGTGAGTGGGTCCACAACCGACATTTCGTCGGTACCCATGCGGCACGTGCACGACGGATGCAACGCCGTCTCAGCGTCTTTGGCAACCCACTCGAGGATCTGTTCGTCGGTCTGCACCTCGGCGCCCGGCGAAATCTCACCCTTACTGAACGCAGCGAAGGCCTGCGCGCCGAGAATGCGACGAGTCACATGAATCGCTTCGATCCACTCGCGGCGATCTTGTGCCGTAGACAAGTAGTTGAAGCGCAGCGCTGGCTTCACGCGTGGGTCGCGTGAGGTGATCTTCACCGAGCCGCGTGAGTCGCTATACATCGGGCCGATGTGCACCTGATAGCCGTGTTCGATTTTCTCGCCGCCAGGTGGCAGTGAGCCGTCGTAACGGATCGCGATGGGAAGGAAGTGAAACATCAGGTTCGGATACTTCACGTCGTGGTTGCTGCGCACGAAACCACCAGCCTCGAAGTGGTTCGTGGCCCCCGCGCCCCTACGGAAGAACAGCCACAGAAAGCCGATCCACGGGCGCTTCCACATCTTCAGCGACGGCTGTTGGGTCACCGGCTGCGAGCACGAGTGTTGGATGTACACCTCGAGGTGATCTTGCAGATGCTCGCCGACGCCAGGAAGGTGATGCACCACAGGGACGTTGAGCGCCTGCAGTTCGTCGCTGTTACCGACGCCGCTGAGCTGAAGCAGTTGCGGGGTGTTGATGGAGCCACCACAGAGAATGACCTCGCGCGCCATCACCTGCTGCGGTTTGCCGCGACCCTTGGTGAACTCGACGCCCGTGGCTTGCTTACCATCGAACAACACGCGATTCACCATCGCCCGGCACAACAGATCGAGGTTCGGCCGCTTCAGCACCGGATACAAATAGGCACGAGCGGCACTGAGCCGGCGACCCTTCTTGATGTTGCGATCGAACTTGGCGAAACCCTCTTGTTGATAGCCGTTCACATCGCTGGTGATGGGATAACCGGCCTGCTGCACTGAGTCGAAAAACGCGTCGAACAACGGCGAAGCGGCGGCGCCACGCTCGAGAACAAGTGGGCCCTTGGTACCGCGAAACTCGTCGCCCCCCGCCATACACGACTCCATACGCTTGAAGTAGGGCAGGCAGTGCGCATAGCCCCACGACTCCATGCCCGGGTCGGCGGCCCATCGCTCGTAGTCGAGCGGGTTGCCGCGCTGGAAGATCATGCCGTTGATACTGCTGGACCCGCCGAGCACCTTGCCGCGGGCGTGGTACACGCGCCGACCATTCATAAATGGTTCGGGTTCGGATTCGTATTTCCAGTCGTAGAACTTGCTGCCGATGGGAAAGGCAAGCGCCGCTGGCATGTGGATGAAGACATCCCACTTGTAGTCGCGGCGACCGGCCTCGAGCACCAGCACTGACTTCGTTGGGTCGGCGCTCAGCCGGTTGGCCAACGCGCAACCTGCTGAGCCACCACCGACAATCACGTAGTCGTATGTCTTACCTGTGAGGTTTCGAGTCATAGCGATGCCTATCGAGTTCTACGAAGCGCGGCTGGCGCGAGCGCGAACAGCGGCTTCTACGTGGGTGATGGTCAATCCGCAGCAGCCACCAATGAGCTGCACACCCTGCTGCATCCAGTCGGTGAAAAACTCTTGCAAGCGGTTGGGCTCAATGGTGTCGACGAAACGCCAATCGGGCATTTCGAAGTAGCCGGAGTCGGGGTACGCCATCAGCGGGCCGGCAAAGTACGGACGAGCAGCAGCAAGCGCCTCGCTGATGATTTCGGCCCCGGTATGCATGAAGCCTGCAGCATCGACACCGTGGGCAGGGATAAGGCGAGCGATAGTTGCAATTGCAACTTCTTCAAACGCGTCGAACGTAACGACCCGACCATTGTCGGCGCGCCGAGCGCTCATACCGAACCACACCGGCAGGCCAGTGCTGAGCGCCGCCTCAAGTGCAAGCTGGGCCCGCACCGGGTTGTACATCATCTCGAGCATGATGTGATCGACGCCCGCGTCGCGAAGAATGTTGGCCAACTCGTAGAACGCGTCGGAGATCTCAGCGTTTGAGGGCACCTTGGTTGCGTCGACGGTGGCGCTGCCCGCTGCAACCGGAACCATGTGCGACAAGGACCCGGCAACAGCGACGCGATCGGTGGTGCCTGTTTGCTCGCGAGCGCGAAGCGCAGCCTCAACTGCACGCAGGTTGATCTCGCCAACGCGATCGGCGTAGCCAGCGGGCCCGAGCATCAGCCGTGACGACGCGAACGTATTGGCGGTGATGACATCTGATCCGGCACGGATGTAATCGCTATGAATCTCGGTGAGCAGATCGTCGTTGTGCAGTGTGGCCGGCCCACACCACGCAGCCGGGTCCATTGGTGCACCGCGGCGCTGCAGTTCGGTACCCGTGGCACCATCGAGAACCAGAATCTCACCAGCGTCGAGACGCTGCTTCAGTTGCGCGTACGCGTTGCTCATGCGTGACTCCTTATGTTGTGCGTGCCCCAGCGAGTGGTCTCGGCGATGAAAATAGAGATGATGTCAGTAGGGCGCATCGACATCGCCCATCTCTACGTACACGCTCTTCAACTGTGTGTAGTGGTTGATCGCAGCGAGGCTGTTCTCGCGACCAATGCCACTTTGCTTATACCCGCCGAAGGGAACCTCGATGGGCGTGATGTTGTAGTTGTTGATCCATATTGTTCCGGCCTCGAGCGCTGCGACCACCCGATGAGCCCGCTGAATATCGCGTGTGAATACGCCTGCTGCAAGACCGAACTCGGTGTCGTTCGCGCGGGTGACCACTTCGGCCTCATCATCGAACGTAAGCACCGACATCACGGGACCAAAGATCTCTTCACGAACGATGCTCATGTTGTCGGTGCACTCAGCAAACACCGCTGGCACCACAAAGTTGCCGCCGGCCAACGACACATCGCTGGGGCGCGTACCGCCACACAACAACCGAGCCCCTTCGGCTACGCCGGCCGCGACGTAGCCCAACACCTTGTTCATGTGGTCGACAGATATGAGCGCCCCTACGTGAACCGAAGGGTCTGTGGGATCGCCGATCTTCATTGCTTGAACGCGAGCGACCAGCTTCTCAAGGAACACCTTGATGATCGACCGGTGGACGAAAACGCGGGTGCCGTTCGAGCAGATCTCACCCTGCGTGTAGAAGTTGGCCATCATCGCCGCCGACACTGCGTTGTCGATGTTGGCGTCGTCGAACACAATGAGCGGGCTCTTACCACCAAGCTCGAGGGTCACGTGCTTCAGCGTGCGCGAGGCATCGGCCATCACGTTGCGACCAGTGCCCACCTCGCCCGTCAGCGACACCTTGGCCACGCCGGCATGAGCCGTGAGCGCTCGGCCAACGCGAGCGTCGCCCTGCACCACGTTGAACACACCGTCAGGAAGTCCGGCTTCGCTATAGATCTCGGCGAGAACCATTGCCGTAAGCGGCGTGAGTTCGGCTGGCTTGAACACCATCGAGTTGCCGCAGGCCAGCGCTGGCGCCGATTTCCAGCACGCGATCTGCACCGGGTAGTTCCATGCGCCAATACCCACGCACACTCCGAGCGGCTCGCGACGGGTGTAGGCCCACGAAGCACCGAGGTCGAAATGATCGCCATGAATTGTTGCTGCAGCGCCCGCGAAGTATTCGATGCAATCGGCCCCAGAGGCGACATCGACCGCGATGGCTTCGCTGATGGGCTTGCCGGTGTCGGCCACCTCAAGCGCAGCGATCTCGTCGTTACGTTGGCGCAGCAATTGCACCGCTCGGTTCAGCACACGGCCGCGCTGCGCGCCCGACATCGCCCGCCAATCGTGGAAGCCATCGGTGGCCGATTGCACAGCTCGATCAACATCGGCCACAGAAGCTTGCTGCACCGTCGAGACCACAGCGCCTGTGGCCGGATTCAGCGTGGGAAATGTCTCGTCAGATGTGGCGTCGACATGGCGCCCATGAATGAACAGTTTGGTCAACGATTCGGACAACCCAGGCCCTCCGGCAGCTACGCAACAATCACCGCGGGAAGCGGCACGCCAGTGTACCGCTGGCGCGAGTTCTGGCGAATGGCTGCAAGGTGCGGCTGTTATGGTTCGTTTCACCAGCCCAAACGCGACTCGGTTCGGGGGCGCGCTAAATCGGGGGAACAGATAGTGACAGAGTCGGCGATCTCCGTCCACGGCTTGTGGAAGGTGTTCGGTCCAAAAGCAGAGCGCATCGTGAACTCGCCCGATGCCGATCTGCCGCGCGCTGAACTCGAAGCCAAAACTGGATGTGTCGTTGCCATGCGCGACATCAACCTCGAGGTCGCGCCAGGCGAAGTGTTTGTGGTGATGGGGCTGTCGGGCAGCGGCAAGTCAACGCTGGTGCGCTGCCTCACCCGGCTCATCGAACCCACGGCTGGTTCGGTCACGATCAGCGGCATCGATGTCACCGGCGCCGACCGTGAGCAACTGCTGCAACTTCGTCGCAACAAAGTGAGCATGGTGTTTCAGCACTTTGGTCTGCTGCCCCATCGCACGCTCATCGACAACGTGGCGTTTGGGCTTGAAGTGCAAAAGGTCGACAAGGCGGCTCGACGCGCCAAGGCCGAAGAAATCCTCGAACTCGTCGGACTCGGGGGCCTCGGTCAGCGCAAGCCCGATCAGCTCAGCGGCGGTATGCAACAACGCGTCGGCCTCGGAAGGGCGTTGGCCACCGACCCAGAGATCTTGTTGTTCGACGAGCCGTTCTCGGCACTCGACCCGCTGATCCGTCGCGACATGCAAGACGAGGTCATCCGCCTGCGTAGCGAGGTCAACAAGACCATGGTGTTCATCACCCACGACCTGTCTGAGGCGTTGCGACTCGGCGACCGCATCGCGATCATGCGTGACGGCAAGTTCGTTCAAGTGGGCACGCCCGAAGAGGTGGTTGGCTCACCCGCCGACGACTACGTACGAAACTTCGTTCGCGATGTGCCGCGGTCTCACGTGATTGCCGTTGGCTCAGTGATGGCGGCGCCAAGCGATGGCGATTACGCGGGCACTGTCACCAGCGCCACCAAGGTTCGCGATGTGGTTCCACTTGTGGCGCACAGCGACCTACCCGTGCGAATCGTCAACGGAACCGGTTCCACCGTTGGATCCATCGATCGCCGCGCCGTGTTGTCCGTGATCGCGGGCGAAGACCTTCACCCTGAAGGCCCCCAAGGACGCTGAGCATGACCGCCACGATGCCCACCCGCGCGTCGGGCGTAACCCCGAATCGCGACCCCATCGCGAGCGACCATCCCACGTCTCGGACACCGCTCATTACAGCAGTCGTGGCGCTCACTGCGCTGGCGGTTGTTGGTTTCGCCCTTGGGCACACGGCACCAACATGGCTCGACGCGCACGTGCGGCCTTGGTTCGACAGTGTCTACAAATGGAGCCAGCTCAACAACGGCACCAACTGGGCCTTCCGGTTCGTTTTCCATCCCATCGCCGACGCCATCACCTGGTCGAACGACAAGATCCTGTCGCTGTTACGCGCGCTTCGTTGGCCTGGGATGCTCGCCCTTACCGGCATCGTCGGTCTGCGCACCGGCGGCCGAAGAGCGGCAATCACTGCAGTACTCGCGTTGGCGGGCTGTGGCGTGCTCGGATTCTGGGACGACACGCTCATCACAGTCGCGCTGATGCTGGTCGCCGTTGGCATCTCGTTGCTCGTGGGCATTCCGCTCGGCATTTGGGCTGGCCTGTCGCTGCGCGCCGATCGGGTGATGCGTACCATCCTCGACACAGCCCAAGTGATGCCGGCGTTTTGCTATCTGCTGCCGTTGGTCGTTGCGTTCGGCATCGGCATTCCGCCAGCGGTGATGGCCACCGTCATCTACGCCATCCCGCCCGCTGTGCGCCTCACCAGTTTGGGCATTCGCGGCGTCGCCGTCACCAGCACCGAAGTGGGCACCTCGTTCGGATGCACCGCACCCCAACTCCTCACCAAAGTTCGGCTGCCATTGGCTCGGCGCGCCATTCTGCTGGGCATCAACCAGGTGATCATGATGGCCTTCGGAGTCGTCGTCATCAGTGCCCTCGTTGGCACCGGCGGACTCGGCCAAGACGTATCCGACGGCTTGGCCAAGGTGAACGTTGGCCTCGCATTCGCCCCTGGCCTCGCCATCGTTTTTGCCGCCGTTGCAATCGACCGCATCACCACAGGCGAACGACCATCTCGTCGCAAGAACGCCATCACCAACACCTCAATTCGCGCAGTGCTCGACAACCCTCGCTACGTCGCAGCGGCTGCCGTGGTTGCAGTCGTCGGCATCGCTGTGGTTGCCAAAATGGCTGGCCTCAACGACTTCCCCCAGTCGCTCCGGTTCGACGTCGTCAAGCCAGTGAACTCACTCGCATCTTGGGTGAACGACCATTTCCGCAATGGAGTCCCCATTGTCGGCGGCACCGGATCATTTAGCGACTTCTTCGTCATCCATCTGCTCACACCGATGCGCGATCTCTTTCAGGCAGCCGCCTGGTGGGTGATCATCGTCGTCTTCGCCGCCATCGGTTGGGCGAGCGGCGGATGGAGACTCGCCACATTGTGCGCGACATGTCTGGTGGGCATTGCTTCGCTTCGCGTCTGGGACCTCGCTATGGACACGCTCAGCCAAGTGTTCGTCGCTGTTCTGCTCAGCGTCGCGTTGGCCGTGCCAATCGGCATTTGGTCTGGCCGCTCCGATCGACTCGAGCGACTGCTGCGACCCTTGCTCGACGCTGCCCAGGTGATGCCAGCATTTGTCTATCTGGTACCCGTGATCTTCTTGTTCAACGTAGGGCGTGTACCCGGGGTGATTGCCTCGGTGATCTACGCAATACCGCCAGGCATTCGCCTCACCAGCCTCGGCCTCCGACAGGTGCCGTATGCGCCGCGCGAGGCTGCCCTGTCATTCGGCGCCACTGGGCGACAAGAACTTCTCAAGGTGCAGCTGCCGCTGGCATTGCGATCGATCATGCTGGCGCTGAACCAGACCATCATCATGGTGTTGTCGATGGTTGTCATCGCTGCCTTGATCGGCGGCGGCGGTCTGGGCCTCGAAACCGTCTACGGACTCCGCAAGGGAGAAACTGGGCGCGGCATGGCCGGCGGTCTGGCGATCGTGTTGCTGGCCATCGTGCTCGACCGCATCACCCAGGCTTGGGGAAAGCGCTCGTCAGCTGGGCTACGGTAGAAAACAATTCGCACAATTGAGAACAAGGGGATATATGAGAAATCGATTCACACGATCAGCCGCCGCGCTGACCCTCGGAGCATTGATCGTCGTCGCAACCGCATGCGGTAGCGACACGAAGGCGCCTGCCTCGACCGGCAGCGTCGCTCCATCCGACACGTCGGCCACCTCCGATACGTCGGCAACCACCGAGGCTGGCGCCGACATCAGCTTGGCTGTGAACCCATGGACCGGTTCGGCTGTGAACGCCAACATCGCCAAGATCGTGCTCGAGGCAAACCTCGGCACCAAGACCACCCTCGTCGACATCGACGAGAAGGCAACGTGGCCAGGCCTCGACGACGGCTCGCTTGATGCCGTTCTCGAAGTATGGCCATCGGGTCACGGCGCAGACTTCGACACCTACATCACCGGCAAGAAGTCAGTCGTCGAAATCGGCAAGCTTGGCCCGAAGGCCAAGATCGGTTGGTACATCCCAACCTCGATGCTCGCCGACCACCCAGACCTCGCAACTTGGGAAGGCTTCAAAGATCCCGCCAACGCGAAGTTGTTCGCAACTGCCGAATCAGGCGACCTTGGTCAGTTCTTGATGGGCGACCCGAGCTACGTGAGCTACGACGAGCAGATCATCAAGAACCTCAACCTCCCACTCAAGTTCGTGGTGGCAGGTTCTGAGGCTGCGTTGATTACCGCAGTTCAGCAAGCCGAAAAAGATGGCACCCCGTTGTTGCTGCAGTTCTGGCAGCCACATTGGTTGCAGTCGAAGGTGAAGCTGTCGGAAGTGAAACTTCCCGACGTGACCGATGCGTGTACTGCTGCAGCTACCGCCAACGACGGCAGCTACGCCTGCGACTACCCAGTCGACATTCTCTACAAGGCAGCATCGGCCAAGCTCGAGGCCAAGAACGCGAAAGCGTTTGCGTTCCTCTCGAAGATGCAGCTCACCACCGACCAGCAAAATGAGATTGCTGCAATGGTCGACAGCGACGGCAAGACCGCCGCTGAGGCAGCACAAACGTGGGTTGACGCCAACGCCGACGTAGTCGCCGAGTGGTTGAAGTAACCCACAACAACTCGTGATCGTCACGATGCCCGCCTGCCATGTCGGCAGGCGGGCATCGTCGCGTCTGGGATCAATTGTCCAACACCGCTGCAGCATGAGGCACAATGGCGGTGATGTCTGCAACCAATCCGAACAATGACTATCCCATCTACGCCGAAGGCTTGATGCGTCACTTCGGCGATGTCAAAGCCGTCGATGGCGTCGATCTGCAAGTGAACGCTGGCGAAGTGTTTGGCTTCCTTGGGCCGAACGGCGCAGGCAAGAGCACCACCGTGCGCATGCTCACCACGCTGCTGCGGCCGACCGCAGGCGTTGCGCGCGTCGCCGGATTCGATGTTGTGAAAGACGCTGATCAAGTGCGTCGCCGAATAGGCGTTGCCTTGCAAGACGCAGCGATCGACCCGTTGATGACCGGCCACGAACTGCTCGCGTTGCAGGCCGTGCTCTACGGCATCCCCAAAGCGAAGGTGCGCGACCGCAGCCGCGAACTGCTGGAGAGGGTCGGTCTCACCGGCGCGGCCGATCGTCGCGTCGGCACCTACTCGGGCGGCATGCGCCGTCGCCTCGATCTCGCGCTCTCGTTAATTCACCAGCCAACAGTGCTGTTCCTCGACGAACCAACTACCGGCCTCGACCCGATGAGCCGGCTCGCATTGTGGGAAGAGGTGCGCCGCCTCAACGCCGAGGGCACCACGGTGCTGCTCACCACCCAGTACCTCGAAGAGGCCGACCAACTCGCTGATCGAATTGCGATCATCGACCACGGCAAGATCGTTCGTCAGGGCGAGCCGCGCGAGCTCAAGGCTCAAGTGGGCGCCCCCACGTTGGTCATCACCGTGCCGGGGGGCCAGCTTGATCAGGCTCGCGAAGTGCTGCGCTCGTTTGGCGAGCTCCGGCCCACGGCCGAAGGTTCCCTTGGCGTCGGCCTCAGCGCTGGAGCCGAAGCAGTGCCAGCGGTCGTGAGGTCGCTCGACGATGCTGGCATGCAGGTGCAACACCTTGAGCTCAACGAGCCAAGCCTCGACGATGTGTTTGCCGAAGCCACCGGCTACCGCCTTGAGGGCGCTGCGTCGGCATCCGGGCTTCCGCAGGCTCAAGGCGCCGAGGGCGGCACCGGCAAGCGTGGCCGCAAGCGCGGCGCCAACGAAACCGCCAGTGGGGCGGCATGAGCACCGGCACCATGGCACCGCGGGCCGAGTTCGCTCACTCGGCCGAAACAAGCCACGCGTGGGCTCAGACGATGGCCATGTCGAAGCGCAGCATCGTCGCCATCGTGCGCCAGCCCGCGCTGATTATTCCCTCGTTGATCTTTCCATTGTTCTTCGCCGCGCTCGGCGCGTCGTCGTTCAATCGCGCCACGCAGCTGCCCGGCTTCCCGAAGGTCGATTCATTTCTCGCACTCACGTTGGCTGCCAGCGTGTTGCAAGGAGTCATCTTCGGCTCGGTCACTGGCGGCGCAGCGCTCGCTGTAGACATCGAGACCGGTTTCTTCGATCGCCTGCTCGCATCACCAACCAGCCGCGTCAGCATCCTCATCGGTCGACTCGCTGGCAATGCATTGTTCGGCTCGATCGAGGCGTTGTTCTTCACACTCGTGATGATTCCGTTCGGTGTCAACATTCGCTCCGGACCAGCGGGCATTGCGGTGATCACGTTGGCGGGCGGCCTCATTGGGCTCAGCATCGGTGGTTTCATGGCCGCAATGGCGCTTCGCACCGGATCCGCCGAGGCCGTGCAAGGAGTCTTTCCACTGCTGTTCGTCAGCATGTTCTTCTCGTCGGCGTTCTTCCCTCGAGAAACCATGCAGGGCATCTACCGCACCATCGCCAACTACAACCCGCTCTCACATCTCTACGAAGGAATGCGCGATTTGGTCATCAGCGGATGGTCGTTCGATGCGGTACTGAAATCGTTGCTGATCCCTGTCGGCATCGGGTGTGTATCGATACCGCTTGCGTTGCTCGCCCTCCGCCGAAGGTTGCGCGCAGTATGACCTCCACCTCCACCTCCACCTCCGGTTTCACCAACGCACCCGCAACCCGCGCCACCACGTCGCGCGCGGCATCGGGCTTGATGATGCGCGGCCTGCGCACCATCACACGTTTGCCGTCAGCGTTCTTCCCTGCGATGTTGATGCCCATCTTCCAAAGCGTGGCCTTCAGCGGCACGTTCTTTGCGATTACCAAGGTCCCCGGATTTCCCACTGATCGCTCGATTAACTGGTTCATGCCGCTCGGCGTGCTGATGGGTTCAGCCTTCGCCGGAGTCGGCCTCGGGTTCAGCCTGATCCGCGATCTTGAGACGGGGTTCTTCGATCGTTTACGCATGTCACCAGCGCCGCGAAACTCACTCATTCTCGGCCCCCTATACGCGGCATGGTTCCGGTCGTTGTTTGTGGCCGTGGTGGTCGCTGGCGTTGGTTTCGCCCTCGGCGCACGACTCACCGGCGGCGTACTCGGCATGGTCATGTTGTTCGGCGGGGCACTAGGCATCGCCACTGTCGCCACCGGCTGGGGCCTTGGACTCGCGTTCATCTTTCAAGACATGCGCGGCGCGGCCATCATGCAGTTGGGGCTGTTCATCTCGATGTTCTTGTCGACCGCCCAGGCTCCCCTGAGCGTGATGACCGGATGGCTGCATGGCGTTGCCAGCCTCAACCCGATCACCAACATCTTGCGGATGTCTCGCCAAGGTTTTGTGAACCACACCGTGAACGGCCACACGGTCGGCACCGGAGTCACGTGGCACGACACATGGGGTGGCCTCATCGCGATCGCTGGACTTTCGGTGGCCGCAGTCGTCTTTGCTCGGCGCGGCCTCAACAAACTCGACGCATAACGTACATGGCCGCATTCGCGGCGCGAATCCGCGCCGTTCGGCAGAGATTTCGTCAAACTTGTGGGGCCGTATCGCCCTCACCCTTTGCCATAAGGCAGAATGGTCAGCATTAACGGGCTGACCGCTCGTGAAAGAACTCACCCACCCATCGAAGGGGATTGCATCGTGCAGATCAGCGTCACAGTGAACGGCACCACTCACGACAGCGATGTCGAGCCGCGGACCCTGTTGGTCCATTACGTACGCGAGCAGCTCGGGCTCACGGGCACCAACGTTGGTTGCGACACGTCATCGTGCGGTGCCTGCACCTTGCACCTCAACGGCGAAGCCGTGAAGAGCTGCACCGTGTTGGCCGTGCAGGCCGACGGCCAGCAGGTCGCCACCATCGAGAGTCTCGAAGTCGATGGCGTCATGCACCCAATGCAGACCGCGTTCATGGAGAACCACGGGCTGCAGTGCGGCTATTGCACCCCCGGCATGGTGATGGCCTCGATCAGCTTGCTGAACGAAAACCCCAACCCATCCGAAGATCAAGTTCGACTCGGTCTCGAGGGCAACCTGTGCCGCTGCACCGGTTACCACAACATCGTCAAGTCAGTGCTTGCTTGCGCCAGCGCAGCAGCTGTTTCTGGGAGCAAGTGATGATTCCTGCAGCATTCGATTACAAGCGTGCGAGCTCGGCTGCCGAAGCAATTGCTCTCGTCAGCGAATACGGCGACGACGCCAAGTTCTTGGCCGGTGGCCACTCGTTGCTTCCGTTGATGAAGCTCCGCTTGGCTCAGCCAACGATGCTCATCGACATTGGCCGCATCACCGACCTGTCGTACATCCGCGATGCCGGTAGCCACATCGCCATCGGCGCCCTCACCCGCCACATGGACGTCGAGACGTCGGCCATGCTCGCCGAGCACGTTCCGTTGTTGGCCCATGCGGCCTCGCATGTGGGCGACGCTCAGGTGCGCCACCGCGGCACCATCGGCGGCAGCATTGCTCACGCCGATCCGGCTTCAGATCTTCCTGCCACCACGCTGGCCCTCGGGGCCACCTACGTGGTGCAAGGCCCCAACGGCACACGCGAGATCGCTGCCGCCGACTTCTACCTCGGCTTCCTCGAGTCAGCCCTGGCTGCCGACGAGATCATCACCGAGATCCGCGTGCCCAAGATGAATGGCGCCGGCTGGAACTTCCAGAAGTTCAACCGTCGCGCTCAAGACTGGGCCATTGTTGGCGTCGCCGCATGGCGCCGTGGCAGCGAGTCGGGTGTTGCGTTGGTGAATATGGGCTCCACGCCTGTTCTGGCCACCAGCGTGTCGGCTGCCATCGCTCAGGGCGCAAGCGTCGCCGATGCCGCCAAGCTTGCCTCGGCCGACGCCGACCCTCAGGCCGACAACAACGCCAGCGTCGAGTACCGCACACACCTCGCCGAGGTTCTGGTACGCCGCGCCCTCGACGCATCGTCCTGAACCCGCGCCTCACCGCGCACGTCTCGTGGCGCGGCGATAGCTAGGGTTACCGGCCGTGCCTGAGACCAACGCTGATATCGCTGCGCTTGCGGCCGAATCGTTGCAGGCGCCAGCACGCATCTCAGTCACCTCGGTGGTTCCATCAGATCATTGGCGTCTCGTGCGCCGTATCGGCATGGGCCTCTATGTCGTTGGCTACATCTGGTGGTTCGTTGCCAAGGGCCTCATCATCGACCGCATTTCTGTGGCGATTTCCGTGGGCCTGTTCATCGCCATCGGCCACCTTGGCCGGCCGCTACGGCGATGGGCCTGGCTGGTCTTCGACGTGTTGTGCTACTGCGTGATGTGGTTGGCCTACGAGCAAACACGCGGCGGCGCCGACCGAGCTGGCTTCCCACTCCAAGTAGAAGCGCCGCGCAACATCGACCGGTTTTTGTTCTTCGGCACCGATCCAAACGTGTGGATGCAGCGCCACTTCTACGAAGCACACAGCATTCGCTGGTACGACAAAGTTGCATCTGCAACATATTTCTCGCACTTCATTTTTCCGGTCATCGCCCTCGCTGCGCTTTGGGTCATCAGCCACCGCGAGTGGGCCCGGTTCATGAAGCGCTTTGCCACCCTGTTGTTCGTGGCGTGCACAATGTTCGTGCTCCTACCTACGGTGCCGCCATGGATGGCAGCCGACCCAAAGCGCGGGTACAACATTCTTCCCCACCTCGCTCGCCACACCGGACGCGGATTCAGCTCGATGGGCCTCAAGGGCTTCGTGAACAAATGGAACACGGCACTCGATTGGGGCAACGCCATTGCGGCAATGCCATCGCTACACGCGAGCTTCGCTCTCTTCGTGCCTGCGTTCTTCCTGCCGCTCATCAAACCTAAATGGCTCAAGGCTCTCGTGCTCACTTTCCCGCTCATCATGGCGGCATCGCTGGTGTACTTTGGCGAGCACTACGTCATCGATGCCCTCGCTGGTTGGACCATCGTCGGCGCATCGTTTCTGTTCTGGGGCTGGTTCGAACGCCGCCAACGTCGCGTTCGCGCAGCCCGCGCACTGGCCATGCTCTCGCTCCCGCTCGGAACTCCAGCATGAGCGTGCGCAAGGTCTTGCTCAGCGGCGAACTCATCTCGGCCATTGCCGATCCACACAGCGCGCAGCATCCGCAAGCTGCAGCCATCTACGCCGAACTGCTCAACGCGTACGTGGCGGGCACCGACCGACTGTTTGCGCTGTCCACCGATCTCGACCGGTTCGACAAGGCCACTCGGCGAGCCAGTTTCTCTGCACTCGTCGTCGCACACGTCGCGAATCAACATCGATCCGCCGCCACCAAGGTCAACGAGTCGTTCACACCCGAAACAGCCTTGGCGCTGGTGATCATCGCGGCCGAAAAGATCACTGCAGTCGCCACGCTGGGCGATCAGTTCGATGCGCTCGATCTTGAGATCATCAAGCCGCTGCAATCTCAATAACGAGTTGCGGCGGGTTCTGTTCAACCATGACCCGAAACTGTGGAGTGCCCTGCACCCCAATGACCCAGTTCATCACGGCCTCAAAGTCACCGATCTGAACCAGTTCGCGCACAGCGCCACTGCCCACCACAATCCGCTGCGAACCCGTATAGGTCTGCACCGGAGGGTTTTGCGACTGGTCAAGGCCAGTACCGCCAAAGCTGATCTGGATGGCCTTATCGCCCTGCAGTTCGACAACCTGATCTGAAGGATCTTGACGCACCGGCAGGGGCACGTATCGCACGTGATAGTTGGTCACAGGCCCCGAGAACTCGAAGGCGATGCGATAGTAATTGCCGCGCTGCTCAATGCTTTGAGTTCGCAGCAGCACCGTGGGCCCGGCCGCGCAGCATCCGGTGGCCGGAACCATCACTGGATCGGTAGATCCACCAACGAACGCAGGCAGCGTGGTCGATGCAGCCGACGTGGTCGATGTATCCGGCACGGTCGTCGTAGTCGACGCAGCGACCGAACTCACCGGCGTGGTTGACGAACCGCATCCAGCGACACCCCATCCAAACGCCAACAGCACTATCGGCGACAGCAAGGATCGTCGCGCACTTCGGGAAACTCGGCCATTGCTCACAACAACCTCCAGCCTGCCGATCACGAGATCAGCCTGTGTGCTCAGTATGAACCTCGAGTGCGCGCAGAACAACTACCAATTAGCTCTCGAACTGAACGGCTGCTCGCTCGGAGATCCATGGTCGCACGGTTTGGGACCGCACGCGATCATGCTCTGGATGGGCGTCATAGGTTCGCCATCCGTCGATGTTCTCGAACGTGGCCACGATTGCGAAGTCGAAGTTGGCGGCACCGTGAGCGCCCACATCGGGGCCGCACTGGTACGAGACGATGTCGGCGATGGCCGCTGGCAGCGTGTCGAGTGCCTGCTTGATCAGCGCGATCTGCTCGGCGGTGGTCTCTGGCTTCCAACGGAATGAAACGACATGGGTGATCACAGCAGACCACCATAGGCGCCGCCGTCTACGTGCATCTGCACGCCAGTGACGAACTTCGCGTGGTCGCTGCACAAGAACGTGACCACATGGCCGAAGTCGTCGGGGTCTCCCATGACGCCAGCAGGGATGCCCATTGCCGAGGCGTCAGGGGCAGCCCCATAGAGCTGAGTAATGCGGCCGGTGAGGTGCATTCCCGGCTGCACCGTATTGACGGTGACGCCATCGTGGGCGACCTCACGCGCAACTGTCTTCAAGAATCCAGTGACGCCAGATCGCGCCGTGTTCGACAGGATCAGGGTTGGGATGGGTTGACGAACCGCCACCGACGTAATCGCAATGACCCGGCCCCACTTGCGTTCTTGCATCGCGGGTATCGCTGCTTTGCACATACCCACAACGCTGAGCAGATTGAGGTCGAGGCCGACCTGATAGAGGTCGACCGGAGTAGACGCAAATGTTCCTGGCGGAGGGCCGCCTGAGTTGGCAACCAAGATGTCGACCCCACCGAGTGCGTTGATCGCTGCTTCCACGAACGCCGCGCCGCCCTCGGCCGAGCCCACATCGCACACCACCGGAATACAGCCATGCCCAACCGCGAGCGCCGCTGCCTTGAGGCGGTCTGCATCGCGCCCGCAAATGACTACCTGTGCGCCCTCGGCAGCCAATGCCTTGGCAGTAGCCAAACCCAACCCAGATGACCCGCCGGCCACCGCCGCTCGTTTGCCCGAAATGCCCATGTCCATGCGGACGACCGTAGTCTGCGACCTACTAAGGTGTCACCCACAAGGTGGTGTAACCATGGACGACGATGCGATCGACGAGTTCCATCTCGACGCAATTGCCGACGCTGACCCGTATCCCTATTGGTACGAAGACGTCGATGAACCCGACTCAAATGTCACCCTCGTGCGCACGGTCAGCTGCGACCTGTGCATCGTTGGCGGCGGCTACGCGGGCCTCTGGACAGCAATCATCGCCAAGGAGCGAGACCCATCGCGCAACGTGATCCTGATCGATGCGCACGAGATCGGCTCAGCGGCCAGCGGACGCAATGGCGGTTTCATGGAGAGCAGCCTCACTCATGGCATCGCCAATGGTCAGGCTCGGTTTCCCGACGAACTCGATGTGCTCGAAGAACTCGGCCTGCAGAACCTCAACGAAATCGAAGCCGCCATCAAGCGGTACAACATCGACTGCGACTACGAGCGAACCGGCGTCATCGACGTCGCCACTACGTCGCACAGCGAGTCGTACTTCGATGAGCTCCGCGACGATTACCAACAGCTCCGCTCGCTGGGTCAAAAAGTAGAGCTGCTCGACGGCGAGGCAATGCGCCGCGAGGTCAACTCCCCTACCTACACCGGCGGCCTGTGGCGCAAAGATCGCGCAGCGATCATCGACCCAGCCCGACTTGTGTGGGGTCTCAAGGCCGCAGCCGAGTCACTTGGCGTCACCATCTACGAAGACACCAAAGCGATCTCTATCGACAAAGACGGTGTGGGTGTCATTGTTCGCACCCCGCTCGGCGCAGTACGCGCTGGCAAAGTTGCACTTGCAACAAACGCGTTCAAGCCACTGCTCAAACGACTGAACCACTACATGGTCCCGGTTTACGACTACTGCATGGTCACCGAACCGCTTACGCACGCGCAGTTGGCCGACATTGGCTGGACCAACCGTCAAGGACTCAGCGACATCTCAAACCAGTTCCACTACTACCGACTCACCGAGGACAACCGCATCCTGTGGGGCGGCTACGACGTCATCTATTACTGGCGCGGCAAGATCGACTCTGAGCTCGAAAGCCGTCCCGAAACATGGGCCAAGTTGTCGAAGCATTTCTTCACGACATTCCCGCAGCTCGAGGGCGTAAAGTTCAGCCATGCGTGGGGTGGCGTCATCGACACGTGCAGTCGTTTTTGTGTGTACTTCGGCGGGGCGATGGGCGGCAGGGTTGTCTACGCGCTCGGTTACACCGGCCTCGGTGTTGCTGCCACTCGCTTTGGCGCCGAAGTCACACTCGACCTGCTCGACGGTAAACGCAGCAAAGCCACGCAAACGGCATTCGTCAAAAACAAACCATTGCCGTTTCCGCCCGAGCCATTTCGCTTCGCAGGAATTCAGGCAACCCGCTGGTCGCTCAACCGCGAAGACGCCACCGGCAAACGCAACCTGTGGCTACGAACACTCGACCGATCAGGGCTGGGCTTCGACAGCTAGCAACACCACCGTGCACCGAGCCGGAACCGTCACCCGACCGTCGGTGATGCTCACCGGTTCGACGCAGCTCGCCAACGCCACCTCATAATCACCGGTTGACTGCACCTCAAACGTGAGCGGCTCCCACCACGCATTGCTCATCACATACAGCGATCCCCACTGCCACGCGATTGAGTGCGACTCGTACGAGACATCGGGCTCGCCACCCACTCCGAAACAGGTCACTTCATTGTCGCCACCATGAGACCTGAGCGCGATGAGCGCACGCACAAAGTCGGCAATATCTCCGTGCGTCGCGGCGCGTTGCCAGTCGAGCCATGACACTGGATTGTCTTGGTTATACGCGTTGTTGTTGCCGTGCTGCGTGTGAGCAACCTCATCACCCGCAAGCAGCATCGGAACGCCTCGCGACAACATCAGCAAGCACAGCAAATTGCGCATCTGCAGAGCGCGCAGCGAATGTACGTGTTCGAAAGACAACGCACTGACATCGTCGCCTTCATGCCCGCAGTTCCATGATCGATTGTCATCAGTGCCATCGGTGTTGTCGTGGCCGTTGGCGTCGTTGTGCTTACGGTCGTAGCTCACGAGGTCGTAGAGCGTGAAGCCATCGTGCGCTGTTACAAAGTTGACGCTGCGATGTGCGTCGCCACCGAACAGATCGGGACTGCCCCGAAGCCGTTGGGCAATGCGGGCCACGAAGCCTTCTTCTCCGCGGATGTACGAGCGCACGTCGTCGCGAAACTGACCATTCCACTGCGACCATGTCTGACCCGCAAAGCCGTCGCCAAGTTGATACGCGCCGAGGTCCCATGGCTCGGTAATCAGACGTAGCCCGCGCATCGCAGCAAACGTGGTGATCTCGTCGATGAGCGAGCTGCGTTGTTGCGTGATGCCGTCGAGATCGCGACCCAACAACGAGCCGAGGTCGAAACGAAAGCCATCGACCCCAAGGTCGGCGTAGCGGCGAAGCGAGGCCATGATGAGCGTTGCGGCCGCAGGATGCGCGGCTCGCACAACGTTTCCGCAGCCGGCGGCGTCGTAGTAGCTTGCGCTCGAATCGACCACGTAATACGCGGCATCGTCGATGCCGCGCAGGTGATACGTGGGGCCGAACTCATCCTCTTCAGTGGTGTGGTTGTAGACCACATCGAGCAAAACCTCGATGCCCACATCGTGAAAGGCCTGAACCATTTCGACGAACTCACCTTCGGGGTCGTCGCCCGCAACGTATGCGTGATGCAGCGCGCTCCAGGCCAACGGCATGTAGCCCCAATAGCTGCCCTCAAGCGGATCACATTGGTGCACTGGCAGCAGCTCTACCGCTGTCACGCCCAACAGCGCGAGGTAAGCGGCGTGATGCCGCAACCCCGCAAACGTGCCGCGCAGTTCGCTGGGCACGTGCTCGGCCAATTGCGTAGCGCCACGCACGTGCAATTCGTACACAACAAGATCGCTCCACGCATGGCGCGGCCCAGGAGCCAACGCCGCACGCGGCGCCTCGCGGCGCAACACCGCCAGCGGAGTTCGACCCAGCGTGTCAGCACCGTGTACGGCGGCGATGTCGCGATCGTGCTCAGGTGGAAACCACACTTGGGTCGCCTCGGGATCGAGCAACACCTTCGTCGAATCGAAACGATGGCCGTGCCCCTCGACGCGGAAGCCATAGAGATCGGCATTGCCGATGTCGGCGGTCGCCACCGTGGTGCTCCACACATCGCCGTCGCGGACCATCACGTCGTCGCGCACGACACCGAATGGATCGCCTCGATTGATCACCAACAGGCGCACCGAAACCGCACTCGTGCTCCACAATGTGACGGTCCAACTCTGGGTTGAGGCCTGCCACGTTGCGCTCACCCAATGATCTTCGCTGATTCGAGTGGGGTTCGTGTACTCCCGGGCAATTAGCCTTGCCCAGATGCTGCCGCCAAACCTCACCGTCAACGATGTGTCAGCCGCGCTGGCCTCGCATGATTACCTCGCCGACGAGGGTCTCACCACCGCTATTTTCCTCGCGCTTGCACTGCGCCGGCCATTGCTCCTCGAAGGCGAAGCAGGCGTCGGCAAGACCGAAGTCGCCAAGGTGCTCAGCCGTTGGACCGGCGGCGAAATGATTCGACTGCAGTGTTACGAAGGTATCGACGCCAGTCAGGCCGTCTACGACTGGGACTACAGCCGCCAGTTGTTGCACCTGCGTGCAGCCGAGGCAAGCGGCGAAGCCCGTGGTGCGGGCACCGCAGCGCTCGAGGGTCAGCTCTACAACGAACGCTTTCTGCTGAAGCGCGCGCTGCTGCGGGCAATCAGTCCCGTTGCTGGCCCACCGCCTGTGTTGCTCATCGACGAGGTCGATCGCGCCGACGACGAGTTCGAGGCGTACCTGCTCGAAGTGCTCAGCGACTTTCAGATCACCGTGCCCGAGCTTGGCGTCTTTCGCGCCGAGCGCCCGCCAATCGTGATTCTTACCAGCAATCGCACGCGCGACGTTCACGACGCACTCAAGCGTCGCTGCCTCTACCACTGGATCGAGCATCCCGGTTTTGAGCGCGAGGTTCAGATCGTTCGACTTCGCGTACCCGCCGTCAGCCAGATGCTCGCTCGCCAGGTGGCCGCCGCTGTCGAAACGATGCGCGGCCTCAACCTGTTCAAGCCGCCGGGTGTCGCCGAAACCATCGACTGGGCCACAGCGCTTGGACGCCTTGGCGTCAGCGAACTCTCCGAGTCGTCGGTGAAGAGCACACTTGGCGCTGTCTTGAAGTACCGCGAGGATGTCGAGCGAGTTCAACTGCACGGCATCGCCGACATGGTGAAGCACGCCTTCGAGCGAGGCTCGCAGCCCGGCTAATGGCCGCGTTCGCACCTCCCGTAGCTCATCGCGACCCGGCACCCAGCGAAGGTGCCGCTCAGCGTATGGCTACCGCTTTCGCGAGGCTGCTGCGCGGTCTTGGGCTCAGCGTGCCCATTGGCTGTGTGCTCACCTTCACCGAAGCACTCGGCGCGCTTGGCATCGGCGAACGCGATTCCGTTTATTGGGCAGCACGTGCCACCTTGGTTCGCCGCCCCGAGGATCTGGCGTTGTTCGATCGAGCGTTTGCGGTGTTCTGGGAAGCGCGCGATGGCGAATCAACCGAAGAGGCCGAGAGCGAACCACAACACATCAGCATCGAGATGGACGACGGCGACCCGCCCGACGACGACGACCAAGCAAACGCGGCCGACGCCAACGACGACCCCACCATTCACCTCCGCTTCAGCGCCATTGAGGTACTTCGCCGTAAAGACTTTGGCGCATACAGCAACGACGAACTGCAAATGGCTCAGCAGTTGATGAGCCGCCTGCGCTTTGTGGGTCCACCGCGCCAATCGCTGCGACTGTCTCACTCGAAGCGGCAACGTCACCGCCCCGACCTTCGTCGCACGGTTCGCGCTTCGCTTCGATCTGGTGGCGAACCGGTGCGCCGCTACTACCGCGAACCCGGCGAACGAATGCGCCGGCTCGTGTTGTTGCTCGACGTCAGCGGCTCAATGGAGCCGTACGCGCGAGCACTCTTGCGTTTCGTGCAAGCCGCAGTTGCTGGCCGCCAACGCGTTGAGGCATTTGCGTTGGGCACCCGCCTCACCCGGGTCACCAAAGAACTCAGCAGCCGCGATCCCGACAAGGCCCTCATGTTGGCCAGCAACCGCGTCACCGACTGGAGCGGCGGCACCCGCCTCGGCGAATGTCTGCGCCTCTTCAACGACGAATGGGGCGTGCGCGGCATGGCCCGCGGTGCGATCGTGGTTGTACTCAGCGATGGCTGGGACCGCGGCGAACCACTGTTGCTCGCCGAACAAATGCAGCGGCTTCAACGCATTACTCACAGCCTGGTGTGGGTCAACCCGCTCAAAGTGACACCCGGCTACGCGCCGCTAGCGCGAGGTATGGCCGCGGCTCTGCCCTATGTTGATCACTTCGTGGAGGGTCACTCATTGGCCGCCATGGAAGAACTCGCCCGGGTCATCTCGGGCTCAACCGAAAGGGCCAACCATGCGTGAGATTCTCGACGACATCGAGCGCTGGCGGCACAACAATCGACGCATCGCCGTGGCGCGGGTCGTGAACATCGAAGGCTCCGGACCACGCGATCCTGGCGCCAGCATGGCGGTGAACGAAGACGGCGAAGTCGCCGGCTCAGTCAGCGGTGGCTGCGTCGAAGGCGCTGTGGTCGGCGAGGCGTTGGCGATCTTGCATGGCGACATGCAGCCGCGCATGGTCACGTTTGGTTACAGCGACGACGAAGCCTTTGCCGTGGGGCTCACCTGTGGCGGCATCATTCATCTCTTCATCGAACCGCTCAATTGGTAGCGCCATGACCGACACACCGTCTCTCTACGAAGAGTTGCGTGACCGCATCCGCGCCGATCAGCCCACTGGCCTGTGCACGATCATCGACGGTCCGAACATCGGCGCAAAGCTGCTGATTGCCCCCGACCGCGCTTCACGCGGCACGCTCGGCAACCCCGAACTCGATCGCATCGTCACCCGCGATTCACTTGCCGAGCTCGAGGCCGGGCGTAGCGGAGTTCGCCATTACGGACCGCAGGGCCAAACAACCCCCGAAGATCTCATCGATACCGACACGGTCAGTGTCTTCGTCGAGAGCTTTGCTGCACCGCCACAAATGTGGATCTTTGGAGCCGTCGATTTCACCGCTGCGTTGGCCAAGGTAGCCAAAGTGCTTGGCTACCGCGTGCTCGTCTGCGACGCACGCGAAGTCTTCGCTACTCGTCGCCGATTCCCGATGGCCGACGAAGTGATGGTGTCGTGGCCCATGCCGGTGTTCGTTGAGCGGGGCGGTGCGCTCGGCCCCCGCGATGCCGTCTGTGTGCTCACCCACGACCCAAAGTTCGATGTGCCAGCGGTGATGGGCGCACTCACAACCCGCGTTGGATACATCGGCGTGATGGGCAGTCGCACAACCCATGCCAAGCGTATGGAGCGGCTCACCGAGGCCGGGCTCACCGACCCCAACGAGATCGATCGGTTGATGTCGCCAATTGGGCTCGACATCGGCGCCCGCACGCCAGAAGAGACGGCGATCTCGATCTGTGCCGAAATCATTGCCCGGCGCACCGGACGTAAGACTCCGTCGTTACGAGACGGATCGGGAGCGATTCACACCGCTCAGTGAATGCTCAGCCAACTGGGTCGGCGAAGCGAAGTGAACGACGCTTGCCGATGACGGCGACCTCAACGGTGCGGCCAGTGAAGGGCGAGTGCACAATGGCTTTGTCGACACCGAGGTACATGCTGATGTGGCCCGGGTAGTACACGAGGTCGCCCGCCTGGGCGGTATCAATGGTGCGCGGCGAAGCGTTACGAATCTGCGACCGCGACTGGTGCGCAATCTCGGTGCCAGCAACACTCCATGCATACGCCGTGAGGCCGGAACAATCGAACCCAACACCAGGTTCGCTTGTGTTGCGACGGTAGCGCACACCAAGTTGCGACATCGCTGCCATCAAGGCTGTCTGATGCGCGAAGTCGGCGTTGGCCCACGCTTCGATCATGCGTGATGGCTCGATACCGAGACGACCGGCGACCTCGGTGGCGATTGCGTCTCGAGCGCTGACGTAACGATCACGAGTGACCGCTTCGGCGCTGGGGGCCACAGTGTCGGCTGTTGTGTCCCACAGGCTCGCTGCTTCGACGTCTTGAAGGTCGGAGAGTGCCTGAACGGCAATGGGAGCGAGCGCATCGTTACGAACGACTGGCTTCGAATTCTTTGAAGCACCGGCCGCGGTAGACGTGGCCGCAACGCTGCCAAGCATCGTTGCGAGAGCGAGGGCTGCAAAGCCGACGCGCTTGAGAACTGGGTGACCTGAAGTCGCATTGCTGTGCTTCATTACAATCTCGCTTCGTTAGCGCATCCGACCGAGCCGGCCGAATGTCGTGGCATGGACGCTTGTTGCGTCCAAGTCACGTCGCGCCTCACGAGAGCGCCACGCTTGCGTAACTGAACGACCGAAGAAGTCGGCCGTTCGTTACGGTCGCAAGACTATCGACATGAAACTGCAATAATCAACTCGTTCGTAACCTTTTCGTCATATTGCATCCACCCTCGTTCTGAGCTCGCTCACGGCGGTTCAAGCTGGCAGGCTTGCGAGGTGATGAATACCGTCCCTGCTCAGCGTCTTGGTGACCCCGCTTTGCCGAGCGGAACATGCGCCGTGTTGCTTGCCGCCGGACAGGGCAGTCGCTTCATCGGTTCGTCACACAAACTCGTGTCACCCCTACGCGGACGGCCCCTCTACACCTGGGCACTCGACTCGATCGAAGCAGCAGGCTTTGCTCATGTGGTGGTTGTGACCGGCTGCGTCGAGCTCGACCTACCGCAGTGGGCGGTTCGCGCCCATAACCCCCATTGGAGCGAAGGCCAAGCCACTTCGCTGCAGCGCGGCATCGCCGCTGCCGACGCACTCGGCGCAACAGCTGTGGTTGTGGGACTTGCCGATCAACCCTTCGTCACCACCCAAGCATGGCGCGCTGTGGCCATGGCCCACACGCCAATCGCAGTCGCTACATACGGTGGCGCTCGTGGTAATCCGGTGCGCCTCGATCGATCGATTTGGTCGTTGTTGGCGACCGAAGGCGACCACGGCGCCCGTAGCCTATTAAGCCAACGCCCGGACCTCGTCGGCGAGGTTGCCTGCACCGGCAGCTCGGCCGACATCGACACGATGGAGGAACTCCAGCAATGGAACTCATCAACGAATTCACCGTAAACCGGCCAATCCACGAAGCATGGGCCGTCATCACCGATGTCGAGCGCATCGCACCATGCCTGCCGGGCGCCCAGTTGCAAGAAATCGAAGGCGACTCGTACCGAGGTGTCGTCAAGGTCAAGGTCGGCCCAATCAGTGCCGCCCTCAAAGGCGAGGCCCACTTTCTCGAGCGTGACGACGCCAACTATCGCGCCGTACTCAAGGGCGACGGCCGCGACACAAAGGGCAACGGAAATGCGTCGGCCATCATCACCGCGTCGCTGCAGCAGATCTCTCCAACGAGTGCCAAGTGCACCGTGCACACCAAGCTCGACATGACCGGCAAGGTCGCCCAGTTCGGCCGCGGCGCACTCGCCGATATCAGCGGAAAGCTGATGTTGCAGTTCTCAAAGAACCTCGACGCCATGCTCGAAAAAGATGCCGCCGAGCCCGCTGCAGCCGATGCTCCTGCCGCCGAAGCCGCAGTCGCAGCGCCAGCCGCAGAAACCGCTGCCACCTCTGATTCCGCATCAGCAGCCAACGAGCCAGCTGCTCCCACCATTCGCATTATCAACGGTCCAGCAGCCGAGCCCATCGATGCATTGCGCAGCGGCGGCAGCGCAATTCTCAAGCGTCTCTTGCCAGCGCTTGGCGGCTTAGTGCTGTTGTTGCTCGTGTTCCGCCGCCGCAAGAACTAGTTGCGCTGACTCCGCTCAGTAATGCACGTTCAGCACCCACTTTCACCATGCTCACCACTCAACCCATGACCGATCGCGATCGCGTTCGAGAACTGCTTGGCCGCGAGCCACAGGGCAAGTTCGAAGTAGTCGTGCGCGACGCGCTTGGCGATCCAGTAGTGCTGCTCAACGAACCGCTGCTCGACGACGGCACACCGATGCCAACCCGCTACTGGCTGATCAACAAGACCATCGTCGCGGCCATCGGCCGCATCGAGGCCGAAGGTGGCGTTCGCCAGGCCGAGGCAGCAGTTGATCCAGCGGCACTCGAGCACGCTCACCAGCAGCATGAAGCCGAGCGAGACGCTGCCCTGCCCGAGCACTACGTTGGTCCACGCCCAAGCGGTGGCGTCGGCGGCACACGCCAAGGCGTGAAGTGTCTGCACGCTCATTACGCATGGTTCCTTGCTGGCGGTAATGACCCCGTGGGCCAATGGGTGCACGACCGCATTGAGGCGTACAAGAAATGAACAGTTGCGTAGTTCTCATCGAGAACGACAGCATCACCATCTCGCTCCTCGACGATGGGGTCGAAGCAGGTTCGTTCGTCGTTCCGGTGGGCATCACCTCACTCCATCGCCGCCACTTCGACGCCGACCCCGCGCTACCCGAAGACCTCACGAACGCAATCGGCGAGGTGATCGACCATCTCGACGACGCCCGCCGGGTCATGCCCTTGCTCGACGACGCCCGCTCAGTGGTCGTGTCGGGCCAGACAGCTCGGGTGATCGCCGCTGTCGAACATGGCGGCGACATCCATGCCGACGCATTTGAGCTCACCCGCGATGCCGCCGAAGACGTGTTTCGCACCTTGGCCCTCGAGGCCTCGGCCGAGCGCCGCCACAATCCTGGCCTACCCACCGAACTCGCCAACACAATCGTTGCCGGATGCTGCGTGATGGTGGCGCTATTTCGGTGTTTGCACCTCGACACCGTGTCGATCGCCATCGCCGCGCAACCAGTCAGCACTACTACCGGCAGTGCATCGGTATGAGCAGCGAGCATCACCCCTTCACGCACCCGTCGGCGCCGAACAACAGCGGACTCCGCCTCTACGGCCGCCGCGTGATGCTTCGCCCATTGGTGAGCCCCGACTTCGCGTCGTGGAGCGACGTACGCATCCGCAACGAAAGCTGGCTCACGCCATGGGAACCGTCGCGGCTCGCCAACCAAGGCGACCCAACTCGCGAGCGAGATGCCTTTAGCACCCGCTGCGCCGCCCGCGACCGCGACCGGCAAATGGGCGCGGCATATGCGTTCGGCCTCTTCGTTGATAGCTCAGTGGCAGGCGAAGTGAACCTCAACACTGTGGTTCGCGGCGCTCAGCAATGCGCCACCATCGGCTACTGGATCGATCGCTCACGCGCTGGTCACGGCTACATCGCCGAAGGCGTCTGCGCGGTAATTCGCTTTGCGTTCGACGACCTGCGGCTACACCGCCTCGAAGTGTGCATCATCCCGCGCAACACCAATAGCCGGCGCGTGATGGACAAGCTGCAACTTCGCGACGAAGGAGTGGCGAGTCGGTTTCTTGAGATCAACGGCGTGTGGGAAGACCACATGCGTTACGCAATCACCGTTGAAGAATGGCAAGCCCGTCGCGACGAAATGATCGCCACCTGGCTCTAAGGCACTAGGCCTGTTCAGCCACCACTCGGGTCACAAGAGCCCGGGCCTTGCGCACTGTTGAGCGCCGCTTCCAGCTCTTCATTTTCCAGTGGCGCACTTCTTGCTTGGTGGCACTGGCCTTACCCTTGGCCGCATCGTGGCGGTGACTCGGCACCCAAGCCCTACCGGGCTCGTGGATGTCCTCGGGTTCGGAACCTGCGCTGACCTGATTGGCAACGGCTTGCAGCTCGCTGTTAATGCGATGCCGCTCGTTGTGGGCGTGTGCACGCAGGTCCATCTTCGGCTGTGGGGCCGACTCCTGCATGTGATGGCGCTGGCTCATCGAGTACCTCCTGTGAGACGTACGGTTGACAAACTCCCCTTAGGCGAAAGGTACACCCGAGGTGGGGTCCCTGTGAAGCATCGCAGCTACTTTCTTGACGAGATTTTTTGTTGCAGTGCTGCGATGCGGTCGGCGAACCAAGGTTGACGAGTGCTCCACACCTGCGGATCGAGTTCGCGCTTCACCGCGGCTGGGTGATTGTCGATGTCGGCCATGTCGTGGATTGTCTGCTTCACGATGATGGCCAACTCGCGCGGTGCGCTTGCGGCACGCTGGGCCATTTCTTGCGCAACAGCCAGCAGTTGGTCATCGTCGACACAACGATGCACGAGCCCAATGCGCTCAGCCTCGGCACCGTCCATCACCTCGCCGAACACAACCGCCGCCATGGCTGCTTGTGGGCCAACGATGCGACGCAGCATCCACGTGTGGCCGCCGCCTGGGTGGATACCGATTTGCAAGAACCGCGTGTCGAACTTGGCTCGACGGCCAGCGATGCGCACGTCGCAGCCAAGCGCGAGGTTCATGCCGGCGCCAACAGCAGCGCCATTCACTGCAGCCAACGTAGGCAATGGGCTCCGCGCAATTCGCAGGAACCCTTCGTAGATGCTGCCGAGGCTCTCCTCTGATGACTCGGTCAGATTGCCAAGATTTGCTCCTGCGCAAAACGCTGGAGCTGTGCCCGTCACAACGATTGCACCAACACCGGGATCGGCCTCAATAGCGTCCATCGCAGCAAGGATCTCAGCGACCATTGGCGCAGTGAGCGTGTTGCGCTCGGCAGGATTGTTCAGGGTCAGGGTCGCGACGCGTTCGCTGATGGTGACTTCAACAAGACTCATAACCTTGATTGTCGCATGTGCCAAGGTTGCGGTGTGAATGCAGCTGAGACTCTTCCTCCCGCCCGACCCGCGGCCACGGTCATTGTGGCTCGCGAACACGGCGATCAGTTCGAGGTGCTGTTCTTGAAGCGCAGTGATGTGGGCGCGTTTGCGAACATGTGGGTCTTTCCTGGTGGACGTGTCGACGACGACGATTCGGGTCACGACGAAGTGAGCCGCGCCGTGTCCGCAGCGGTTCGCGAGGCGCACGAAGAAGTTGCCCTACGACTCGACCGCGACAGCCTTGTCACCCTGTCGCATTGGACTCCTCCAGCGATTGCGCCAAAGCGTTACACCACATGGTTCTTCGTGGCCCCATGGTCTGGCGACGACGTCACGATCGACAATCACGAAATCGTCGAGTCGCTCTGGATCAGCCCTACCGACGCGATCGCTCAAGCATTGCCCATGGCCCCGCCCACTCATGTCACGCTCATTACGCTCGCCGAAGCCGGTTCATTTGAAGGTCTCAATCAACTCGTCGCCCGCCGCGGAATCGAGCGCTTCGTCACCGTTCCGGCGCAACACGAAGGCGCACTGGTTTTGCTCTGGGAAACCGACGCCGGATACGAGTCCGGCGATGCATCGCTGCCCGGGCCAAGGCACCGAATGTCGATGCATAACGGGCTCCCCCACGCCTACGAGCGCACAAACAGTTAGGGTCGCACTGCATGCTTGATCACGTCTTCACCGATGCCATCGGCGCATTGCGTGACGCATTCGAAGGTGCCTTCCTCGAACGCCAGAGCTTCGAGGAGCACTTTCAGATCGACGTACTGCTCGGCGATATCACGTGGGAGACCAGTTACGGCTTGCCCGGCGAAGGCCAGCCGCCACGGGTCGTTGCGCACATCACCTTCGAGTGGCCAACGTGGAGCCAAACCGCGTACCGGCGCTGGTATGTCGACGAGATGATCGACGAGCAACCTTCGATCGAAATCGAAATTGGGTTTCGCGTGCAACGATTGGCCGAGCAGCCCAACCCTGTGCCGGTGCAGGCGATCATGCCCGAATCAAGCCCGCTCATTGGCAACGAACGCCTTGAGCGCGCCGGGGCCACCGTTGAGATCGGCTACTTCGGCGATGTCGTAGAAGCTCCTGAGTTTGCTATCGAGATCACTTACGAGGGCATCTACGAGCTTGCCGAAGAAACACTCGCCGACGGCGCGAGCAAATTGCTCGATCACCACTTCGGAACCTTGGGCACATGGATCGCGTCCACCTTGGTAAAACTCGGCGACCTGAAGCTCAACTTTTTGCCGGCCGACGACACCGACTCGTAGCCGCGCTCTGAGGCCTGCGAACATCGGCAGATGACCGATGTTGTTCTGCTCGAAGTCAGCGATCGAATCGCCACCGTCACCCTCAACCGGCCGGCCGCCCGCAATGCGTTGAGTGCCGATGTGATGCGTCTGTTTCCTGCGCTGATGCGCGAGGCCGATGGCCGAGACGACGTCGACGTCGTCATCCTCACCGGGTCAGATCCAGC
This sequence comes from Actinomycetota bacterium, assembly GCA_037140375.1. Lineage (GTDB taxonomy): Bacteria > Actinomycetota > Acidimicrobiia > Acidimicrobiales > Ilumatobacteraceae > WLMZ01. The sequence goes on from JBAXER010000001.1 coordinate 87,582, forward strand.
GTTTTGTGCGGGCATCGACCTGAAAGAACTGGGTGGCCGTAGCGGATCGTCGAATGCTGCAGACTCCACGCTTCCCAAGGCCTCAGCCGAGGGGATGCGCGGGCCCTTTCCGTCGATGACCAAGCCGGTGATCGGAGCGATCAATGGTGTTGCCGTTACGGGTGGATTCGAGTTGGCCCTCAACTGCGACTTTCTGGTTGCGAGCGAGCATGCCAAATTCGGCGACACACACGCCCGTGTAGGGGTCATGCCGGGCTGGGGCCTCACCGTGTTACTCCCTCAGGCCATTGGTGTTCGCAGGGCACGCGAGATGAGCTTCACCGGCAACTTTCTCAGTGCTCACGAGGCCCTCGAACTCGGCTTAGTGAACCACGTAGTCGCCCACGGCGATCTTCTGCCGACGGCACGGGGCTTGGCTCGCGACATCATCGGCAACGACCAAAACGGCGTTCGCCAGATCCGGCGCACCTATGCCGAAATCACCCGTGACCAAGCAGGCTGGGAAATTGAGGCCCGCGACGGCACCGAGTGGGCCCGAACGATGTTCAGCGCCGAAAAAGTGGCCCAGCGCCGCGACGGCATTATCTCGCGAGGTCGCAGGCAGTAGCCCGCAAAGGACTACTACGCCAGACGACGACGGCGGCCCACGGCCACCAGGCCAGCACCAACGCTGACCAAACCGAACGCAATCAGCGCAAGCTCGCCGTTGTTTGCGCCGGTGGCTGGCAGCAACTCGCCGAGCCGACCGCTCAAACCGAACGAGCCAACCGAGAGTGCTTCAGTGGTTGCGACGAGGTGACAATGCGAAACCACGAGGTCGACCGAGGTCAGGCTGACTGCACTGGTTCCGCCGTTGGTCACGGCAACATCGCCGCCGAGCACGATGGCGCCTGATGTAGCAGCGACACCACCAATGCGCACTGTAAGAGCGGTGGGAGAACCTTCGCCGGTAGAGACGGCTACTGAATCAACCACGGCCTGAATGCCGGGTTGGGGCTCAACAGCCACACCTGTGGAGTACGACGCGCCGGGCTCAAGGCTAATAATGCCCGACCAAGACGAGGGCAACCGATGACACACTGCGGTCGCTGCGGTGTCTTCTGGGGCGGCTGACACATGCTGCATCGCCACCGTTGAGGTAGCCAAAGCGATTGCCACGCAACTCGTGATTTTGAGAACAGTTTGCTTCATGGCCCTACCTCAGATGCGAGTGCACTTGAAGGGCCGGTTTCGCACTCGCTCCTCATTGGGCATTTGCGACCAACTTGTCGCCCAATGTCTCATCGCTTTCCCTGCCGATGACACTACCGCTGTACCCCAACCGAGTACAGGAAAAATGTTTCCGCCCCCGACAATGTGCCAAAAGGCCTAACCAGTGTCAGACGATACAGAAGCAAGGTCGGCCCCTCGACTCGCGAGGTCGGACTCGACCGCACGAGCGATATGAAACGCAAGGATTTCGGCGCCAGTGGTGTTGAGATGGAATCCATCAACATCGCTGCGGACTGACTTGCTGACGCCATCTCGGGGATCAACTACGTACTGGGCATAGCCGCCGTCGAGACCCGAGAAGATGTTCCACGAATCGATAAAGACCACGCCGGGGTGAGCGGCGACCTGAGCCCGCACAACTTCGTCTTGCACCTTGAGGCGCGCCGTAGTGTCGGATTGGTTGTCGTTGGGAACGCCAACCCAGATGAGCGTGCGGCCGTCGTTGGCGACCATATCCATGACTGCTCCCACGCGTTTGGCGTATTCGGCGCGCCATTCGGGCGTATCGACCTGCTTGTTCAAGCCATGAATCGGCTGAGCATCGTTCCCTCCGAACGCGACGATCACGATGTCTGGATTCAGCTTGGGAATGCGTCCAGACAGTCGGGCCGGCCAATCGAAGAAGTCTGGACGGGCCAAACCCGACGACACCTTGTAGTCCACGGTGGTGGCCACAACCCCGCTGGCACGCAACAGCCGCGACACAAACGGAGCGAATGATCCAGCATCGCTATCGCCGGCGATGTACACCCGCGCCGGGTCGGCTGGGGTAGGAGTAGGCCCTGCGTCGACAACAGTGGTCTCTGGCGGCAGCGAAGGCGGCGTAGCGGTGGTTGTAGTGACCTCGGCGCTCGCGGGAACGCGGAGCGCCGTGGAGTCATCAGTTGATGCCGCCGATGCAACCTTTGTCTGTGTTGAATCGCCGCCGACCAACGCCTTTGCGAGTGCGATGAATGAAACGGCCGCAGCGAGCGCCACGATCGCTACCACCACGCGCCGGCGCAGATAGATGCGCCGCATTCGCCGTCGCGAGCGACGACGACCCGAGGGTGGGTGCGTAGCCAAGCGACCTACGTGATCTGACCCTTGCGCCACGGTTGACCCGAGGCAGCCGGCGGACGCAGGCGGCGGCTAAACACCGCGAGAACCAACAACGTGCCCAAGTACGGCAAGGTCTTCACGAGATCGTCGTTCATATCGATGCCCGACACGTAGAACACCAAGAGCGCTGCACAGATTGCAGCGAGCGAACGGCCAAGCCGAACGTTCTTGCGGCGGAAGAACACGATGGACCCAATGAGGCATCCAACAACACCGAGCAGGTAGAGCCCGCGAACGGCCGTAGAGGCCGTGAGCTGCAGCGTGTCGAGGAAGCCGAACAGTGTTGCTCCGGCGAGGACTCCTGTTGGTTTCCAGTTGCCGAAGATCAACGCAGCAAGGCCAAGGTAGCCACGGCTGTTGGTCTGGCCTTCGGAGTATGCGCCGTTGTTGCGCAGCACCAGCAGGGCTCCACCGACGCCTGCGAGTGCTCCCGACGCCATGACCGCGAGATAACGCACCACCACGACGTTGACGCCCAGTGAATCGGCGGCCGATGGCTTCTCGCCCGACGAGCGCAGACGCAAGCCGAACTTGGTCTTCCAGACGAGCCACGCCACGAGCGGCACGACCGCGACAGCGACCAATTCGTAGACCTTCCACGATCCCAACAAGCCGCGGCTGATGCCCGCAAGATCGGACACGATGGGCCAATGCTTGAATTCGAGTCGGGCCAGCCAGCCATCGTCGGCAAACCCAGGCATACGCCATGTGGGCATGCCCTTCGATGTGTCGAATCCGGGGCTGTTGGTCTCGGAGCCAGAGCCGCGACCCTTGAACAGCGATGCCGACAAGAACCGAGCCCAACCGAATGCGAGCAAGTTGATGGCTGTGCCAGAGATGACATGGTCGACGCCAAACGTGACCGTGGCGACGGCATGCACGAGGCCGCCGACAGCACCAGCAAGTGCGCCACCGATGAGCGCGCCCCACGGGCCGTAGTGGTAGCCAAAGAAACCGGCACCCCATGTGCCGAGGATCATCATGCCCTCGAGACCGATGTTCACGATGCCGGCTCGTTCGCTGAGCAACCCGCCGAGCCCCGCGAGCAAGATGGGCAACGTGAGCGCAATCGTGTTGGTGACGGTGAACTCAGAAGTGAGATCGTTCTCGCCGGAGACCGCACGAGCCAACGACAACACGAGGAACGCTCCGAAGAACATCAGCATGATCTGTCGCGAACGCGACATCGTGGTCCACCAACTGGCCTTCGGATCGGCGAGGTCTACGTAGGTAGTGCTCATGCCGGAACCTCGGCGAACTGCGCTGCGGCACGATGCGCTGCTTCATGAATTGCGTTGGCCTCGGCTCGACGCCGCACGACCTCGTAGGCGACCACGGCAGCAAGCATCATCGTGCCCTGCAAGATGGTGCCGATCTCTTTAGTGCCTCGAGTTGGAGGACTCGTGAGTGCCTGCGATGCGCGAGTGAGGTATGCAAACAGCAGTGCCGCAGCGGCCATACCAGCGGCTTTTTGTCGGCCCACAAGCGCAACAGCGATGCCTGCAAACCCAAGCCCCTGCTGGAATTGCTGAGTGAACTCATGCTGACGCTGCAACAGCAGCGGCATTCCGACAAGACCTGCAACGGCGCCAGACAACGCCATTGTCTTCACGACCATTCGCTTGGGATTCACGCCAGCGGCAAGTGCTGCCCCAGGGTTGATACCCGAGGCACGGAGCTCGAAGCCGAAACGCGAGCGATTGATCAACAGGTGGTAGCCGATGCCAATCGCGATCGCCACAAAGACCCACAGGTAGAGCTCGCTTCCGCCCAACGTAACGCTGGGGAACCACGCTGATTCGGGCAGTCGGCTGGTGCGCAGCTGTTGGTCTTTGATCGACGCAATCAAGTCCCATTTCAAGAGCACTGCCACCAGGCCGGTCATCACGCCGTTGAGCATGATGGTGGCGATGACCTCGTTCACGTTGCGATAGGCCTTGAGCAAACCGGCGATGCTGGCGTACAACGCACCAACGATGATGGCCGCAGACATCGCCATGATGATGCGCAAGAAACCAGGTCCGGGTAACTCGGCGCCAACGACCGCAGCAACAATTGCAGCCAAACGGTATTGACCCTCGACGCCGATGTTGAACAAGTTGGTGCGGAAGCCAATGGCCACGGCAACACCCGACACGAACAACGGTAAGGCTTCGTTGATGCTGGTGATCAACGAGTCGACAGTGCCGCCGTAGACGACCATCTGCTTGAACGCTACGAACGGATTCTTGCCGCTGACCAAGAGGGCCAATCCGGCGACCGCGATGGCCAACACGAACGCGCCAAGCGGTGCAGCGAGGGCATAGAACACTTTCTTACGGTTGATGCTCATGCGGCCACCTCACGAGCCCCTGTCATGTATTCGCCAAGTTCGCTCTTGGTGACCTTCGCCGGGTCGAGCTTGGCCACGATGCGGCCACGAAGCATGACCAGCACCGTGTCGGAAAGTCCGAGCAACTCTTCGAGATCGGCAGACACGAGCAACAGCGCAAGGCCTTGTCCGCGGGCGTCGCGGATTGCGTCCCATACCGCTGCCTGCGCACCAACATCGATGCCTCGAGTGGGGTGAGCCGCCACTAAGACCTTGGGATCGGCGAGCATTTCGCGGCCCACGATGAGCTTTTGCTGGTTGCCGCCCGAGAGGGCCAGCGAGATGGTGTCGACGCTGGGCGTGCGTACGTCGAACGAGCTGATGATCTGTTCGGTGTAGGCGCGAGCAGCCGCCTGGTCGATCCACATACCTTTGCCAAATCGACCACTGCGCTGATGACCCAAGATTGCGTTCTCCCACAGCGGAGACGGCAACAACAGTGCCTCTCGCTGGCGATCTTCGGGGATGTAACCAACGCCCATCTCGCGACGATCGCTCGTGGACACGCCGACGAGATCGTGTCCATCGATAGAGATGGAGCCGCCGTCGATTCGATCAATGCCGATGATTGCTTTGAGCAGTTCGGTCTGGCCGTTGCCCTCGATGCCGGCAATGCCCACGATCTCGCCTTGATGCACCGTAAAGCTCACGTTGTCGAGCAACGGACGCGACCCACGCACCGTTGCGTTCATCATGACGCCCTCAAGTTTGAGCGTGGCAATGTCGGTAACCGTGGCTGTTCGGGTGGCAGCACTGGGCAGTTCGGAGCCAACCATCATCTGAGCCAAATCGCGAGCCGTGACCTCGCGAGGAATCGCCGTAGCGACGGTCTTGCCCTTGCGGATCACCGTGATGTCATCAGCGATCGCAAGCACTTCGTCGAGCTTGTGCGAGATAAACACGATGGTGACGCCGGTGCTGGCGAGTTCGCGAAGGGTGACGAACAACTCGTCGACCTCCTGCGGAACCAGCACCGCAGTGGGTTCATCGAGGATGACGATGCGAGCACCGCGAAACAGCACCTTGAGAATCTCGACCCGTTGCCGTTCGCCAACCCCAAGCTCGGACACAAACGCATCAGGGTCGATCTCAAGGCCGTTGGCGGCCGCTAACTGGGTGAGCGTTTCACGAGCCGAATGCATGTCGATCTTGACGCCTTTGCCCGGTTCGGCGCCGAGGATGACGTTCTCGAGAACCGTGAGGTTGTCGGCCAACATGAAGTGCTGGAACACCATGCCGATGCCCGCAGCGATTGCGTCTTTCGGGGACTTGAAGTGCTGCTCGACACCATTGACCTCGATGCGACCTTCGTCGGGGCGCTGGGTGCCATAGAGAATCTTCATCACCGTGGACTTGCCCGCCCCGTTCTCGCCAATGAGCGCGTGAATGGTTCCTGGGCGAACCGCCACGTTGACGCCATCGTTGGCCACTACCCCGGGAAATCGTTTCACGATGTCGCGGAGTTCGATGGCATACGGGGTGGCCGGCAGCACATCTGTTCCGGGGATAACGAAAGGGCCGCCGGCATCGCCGGCGGCCCCTCTGTCGGCGTTTTCAGTCACGCCATAAACTTAGCTGGTTGCTCAGGAGACTGAAGGAACCTTAATCTCGCCAGAAGCGATCTTGGCCTTGAAGTCATCGAGCTGGGTCTTGATGTCGTCGACGTTGCCACCAGTGGTTGCATAGTCGAGGCCACCGTCGGCCACGGTGAACACGCGAACGCCACCCTTGAAGGTGCCGTCGCTGACGGCCTTCATGGTCTCGTACACAGCGACGTCGACGTGCTTAATCATCGAGGTCAAGATGAACGGAGCCAGGTCGGCAGCTGCGGTGAGTGCCTGATCGGAGTCAACACCGATGGCCCAGACCTTCTTGCCTGATGCGTTCACTTCTTTTGCTGCACCGAACAAGCCGTTACCGGCTGAACCAGCGGCATGGAAGATGACGTCGGCGCCGTCTTCGTACTGCTTGAGTGCGATGGTGCGGGCCTTGGCATCGTCGTTGAAGCCGCTGAAGTCACCGGCTGGCGAGATGTACTTGGCATCGATCTTGATGTCAGGGTTCACGGCCTTGGCACCAGCTTCGTAGCCAGCAAAGAAGTCCTGGATCAACGGAATGTCGACGCCACCGATGAAGCCGATGGAACCAGTCGTCGACTTGAGGGCAGCGGCTGCACCCACGAGGAACGATCCCTCGTTGGCCTTGAACAAGAGACCAGCCACGTTTGGCGCGTCGACAGTTGAGTCAACGATTGCGTAGTTGAGGGTTGGGTTCTCAGCTGCTGCTGCGGTCATTGCTTCTTGCCAGGCAAAGCCCACGCCGAGGATCAATTTCGCGCCGCCGTCGGCGGCCTTCTTCAGGAGCTGTGCTTCGTCGGAACCCTGACGGACTTCTTCAGTCACGTCGTAGCCGAACTCGGCTGCGCCCTTGTCAAGACCCACAGCTGCTGAGTCGTTAAACGACTTGTCGCCGCGACCCTTGAGGTCGAACAAGATGGACATCTTGGCGCCGGTGGTGTCGCCGCCTGTCACTGGTGTGGTGTCGCCAACAACGCTGGCGCCAGTGGTGCCCTCGGTAGCTGGAGTGGTGCTGTCACTTCCGCAGGCCGTGGCAACGAGGCCAAGGACTGTGGTAATCGTGAGCGCGCTAAGCAATCTTGTGCTCTTCCGCATTTCTCCCCTTTTTGGTATGAGTTTCGACATCGGTGATATCCGAGTCGCAACGATCATAGCCGCATGGCTAACGGTCGCCGAAACACCGTCGCTATCCGTCGAGGCTCTGCCACCAATGTCACGCAACTCGGCCAGCGTTATCGCTGCAGTCGGCTCACCGCTTGCACTTCGATGCCGCCACGGGGTCGCTGCGTGATCGTAGCCGTCACATGGTGAGGCTTTGCCGTTGCCATGATCTCGCCAGCGATCTCGGCTGCGAGCGCCTCGGCGAACACTGGCCGGTCACGGAAGCTCCAGAGATACAGCTTGAGGCTCTTGCTCTCGATGCACGCCTGATCTGGGGCGTATTCGATGACCAAATGCGAGAGATCGGGCTGCTGGGTAACCGGACACACGCTGGCCAACTCGTCGGTGGTGAAACGCACCGATGTCACGTTGGCTGGAGCGGGAAAGGTCTCGACATGATCGATGGCATGTCGCACGGTGCTGCCGAGCACTGTGAGGTGCTGTGATTCTGCGGGCGACTCGGGCTCGGTGAGGTCCATGGAAAGAAAGACTACGGTTGCGTCATGCCAAGTGTTCTTACCGATGCACAGATCAGCAGTTATCACCGCGACGGATTTCTGGTAATCCCCGATTTTGTCGACAGCCAAGCCTGCGCCGACCTTCGCCAACGAGCCGTCGAGATGGTCGACGAGTTCACCCCAAGCGATCATCGCTCGGTGTTCACCACCAACGACCAAGATCGCCAGGACAACGCCGAGTTTCTCGAATCGGCCAATGGGTCATGGTGCTTTTTCGAAGCCGAGGCCTTCGACGCTCAGGGACGCTTGCGACAAGACAAGTCGCTGTCGATCAACAAGATCGGTCATGCCATGCACGATCTCGATCCGGTGTTCGAGAACTTCAGCTACTCACCCGACCTCGCTCGAGTCTCAGCAGACATTGGGCTGGTCGATGCACTCGCATTGCAAAGCATGTACATCTTCAAGCAGCCCCGCATCGGCGGCGAAGTGAGCTGTCACCAAGACGCCACCTTTTTGTACACCGATCCGATGACCGTCACCGGTTTCTGGTTTGCGATCGAAGATGCCACGTTGCAGAACGGTTGTCTGTGGGCCGCGCCAGGCGGCCATGTCACCTCGCTGCGCAAGAAGTTCAAGCGCGCCGGTTCCACCAACGACGATGGGGTCATCTTCGACATCGTTGACCCCGCCCCGCTGCCCGAGCCCGCAGAACTGGTGCCACTCGAGGTCAAGGCCGGAACCATGGTCGTGCTGCACGGCTTGTTACCTCACTGGAGCGACGTCAATCGATCTGCTCAAAGTCGTCATGCCTATTCGTTGCACTGCATTTCGCAGTCGGCCGACTACCCGGCCTGGAACTGGCTGCAGCGCAACTCAAACTTTGCATTGCGCCGCCTCGACCGTTCCGATCGGTCGGCAGCATGATCAACGAACTGATTGCACACGCACCCAAAGCGCTGCTGCACGACCACCTCGATGGCGGGCTGCGACCAGCCACGGTCATCGAGCTCGCCGACGAATACGGCTATCGCAAGCTGCCTACACACGACGTCGTCGAACTCGGGTCGTGGTTCAACAGGGGCGCAAAGCGCAACGATCTCGTGCTGTATCTCGAGACCTTTGCTCACACTGTTGGGGTCATGCAGCACCGCGATGCCATCGAGCGTGTTGCCTACGAGTGCGCAGTCGATCTCGCAGCCGATGGCGTGGTGTATGCCGAAGTTCGTTTCGCCCCTGAGCTGAACACCGAAGCCGGACTCACGCTCGACGAGGTCGTGGCCGCCGTACTCGAGGGATTCACCCGCGGCTCTGCTGGCACCGGGCTCACCATCTATCTCATCTGCTGCGCAATGCGAACGGCCGCGCGCTCACTCGAGATCGCCGAACTTGCGGTGCGATGGCGCGATCAAGGCGTGGTCGGTTTCGACATTGCTGGCGCCGAAGCGGGGTACCCACCCACCCGCCACCTCGATGCGTTTCAATACGTGCAGCGCGAAAACTTTCACTCCACCATCCACGCAGGCGAAGCATTCGGATTGCCCTCGATCTGGGAAGCCGTTCAGTGGTGCGGAGCCGAGCGACTTGGTCATGGTGTGCGCATCGTCGACGACATCAGCGGGCCCGAAGGCAACGAAACCCTTGGGCGCCTCGCCACCTATGTACGCGACCGCCGCATTCCGCTTGAGCTGTGCCCAACATCAAACGTGGGCACGGGCATCTGCGCCTCTATCGCCGAGCATCCAATCGGCATGCTGCGCCGACTTCGCTTTCGGGTCACGCTCAACACCGATAACCGGCTGATGAGCGACACCTCGATGTCACAGGAAATGACCCAGTTGGCCGAGGCCTTTGGCTGGGGACTCGACGACTTCGAATGGGTCACGATCAATGCGCTGAAGAGCGCGTTCGCACCGTTCCCCGAACGCCTCAAGATCATCAACGAGCAGATCAAGCCCGGCTACGCATCATTGCGTTCAGGCCCGACCATGCAAAGATGATCCAATGCCCGTGCAAGTAACTGTTGTCGACCATCCGCTCATCGCCGCCGCGCTTACCCGAATCCGCGACGAATCCACGCCGAACACGCTGTTCCGCCAAGAGCTCGAGCGCATCGGCACCCTGCTGTTGGCCGAGGCCACCGCTTCGCTTGAAACCGTGGTCGTATCAGTACAAACACCAGTGACCCTCACCGTGGGGCGCGTCCTCAAGACCCAACCCGTGATCGTGCCCATCCTTCGAGCCGGACTGGGCTTTTTGACTGCAGCTCAAAACTTGATGCCGGGCGCCGACATCGGCTTCGTGGGTATCTCACGCGACGAAGAAACATTTGAGCCCAAGCCGTATGTGAACAAGCTCCCCGAGTCACTTGCGGGACGCACCTGCATCGTCATCGACCCCATGCTCGCCACCGGCGGCTCATTGGCGCTTGCGTGCTCACTGCTCACCGATCGTGGAGCGAACACGCCAATCATCGTCGTGTGCGCGCTTGCCGCTCCCGAAGGCATCGCCGCGCTCGAAGCCGCCGGTATCAACGCCGACATCTTCACTGCTTCGCTCGATGAGCGCCTCAACGAAAACGCCTACATCGTGCCCGGCCTTGGCGACGCTGGCGATCGCCAGTTCGGTGCCGCCTAGCTCTACCGAGCGGCTCAGCGTTGACCAACGCGCAGTTGGTCAGAGCAACTCAGCGAGCGCTGCCAGATACAGATCTGGGTCGGTGCCGACGGCCTCACCGTAGAGCTTCACCTTTGGTTCGGTGCCGCTTGGGCGCACCTGCAGACGAATGTCGTTCAACCAGATTCGTAACAGGCCGGCTTCGTCGAACCATTCGACATTGGTGACTGCAAGCCCGGCCACTTCGGATGGGGGTCGATCGCGTAGCGCGGCCACGTTGCGGGTGGCCTGAATCGGGTCGATGCGCAGGGAACGCTCGGCAGTGACATGACGACCGAACTGATCGGCCAACGCATCGAGACGTTGTTGCAACGTGACGCCTTCGTGAGCCGCCAGTGCGGCAACCTCGGCCATCATCACCGCAGCAGTAATGCCGTCTTTATCCATTGGTCGCTGGCACACCAAGTAGCCAAGCGCTTGCTCGTAGCCGAACACGAAACGCAGTTCGGGATGATCGAGCACCGTGCGGCCGATCCACTTGAAGCCGGTGTATGTCTCACGGAATTGCACGCCCGCCGCTGCCGCCATACGGCCGAGTAGCGACGACGACACCAAGGTGGTGACCACAAGCCGATCATCGCCCGAGGTGTGACGCAGGATGTGATCGCCGAGCAGCCAACCCAGTTCGTCGCCAGTAAGGCGACGCCAACCGCCGTCGGGGGTGGGGATCGCCGCGCCGAGTCGATCAGCATCGGGGTCGTTCGCGAGCGCCAACAATGCATGAGATTTACGAGCCTGCTCAAGGAGTAGGTCCATCGCCCCGCGCTCTTCGGGGTTCGGAAATGCAACGGTTGGAAATGCCGAATCGGGCTGTTGCTGCGCTGCGACCACGAAGGGCTGGGGCAACCCCGCTTGCTCGAACGCACTCAGCAGGGTGGCTCCCCCAACGCCGTGCATCGCGGTGTACGCGACACCAACACCATCGAGGTCGGGGCGGAACCGAAGGCCCGGTATCGCTTCGAGATAGCGAGCCTCTGCCGAGCCATCGAGACGCTCGATCAGCGGATGGTCGATAGCCGCCAACTCGACCGTGCATGGATCGAACAAATCGATGCACGCTGCGATGGCCGCGTCGTGAGGCGACACAATCTGTGCGCCGTCGCCGAGGTAGACCTTGTATCCGTTATCGACCGCCGGATTGTGGCTTGCAGTGACGACCACACCGGCGATTGCGTTGTGCTCGCTGATGTTCCATGCGAGCACCGGAGTTGGCAATGGCGTCGGCAACAGCAATGCGCGAACGCCTGCGGCTGCAACGACGCGCGCCGTGTCGAGCGCGAAATTGTCGCTCTTGCGACGTGCATCGAATCCGATGATGATGCCTCGCTCAGCGGCATCGGGCCACGTGTCGACGACATAGCGGGCCAACCCAGCAGCGGCTTGGCGCACCACAAGACGGTTCATACGAAGTGGGCCAGCACCAACCGGACCACGCAACCCGGCCGTACCGAACTGCAGGCGATCGGCGAACCGAGCAACCAGCGTGTCGATGGGCCCGGCAATGAGCTCGGCGAGCTCGGCGCGAATGTCTTCGTCTGGTTCGGCATCGCGCCAGGCCGCTGCCCGGGCAAGGACCTGTTCGTCAGCCATTACAAAAGATTACGCAGCTCGACCAATGGTCGTGGACCGACGTGAGAAATCACTTCGGCGGCTGCAATCGAGCCAAGTCGCCCGCACTCGACAAGGGGGAGCCCCTTGGTGAGGCCGTAGAGGAATCCCGAAGCAAACAGGTCGCCCGCACCGGTGGTATCGAGTACCTGATCAACCGGCTCAGCATCGATCACGAGAATTTCTTCGCGTGTGATGATGACTGATCCGACCGCACCTCGGGTGATAGCGGCCATTGCGCAATCGGCGCGCACAGCTGCGACGGCCTCGTCGAATGACGACACCTCGTAGAGCGACAGGAGTTCGTCTTCGTTGCCGAACAAGATGTCGACCTCGTCGCTGACAAGCGCTCGAAAGTCGTCGCGATGACGATCGACGCAGAACGAATCGCTGAGCGTGAGCGACACCAAGCGTCCGTGTTGGTGCGCTATCTGCGAGGCATGGCGAAACGCTGCCTTGGCCTCAGGGCGGTCGAACAGATAGCCCTCCATGTAGAGCACCGCTCCGGCGGCAACCGTGTCGAGATCGATGTCTGGCGGGCACAGCAGCGACGACACACCAAGGTGAGTGTTCATCGTTCGCTGGGCATCGGGAGTGACCACGATGATGCAGCTTCCGGTAGGCATATCGCCGGCGGGGACGCCAGGCCGGAAGGCGACACCAACAGCGCGAAGGTCGTGGCCGAAGACCTGACCGAGATCGTCGTTACTGACCTTGCCGATGTATGCCGCACGACCGCCGAACGAGGCAACGCCACACATGGTATTGGCAGCAGATCCACCGCTCATCTCGACACCCGAACCAAGCGCTTTGTAAAGCGAGGCGGCCCTGTCACTTTCGATCAAGGTCATCGAGCCCTTTACGAGGGACTCAAGCTCGATGAACGAATCGTCGGCATGGGCAATGACGTCGACGAGCGCGTTGCCGATGCCAACTACGTCGTAGAGGGCGGGTACTCGATCTGGGCTGGACACGGCCTTTGACGCTAGCGGCTGTGAGCACCCCATTGCCGCTACAAGTAGCCTCGCTGCCGTGACACTTGATCCATATCGCCTTCCGCTCACCGTTTTGCCGCGCCACTACGCCATCACACTTGAGCCAGAGCTCGGTCATGCGACATTTGCCGGCAGCGTCCGCATCGATATCGACATCACCGCGGGCGTGGAACAAATCGTGTTGAACGCGATCGAGCTCGATGTGCTGAGCGTTCTCGTCAACTCACAGCCCGCCGATTTCGTTCTCGATGAAGACACCGAGCGCCTCACCATTTCCTCTCAACTGTCGTCAGGTAACGCAACGATCGATATTGAGTTCACCGGCATCCTCAACGACAAGCTGCGTGGTTTTTATCGCAGCACCTACACCGACGACAACGGTGCGCAACAGGTCATCGCCTGCTCGCAAATGCAATCCACCGATTGTCGGCGCGTGTTTCCGTGCTTCGACGAACCCGAGTTCAAGGCCACCTTCGGCATCACGTTGGTGGTTGACCCAACGATGATGGCCATCTCGAATGGCCCCGAGGTTTCACGGGCCACTACAGCAAACGGTCGGTCGGCCGTCACGTTCGACAACACATTTCCGATGAGTACGTATTTGGTCGCCGTCATCGTTGGCCAGCTCGAAGCCACCGAAACGGTCGATGTTGCCGGCACTCCGCTGCGGGTTGTTCACGTGCCCGGCAAGGCGCATCTCACCGAGTTAGCACTCGACGTGGGCGCTGTTGCCCTCGAGTGGTTTCAGGACTATTACGGCATCGCCTATCCAGGCAAGAAGGTCGACATGGTCGCCCTGCCCGATTTTGCGGCTGGAGCGATGGAGAATCTCGGGTGCATCACCTACCGCGAGTCGTTGCTGCTGCTCGACCCGCAGACGAGCACCCAAAACGAGCAGCAACTGGTGGCCGACGTAGTGAGCCACGAGCTTGCCCATATGTGGTTCGGCGATCTGGTGACGATGCGTTGGTGGAATGGCATCTGGCTCAACGAAGCCTTCGCCACGTTCATGGAAGTGATGGCGGTCGAGGTGTTCCGGCCCGATTGGAAACGCTGGACCAACTTCAGCCTCGAGCGTTCCGATGCGTTCGAAGTCGATTCGCTCGCCAGCACCCGCACGGTCGAGTTCGAGGTCAGGGCACCCTCCGACTGCGACGGCATGTTCGACGTGCTCACCTACCAAAAGGGTGGAGCACTGCTACGAATGCTGCAGCAGTACCTCGGCGAAGAGCGCTTCCGTCAAGGCGTGAACCAGTACCTACGCACGCACTCGTACGGCAGCACCGAGACTGGCGATCTCTGGGACAGCATCGAGCAGGTCACCACCGCCGATGGGGGCAACGAACCAGTGCGCCAGTTGATGGACAGCTGGATCTGGCAGGCGGGCTTTCCACTCGTCAGCGTGTCGCTCGACGGCAACGATCTTGTGTTGCGTCAGCAGCGGTTTAGCTTCAGCCCCGAATCGACCGACCCAACGTTGTTCATCACCCCAGTTGCGGTGCGCGTCGGCGAGACCACACACATGGTGTTGCTCGATGGCGCCGAGGCCCGACTTGCTCTGCATGACGCCACAGCGCCCATCGTGGTGAATGCCGGAGGACACGGCTTCTTCCGTGTCTCGTACGCCGACAACCTTCGCTCGCGAATCGGCAGCGACACGTTGGCATCGCTCAATACGGTCGAGCGCTACAACCTCGTCGACGACGCCAGCGCATCGCTTGTAGCCGGACGCCTCACTGCTGCGGGTCTGCTCGAGTTCCTCGAAGGATTCACGGCCGAACGCGAGTTGGCTGTGTGGCAGGCAATCGCGGCCTCGGTTCGTCGGTTGCATCGTCTCATCGAAGGCACCGCACTCGCTCCGTTCGAGGCCCGCGTGCGCCAAATGGTGGCATCAGCAATCGATGATCTCAGCTGGACTCCGGCTACCAACGAAGACGACCTTCGCTCAAAGTTGCGCGGCCTGTTGGTCACCATGTTGGCCGTCTACGGCGCCGACGCCGATGCTCGCCAACGCTGCCGCGTGTTGTTGGCCTCCGATCACGCCAGCGTCGACCCTGAACTGCTCGCTGCGTCCACTGTGGTGGTTGCATCTATCGGCGATGCCGACGACTTTGACAACTTCGTCACTGGCTTCCGCTCCGCCACCACGCCCCAAGAGCAACTGCGCAACCTCTACGCGTTGGCCGAGTTCGACAGCGCCGAACTCGTTGAGCGCGCCTGCAACTTCGCATTGAGCAGCGAGGTGCGGTCGCAGAACGCGCCATACGTTCTTGCCCGCTGCATCGCCAACCGTTGGCACGGTGAGCTGGCGTGGACCATCGTGCGTAAGCACTGGGACTATGCAAACGCCACGTTCCCCAACCCATCAATCATTCGCATGGTCGATCCGGTGAAGACACTCAACAATCCAAGCGTCATCGCCGATGTTCAAAGCTTCTTCGCCGAGCATCCGATCCCACAATCGGTCAACACGCTTGCCCAGGTACTCGAGCGTCAGCGTGTCAACGGAGCGGTGCACGAACGAGAGTCAGCAACCTTCGCTGCAACCCTCTTGAGCTGATCACGATCTGGCTCGTAAAGCGTCAGCGCACGCCGAGCGTGCGCTGACGCTTTACGGGGCGCTGGTGTGGCTCACCCGCGGCGGTTGTTACGGCGCCTCGAGTTGGTCGATGACTCGGCCAATGCGTTTGGCGCTCACCGACTGCTTGGTGCCAAGCGTTTGCGCGAATTCGCCGACCCGCAGCTCTTCGATCATCCATCCAACGTCGATGACATCGGCAGTGATCTGGCTCGGCTCGAGCCGCCCGATGAACTGGGCGTAGCGACGTTCGAGAGCGACGATCTCAAGCATGCGCTGGCGGTCACGACCCGGTTCGCTGGGAAGCTTGTCGACACGTCGTTCGATTGCCCGGATATAGCGCACGACATCGACCAAGCGCGCTGTGCCCGAACCGGTCACGAAGCCAGGGCGCAGCAGTCGTGCCAACTGTTTGCGCATGTCGGCAACCGCTGGAGCCAACGCCGGGGTAACCAACCGGCCGAGTGCAGCTTCAACCGTGGCCGCTGCCACGTAGATCTGTCCAACCATGCTCATCGCTGCCGTGGCAATGGCCGCGAGATCGGCACGAGCCTCATGTTGTAGCGCAACGAATGCCGCCTCATCCCAGACCGGATCACCGTGGTTGCCAAGCACGCGATCGGCGGCCGCCGTGATGCAATCGTCGGCGAGGCCACCGAGCTTCACCGAGCCAGCGCGCCCGATGGCGAGCAACGCTTCATTCGAGATGTCACGTCCAATCGACTTTCGCGACAACGGAACCGTGAGCAACAACAGCCGACGAAGCCCAGCGCGCATCACCCGCTGCTGAATCTCTTGGTTCGTGAAGATGCGGATAGATACCGACTCGGCGTCATCGAGCAACGCCGGATAGCCACGAACTGCGTGACCGTCACGCACTGTCTCGACCACTTGCGGGAGCGTGCCAAAGTCCCAACTCACAATTCCACTGCGCTCAAGGCCAGGGGCTGACTGAGCAATGGCCTGTCGAACCCGCCCGCTGAGTTGTTTGCGCAGCGCGTCGAGGTCTTTACCCAGCGCAAGCAGACGGCCATCGTCGGCCTCAACAGAGAACGTGATACGCAAGTGCGGTGGCACCCGGTCGAGATCGAAATCAGAAGCCGACACGCGCTCTCCACCGAGGTCGCTGAGCACCTCCGCAAGCGACTCAGCCAAGCCGGCTTCGTTGGGCATGACCCGCTGTGCCGCCACCCGCGCTGTGTCGGCGAGCGGCGTGAGCGTGCGGCGAAGAACCTTTGGAAGCGTCCACACCAACGCAGTCACCAAGTCGTCGCGAAAGCCCGACACCTGCCAATCGAATCCGTTGCTGCGAATACGGTTGAGCACGCTGATGGGTACGTGCACGGTGACGCCATCGTTGGCATCGCCCGGATCGAACCGGTATGTCACCGCCAGCCTGAGGTCGTCCTGCTGCCACGAGTTTGGATACGCATGCGCATCGATGACCTTGCGCGATTGTCCGGCGGCTGAAGCCTCGGCAAGCGCCTCGAAGGTGAGATCGAGCAAGGTCGACTGCGCAGCGCGCGCGTCTTTCCACCAGCGATCGAAGTGGCGAGTAGACACCACATCGGGACCAACACGTTTGTCGTAGAACGCAAACAGCGCTTCGTCGTCGACGAGATCTACACGGCGCACTCGGTCGCCCATTTCACGAAGCTTCTCGATGAACGCCGCGTTCACCGCGGCGAACTTGTGTCGAGTGGTCCAGTCGCCTTCGACGAGAGCGTGACGAATGAACATCGAACGCGCAGCGCCGTGGTCGACCCTGTCGTAGCCGATTCGGCGCCCGGACACGATGGGCAAGCCGTACAGGGTGACTCGCTCGAGAGCCACAGCGCCGCCACGCCGAGCGTCCCAGGTGGGCTCACCGTAGAAGCGTTTTACGAGATGTTTGCCCAGTTGCTCGGCCCACTCGGGCTCGATGTTGGCGGCAACGCGACCCCAGAGCCGGGACGTGTCGACTAGTTCGGCGACCATCACCCAACGGGCCGGCTTCTTTGCCAGAGCCGAGCCGGGCACAATCGCAAACTTCGAGCCGTGCGCTCCGTTGTACTCGCGGGTCTCACGATCACGCATACCGAGGTGCGACAACAATCCGGCCAGCACCGACTGATGCACACGGTCGGGATGGCTGTGTTCGGTGCCCACGCGAATGCCGATGGTCGCAGTGATCTGACGCAGTTGGCTGTAGAGATCGTGCCACTCGCGCACACGCAGGTAGTTGAGATATTCCGCGCGACAAAGTCGGCGGAACTGACTTGAGGTAAGAGCGCGTTGCTGCTCGCGGATGTAATCCCACAGCGCAACGATGCCGAGAAAGTCTGAGTCGTCGACCGCAAAACGCTTGTGCGCTTCGTCGGCGGCTTGGCGATTGGCAACAGGCCGCTCGCGAGGATCCTGAATCGTGAGGGCAGCTGCGATGACGATGACTTCGCGCACGCAGCCGTGCCGGTCGGCCTCGAGCACCATGCGGCCGAAGCGAGGATCAAGTGGCAACCGAGCGAGCCGGCGACCAAGAGGGGTCAGCCGGCGTCGGTCGGCGGGCTGATCTTGATCGATGGCCCCAAGTTCTTCAAGCAGCGCAACGCCATCGCGAACCGCTCGACTATCGGGCGGATCGAGGAAGTCGAACTTGCTCACATCGCCGAGGCCGAGGGAGGTCATCTGCAAGATGACCGATGCGAGGTTGGTGCGCAAGATCTCGGGCTCGGTGAACTCGGCACGCTGATCGAAATCGTCTTGGGTGTACAGCCGCAGACACACCCCCGGAGCCACTCGTCCACACCGGCCCGCACGCTGGTTGGCCGAAGCCTGCGAGATCGGCTCGATAGGTAAGCGCTGCACCTTGAGCCGATGGCTATATCGCGAGATGCGGGCGGCCCCAGCGTCGACTACGAAACGAACGCCGGGAACCGTGAGCGAGGTCTCGGCCACGTTGGTTGAGAGCACAATGCGGCGCCCAGTGTGGTTCTCGAAGATGCGGTGTTGCTCGGCCGCCGACAAGCGCGCATACAGCGGCAGCACTTCGGTGTTCGGGCGATCGAGTCGGCGCAGCGCATCGGCCGTGTCGTGAATCTCGCGCTCGCCGCTGAGAAACACCAGCACATCACCGGGACCATGCTCGATCAGTTCATCAACCGCGTCGCAGACTGCCTGCACCTGATCACGGTCGTCGTCGAGGTCTCCATCGAGGTTGGCTCCGAATGGCCGATAGCGCATCTCGACCGGGAAAGTTCGCCCCGTCACTTCGATAACAGGAGCGTTGTTGAAGTGCTCAGAGAATCGCTGCGTGTCGATGGTGGCCGACGTGACGATCACTTTGAGATCGGGACGCCGCGGCAGCAACTGCTTGATGTAACCGAGCAGGAAATCTACGTTGAGACTGCGCTCGTGAGCCTCGTCGATGATCAGTGTGTCGTAGCGCGACAACGTGCGGTCGTGCTGAATCTCGGCGAGCAAGATTCCGTCGGTCATCACCTTGATCAGCGTGGCATCGCTGACCCGATCGGTGAAACGAACCGTGTACCCAACGAGGCCACCAAGTTCGGTTCCGAGCTCGTCGGCCACACGTTCGGCAATCGTTCGTGCGGCGACTCGACGCGGCTGGGTATGGCCAATGAATCCCGCCACACCGCGACCAAGTTCGAGACACAGTTTCGGTAGCTGGGTGCTCTTACCGGAGCCCGTCTCGCCCGCCACGATGACCACTTGATGATCGCGAATCGTGGCCAACAGATCGTCGCGCCGATCAGTGATCGGCAGCGTCGCTGGATACTCAATGACCGGCACACTTGCCCGCCGGCGTTCGAGTCGGGCGATGTCCCGATCGGAACTCAAAGGTCGAGGTCGTCGAGCAGGTCGTCGATGTGAGGCACCGGATAACCCGCGCGCCGCAGACCCTGCTCGATTCGGTTGTTCAGCGTTTCGAGCACGGCGATGCGACCGAAACGCTT
>JBAXER010000002.1:0-82121 GCA_037140375.1 Actinomycetota bacterium
CCACAGTGATCAACGTCGCCACAACAAAACGCGTGTAGCTACCCGAGTGATACGTATGGCTGAAGACAAAGACCGGCCAGTGCCATAGGTACAAGCCGTACGAGCGGCGACCGATCTCGACCAGCGGCCGCCAGCTCAGCAGCGCTCGAAACCCAAGAGCCGCTGGGTGCACGACCACCATGATCGTGAGAATCGACAACACCGAAACCAGCGCCAACAACCACTGGTACACATAGCCGGCGGTGAGTTCGGCCACGCTCATAATGCACACGAGCAGCGTGAGCGTTACGGCGCCAAATGGATCGAGTCGTGTGCCGAACTTGAGCATCTTGCGAGTGGACCGCCATGGTCGCCAGACGAACGCTGCACCTGCGCCCAGCAGCAAACCGCTGGCTCGAGTGAACGTGCTCAGATACATGAAGTTGGTGCGGTTGGCCTGATTGCCAAGCACCCAGATGGTGCCGTCGTCTGGCGTAGTGGCGTGCAACACGAACATCAGCACCATTAGCGCGAACGCGGTGGCAGCAAACGCCTTGGCTCGAGTGCTGAGGCGACCAGTGCCTACCGACATCGCAGCGATGAACACCAGCGGCCAAATCAGGTACCACTGCTCTTCGACGGCAAGCGACCAGAGGTGGCGAAGCAACGGCGGATCAGCCGACGAAAAGTACGGCGCCTGTCCGAGGATCTGGCCCCAGTTTCCGAGATAGAAGATGGACCACGGAAGGTCGCGCTTCAACGTGGACTGCTGCTCGGCGGTGCCGAACATGCTGGCCCACAACGCCACCGCCAACATCATGGTGAACAGCGCTGGCAGCAAACGCCGCGCCCGCCTCACCCAGAACTGGCCGAGGTTCACGCGTTGGTTCTTCTCGCGCTCGTCGAGCAATAACGAGGTGATCAGGAATCCCGACACGACGAAGAACACCTCGACGCCAAAGAAGCCGCCACGCATCCAACCGAACCCAGCGTGGTACAAGATGACAGCGACCACGCTGAGTGCCCGCAGGCCATCGAGGCCGGGCTGATAACCCATCGTGCGCACGCGGGTTACATCGAACTCAACAGTGCCCGAGGGCACCCACCGACGATCGAGATCGGCGAGTCGGCCTAAGGCAGGCGGATCGTCGTGTGTGTCGCTCACGCGGTGCGTGTCCAATTCAGCACGGCCAGCCCGATTCCGCACATCGCGGCAGCAACCAAATATGGCGCAGGAATGCCGACGTGATGAAAGAGCAAGCCTGCGAGTGCGGGGCCAACAACGCGGGCCAGCGCGCTGCCGCTTTGTTGAAATCCGAGCGCTTCACCACGTTGATGAGGCGGCACGACGCTGGTGACCATGGTAGTGAAGTTTGGCGATGTAAGACCCTGCCCGAAGGTGAGTAGCGCCAGGGCCGGAACGAGCACTGCCCAACTTGTTGCAAACGCAAGTACAAGCAAACCCACAGCGTTGAACGCCAATCCGGCAGACACCGACCCACGCACGCCGATCTTCTCGCCGACTGGCCTGATCACGCCGCCCTGCACAATCACGAGGAACACGCCGATGCACACAAAGACAACAGCGATGCCACCTTCGTTGAGCGAAAAGCGACGTTCAGCGAGCAGCGCAAACGTGGCTTCGAAGCCGCTGAACGCGGCGATAGCGATAAAGGCCACCGAGACAAGACGCCAGAGTTCGGCCGAGTGCACCGACTTCTCAGCCTTTTGGCGCGGGCCCCGATTCACATGAGTTTCGGGAAGACGGAAGATGGCGATACATCCGTTGACGAACGCGATCGCGCCAGCCACATAGAACGGCAGATAGGGCCCGCGAATTGCCGATAGTGCGCCAAGCGCAGGGCCAACAACGAAGCCGACACCAAACGCTGCGCCGAGAAGTCCAAAGGCCCGCGGTCGATCTTTCGGAGCCACCACATCAGACACAGCACCCTGAGCAACCGACACGCTTGCACCCGAGGCGCCATCAAGAATGCGACCGAGGAACAACACCCACAACGCGCCTGCAGCGCCCGTGATCACACTGCCGACTGCAGTACCGAACAGCGACAGCAAGATGATCGGCTTGCGGCCAACGCGGTCGCTCAGTCGACCCAGCAGCGGCGCACACACGAACTGCGCCAGCGAGAATGAAGCAAACAACAGACCGACGGTGAACGGATTGGCGCCAAAGCGCTCGGCGTAACGGCCAAGAATGGGGGCAACGATGCCGAAGCCAACGAGGTCGAGCGCGACCGTGGTCCAGATGACCCAGAACCCGCGTGGTAACGGGGCTCGAGGGGCGGACTCAGGACGTGACACGGAGTCCAATGCTGCCACCTTCAGCAACGCAATCCCAACATGCCTCGGCGCTCGGCCAGGCAGTCAGCGATCAGCGTCGAACCGAGGTGCCCTGCTTCGTGGTCTCGACCAGCCAACCAAGACCCTGCAGCTGGGCACGCAGGGCGTCGGCAGCGGCGAAGTCTTTTGCGGCACGGGCAGCATCGAGTGCGCTGGCCATCTCTGAAATCTCGGCGGGAATGTCGCCCTCGGTCTTGAGCACCAATCCAATTGCAGTGCACATCGCATGCACGGCAGCGGCCAGCGAACCGGCACCAGCGTGGTCGCCGGCATCGAGTGCTGCGTTGGCCCGACGAACCGTGTCGAACAGCAACGCCATCGCGTTCGGGGTGTCGAGGTCGTCGTCCATGCGGTCGCCGAATTGCGACAGCGCGTCGGCGTCGGCGATTACTGAACCATCGGCAGCCGCGGCAGCCGTGCGGGCCGCGAACGCATCGAGGCCGGCAAGCGATTTGACCGCGGCATCGATGTTGTCCTGACCCACCCGCACGGGACCGCGGTAGTGCGTCTGCAACAGCAACATGCGATAGGCGCGAGCGTCGTAATGCTCGATGAGGTCGAGCAGGTTGGCCACGTTGCCGAGGCTCTTTGACATTTTCTCGCCCTCGGCATCGACCACAAACCCGTTATGCATCCAGTGATTGGCAAAGGTCTTGCCCAGCGCAACAGCCTGAGCACGCTCGTTTTCGTGGTGCGGGAACTTGAGGTCCATGCCGCCGCAATGCAGATCGAAACCTTCGCCGAGCAGGTCGAGGCTCATGACTACACACTCGCTGTGCCAGCCAGGACGGCCATCGCCCCACGGCGCAGGCCAACTGGGTTCGCCCGGCTTGCTGATTTTCCACAACGCAAAGTCGGCAGGGTGGCGTTTGTTCTCGGCGCCGAAGACTTCGCGATCGCCCCCGCCGGCAAGCAAGCCCTCGAGGTTTTGATTCGCCAAGAGTCCGTAGTCGTGCACGGTCTCGACACTGAGATACACGCCATCGGTGGTCGTGTAAGCGCGATCGATTGCGATCAGTTCGCCAATCATCTCGACCATCTCGTCGACGTATTCGGTTGCGTGCGGAACATCGGTGGGG
This sequence comes from Actinomycetota bacterium, assembly GCA_037140375.1. Lineage (GTDB taxonomy): Bacteria > Actinomycetota > Acidimicrobiia > Acidimicrobiales > Ilumatobacteraceae > WLMZ01. The sequence goes on from JBAXER010000002.1 coordinate 3,420, forward strand.
CGGGCCACATTGAGGCCCTTCATCGCGTCGAACCATACGTCTTCGCATTTGCGCGTGATCTCTTGCCACGGGCGGTTCTCGCGTTCGGCCCGGTTGATGATCTTGTCGTCGATGTCGGTGATGTTGCTCACCAAGCGAACCTGAATGCCTGTCCACTCGAGATAGCGACGCAACACGTCGTACACCAACGTGGCGCGGCCGTGACCGAGGTGCGGTGGCCCGTAGACCGTGGGGCCGCAGAGATAGATGCTGAGGTGGCCGGGCTCGCGCATGGCCAATGGACGCACTGTTTGGGTCGCTGTGTCGAAGAGGTGAAGCATCAGCCGACAGCGTAGGCGGCGCCCGCCGCGACCTCGCATACATTCAGCGCGGCGACCGCACCAATCACAAGCGTGGCCGGCGACTTCACAGCTGTGTCGACCAAGGCGTCGAGCCGACAACGAGTCACCGATTGTTCGGCTGTGGTGGCTCGCAAGATTGCTGCCACCGGGGTGTCGGGAGCCATGCCACCGGCGATCAGCGCCTGGGCAATGACACCACGTTCGGCAACACCCATCAACACCACGATGGTGCCGCCAGATTGCGCGAGGGCTGCCCAGTTGACGGGCATTTCGCCGTGCTGGCGATGCCCCGTGACAACAGTGAACATCGCCGAAACGCCGCGCTGCGTCACTGGAATTCCGGCAGCCGCCGGAGCAGCAACTGCCGAGGTGATGCCGGGAACGATTTCGCAGCTGATGCCCTCGAGCGCCAACGCCAATGCTTCTTCACCGCCGCGGCCGAACACGAATGGGTCGCCGCCTTTGAGACGCACCACCCGCTTGCCCTCGCGCGCAAGGCGCAACAACAACACGTTGATGAGTCCTTGTGCCGGGCTTTGTCCGGGGCGCTTGCCAACATCGATCAGTTCGGCATCGGGAGACGCCAACGCCAACACGTCGCTGCTCACCAATGCGTCGTGCACCACCACGTCGGCCTCGGCCAACAGGCGCGCCGCTTTCACGGTGAGCAACTCAGCGTCGCCAGGTCCGGCACCAACGAGTGCCACCCAGCCAGAAGCTGTCATCGATTGACGGCGGTGATCATCAACGCGCCAGCCGTTGAGTTGGTGGCTTCGTCGATGAGGATCATTCGGCCGCCTTCGGGATTGTCGATGTAGCGATCGGCAACGATCGGTTCGCTGAGGAGCAAGCGCACCCGGCCAAGCGTATTCAGTTCGAGCGACTCGGTTGGCTCACGATCGAGCGAAGCAAGATCGTGGCGGTAGTCGATTGCCGTGACAGTTGCGCGACCCGTGCGGGTGCCGTGCTTAAACCACCAGCGGCTACCGACGGTGAGCGGCTGATCGACCATCCAACACACTTCGGCCTCAACCGACTCGCCGATGTGAGGCACAACCGTGCCCGCAGTGGCGACGAGCACGTCGCCGCGGGCGACGTCGATGGTGGTGGTCAACTCAATAACCACAGCGTGACCGTTCTCGGCGCTGAGCACTGGCTTGCCAGCGCGGTGCAATGCTTTGATCACGGCGCGATTACCGGAAGGCTCGATGGTGACCTCGTCGCCCACTGCAAAACCGCCTCCGTTGACCACGCCTGCGTAGCCACGAAAGTCGGCGAACTCGCCACCCTGAGGGCGGATGACGCGCTGCACATGCAGGCGGCCACCAACCTCGGTGCGAGGGTCGGCATCGAAATCTTCGAGCCACTGCAGCAACGGCGGGCCGTCGTACCAAGGTGTGTTCGACGATGCATCGACCACGTTGTCACCCAGCAGAGCCGACAGCGGGATTGCAGTGACAGGCACTGGAGTTGGAAGCGCCTGCACGTATTCGATGACTTCTTTGGCGATGAGGTCGAACTCGGTTTCGTCCCAATCGACGAGGTCCATCTTGTTGACAGCAACCACGATTGATTTCACGCCGAGCAGCGTGGCAATGAAGGCATGGCGGCGGGTCTGCTCAAGCACACCGTGGCGGGCGTCGACAAGCACAATCGCGACGTCGGCGTTTGAGGCGCCAGTCACCATGTTGCGCGTGTACTGGGCGTGGCCGGGCGTGTCGGCGACGATGAAGCTGCGCTGCGGAGTGGCGAAGTAGCGGTGCGCAACATCGATGGTGATGCCCTGCTCGCGCTCGGCACGCAAGCCGTCGGTGAGCAGCGCAAGGTTGGTCTCGCCATCGCCATAGCGGCGACTGGCCTTGACCACGGCAGCAAGTTGGTCTTCGAAGACCGTCTTGGTGTCGTGCAACAAGCGACCGATGAGGGTGCTCTTGCCGTCGTCTACCGAGCCAGCGGTGGCGACGCGAAGGGTGCTCCGAAGAGCGACTGCGGTTCCGGTTGTGGTGCTCATCAGAAGTAACCCTCTCGCTTGCGATCTTCCATTGCGGATTCGCTGAATGTGTCGTCGGCGCGGGTTGCGCCACGTTCGGTGATGCGTGCTGCAGCCACCTCGATAATCACGTCGTGCACGTTTGCCGCTGTCGACTCGACAGCTCCGGTGCAACTGGCGTCGCCAACAGTGCGGTAGCGCACGACTGCTTCGTACGGCACCTCGCCAGGCTCAGCCACAACGGGTCCGCCTACTGCAAGCAACATGCCGTCGCGCTCGACAACGGTGCGGGTGTGCGAGTAATAGATGGTTGGAAGCGCAAGATCGTGCACGGCGATGTACTGCCAGATGTCGAGCTCGGTCCAGTTAGAAAGCGGGAAGGCACGCAGCTGCTCGCCCTTGCGGATGCGAGCGTTGAGCACGTCCCACGGTTCGGGTCGCTGCTGGCGGGGATCCCAACGGCCCTGGTGATCGCGGAAGCTCAGGATGCGCTCCTTGGCGCGAGCCTTGTCTTCGTCGCGACGACCGCCGCCGAACGCTGCGTCGAAGCCGTGCTCGATCATTGCGTCGAGCAAGGTGACCGACTGCAAACGGTTGCGGCTGGCGCGAGGGCCGGTGTCTTCGACGACGCGACCCTTGTCGATAGATTCCTGAACGCTGGCGATCACGAGACGTGCGCCGACATCACGTACGAACTGATCGCGGTATTCGATGACCTCGGCGAAGTTGTGGCCGGTGTCTACGTGCATCACGGGGAAGGGCAACCGGGCTGGCGCGAAGGCGAGCACAGCGAGGTGCAACAACACGGCTGAGTCCTTGCCGCCGCTAAACAACAGCACCGGGTTCTGGCACTCGGTGGCCACCTCACGAATGATGGTGATGGCCTCATCGGTGAGCGACTCGAGGTGAGTGGTAGTGCTCATCCGTGCAACCCACATTCGGTCTTGGCATTGCCGGCCCAACGACCATTGCGGCGATCTTCGCCCTCGGCAACCGGCCGGGTGCATGGCCAGCATCCGATGGACGGGTAGCCACGCTCGGTGAGTGGGTTGGCGGGAAGATCGTGCAGCTGCGCGTAGAGCAACATGTCGTCGTCGCTGAATCCGGCGAGCGGGTTGATCTTGGTGATGTTGCGGCCAATGTCGAAGCTGGCGATGGGCGTATTGGCGCGAGTAGGTCCATCGACACGGCGCACGCCAGTGATCCAACCGGCCTTACCCGTGAGCGAACGCTGCAGGGGCTCAACCTTGCGGATGGCGCAGCACGCCTCAACATCGCTCTGCCACAGGTTGTCGGGCTGAACCTCGGGCAACGGATGCACGATGCGCAGGTTGAGATCGAGCTTCTTGGTGAGCTCGTCGACCAACCACTTGGTCTCGGCAAACAGGTATTGGGTGTCGAGCAACACGATCTCGATGCCGGGAACGGCGGTAGCGGCAACGTGCACCAGAACGGCATCTTCAAAGCTCGCCGTAACGACCAACGCGTGGGCTCCGAACTGGTCGGCAGCCCACCGAATGGTGTCGGCGGGGCGGTCAACACTGAGCGTGTCTGGGACAGATACCAATGACATGCAGACAGTTCTACCATAAATACGACAAAAACGATCGGGATTTAATAATTACACCGTGGTAGGTTGCCGAGATGCCTTTTAGCTACCCGGTTTTCCTCGATTTGACGGGTGTTCCCGTGCTGCTCGTGGGCGGCGGATTGATCGCTTTTCGCAAGGCTGGCGGCCTGGTTGCGGCCGGCGCAGCCATCACCGTGGTGGCACCCGAGATTCGCCCCGACCTCGCCGAACTGGCCGCCCATACCGAGCAACGTCCGTACCGCAACGGCGAGGCCAGCGGCTATCAACTGGTCATGACCGCCACCAGCGACCCGGCCGTAAACGCTCAAGTGGCCAGCGATGCCAAGGCCGCCGGAGTCTGGGTGAACAGCGCCGACGATCCCAAAAACTGCTCGTTCATCCTGCCCGCCGTGGCCCGTCAGGGGCTTGTCACGATGGCCATCAGCACGGGCGGTTCAAGCCCGGCACTGGCGAGTCGGTTGCGCACCGACATCGCTGCTCGCGAACTCACACCAAACGTGGCTGCCGCCGCGATCGAACTCTCGCGGCAGCGCGACGAGATCAAGGGTGCCGGCGAAAGCACCGAGGACATCGACTGGACCGATCGGGTGACCCGTGCCCTTGCAGGCCACGAGGCACAAACTCTCCCCGAATAGAGCGAGGCGGCTCGGTAGCCTTGCTCACCTATGACCACGATTCCGGACAAGCCATCGCTCGAGGGTATTGAGGCCCGCTGGGCCGAACAATGGGATGCCGACGACATCTACCGCTTCGACCGCACTGCCACTCGTGATCAGGTATTCGCGATCGACACGCCACCGCCTACCGTCAGCGGCTCGCTGCACATCGGCCACGTGTTTAGCTACACCCACACCGACACGGTGGCGCGCTATCAGCGCATGACCGGCAAGGCCGTGTTCTACCCCATTGGGTGGGACGACAATGGCCTCGCCACCGAACGTCGTGTGCAGAACTACTTCGGCGTGCGCTGCGACCCAAGCGTTGCCTACGACGCTGGCTTCGTGCCGCCATTCCGTGGCGAGCCACCAAAGGATCATCAGGCCATCGCCATTTCGCGCCCCAACTTCATTGAGTTGTGCGAAGAGCTCACGGCCCACGACGAACAGATCTTCGAGCAAGTACTGCGCCGGCTCGGCCTGTCATACGACTGGTCGCTGTTGTACACGACCATCGACGACCACTCACGCCGCGCCAGCCAGCGCGCGTTCCTGCGCAACCTGCAGCGCGGCGAGGCCTACACCCAAGACGCACCAACGTTATGGGACGTCGACTACAAGACTGCCGTTGCCCAAGCCGAGATGGAAGACCGCGAAATTGGCGGCGCGTATCACCACGTTGCGTTCCATCGCACCGACGGCGGCGCCGATGTCATCATCGACACCACCCGTCCCGAACTGCTGCCGTCGTGTGTTGCCTTGGTGGCCCATCCATCCGACGAGCGCTACCAAGCGTTGTTCGGAAAAGTCACGGTGAAGACTCCGCTGTTCGGCGTTGAAGTGCCTGTACTCGCCCACCCGTTGGCCGATCCCGAAAAGGGAACCGGCATCGCAATGATCTGCACATTCGGCGACACCACCGACGTCACCTGGTGGCGCGAGCTCAACCTCTCGAACCGCGCCGTCGTTGGGCGAGATGGCCGCTTCATCAACGACGCGCCGTGGATCACCGATGCCCAAGGCATTGCGCTCTACGAGCAGCTCGTGGGGCGCAGCAGCAAGCAGGCCCACAAGCAGACAGTAGAAATGCTGCGCGAGTCGGGCGAGTTGCTTGGCGAGCCACGGCCCATCATGCATCCGGTCAAGTTCTACGAGCGCGGCGATCGCCCACTCGAGATCGTGTCGAGCCGCCAGTGGTACATCCGCAACGGCGGCCGCGAGGCCGACCTGCGCGCTTCGCTCGTTGCTCGCGGCGACGAGATCACGTGGCACCCAGCGCACATGCAGCACCGCTACGCCAACTGGGTCGAAGGCCTCAATGGCGACTGGCTCGTCAGCCGTCAGCGCTTCTTCGGCGTTCCCGTTCCGGTGTGGTACTCGCTCGATGCCGACGGCAACCCCGATTACGGCTCGCCGTTGGTGCCTGCCGAATCAGACCTACCCATCGATCCGTCAACCGACTGCCCGACCGGGTTCACCAACGATCAACGCGGTGCCCCAAATGGCTTCATCGGTGACCCCGACGTGATGGACACGTGGGCCACTTCCTCGCTCACCCCCGAGATCGCTGGCCGTTGGGAAGACGACCCCGATCTGTTCTCGCGGGTGTACCCAATGGACATGCGCCCGCAGGGTCACGACATCATTCGCACATGGCTGTTCGCCACCGCCGTTCGCGGCCATTGGGAGCACAACACCGTGCCGTGGCGCAACGCTGCGCTCAGCGGATGGATCCTCGATCCCGACCGCAAGAAGATGTCGAAGTCGAAGGGCAACGTGGTTACCCCCATGGCGTTGCTCGATCAGTACAGCACCGACGCCGTTCGTTACTGGTCGGCGTCGGCTCGACCTGGCGTCGACACGGCACTCACCGAAGACCAGATGAAGGTGGGCCGCAAGCTCGCCATGAAACTGCTCAACGTCAGCAAGTTCGTGCTCACGTTCGGCACCCCCGACGCCAGTGCCGTTGCTACCAACCCGGTTGATACTTCAATGCTGGCGCGCCTGTCGGCGTTGGTGGCCGAGTGCACCACCGCGTTCGATGGTTTCGATTACGCACGTTCGCTCGAACGCACTGAGGCGTTCTTTTGGTGGTTCTGCGACGACTACGTAGAGCTCGTGAAAAGCCGCGCATACGCCACTCACGGCGAAGCCGCAGCCGCCAGCGCTCAAGCGGCTTTGCGCGAGGCGCTCAGCACCCTTCAGCGTCTGTTCGCCCCCTTCATTCCCTTCACTACCGAAGAGGTCTGGAGCTGGTGGCAGACCGGATCAATCCACCGCTCGCCGTGGCCGTCGCTCGATTCGACCCACGACACCAACGCCACAGGCGATCCGGCATTGCTCGACGTTGTGTGCGAGACCGTCGCCCTCGTGCGTCGTTCGAAGACCGAGGCCAAGCTCAGCCAGCGCGCCGGTGTCGAACTACTCGTGGTTCACGCACCCGAAAGTCTGCACGCCGCAATCCAGGCGGGTCAGGCCGACATTTGCGACGCGGGCTCAGTGGTTCAGTTCGAAATCAACACCGCTGCCGAGTTCAGCTGCTCGATCACCCTTGGCGAACCCTTGCCATCTGTTTGACAGACGTTGACCTCGCCATATGCAGGCCCACTCCTGAATGGGTCTGGATTCGGCGGTGCCATTGTTTTTCGGGCGTCGGCCGCACTCAGCCTGGCGAATTGTCGGGACGCAACGCGGCGAGCGCAGCCACAGGCGCCGGCACGACGAGATCGCCGTTCGCGAAGGCGGCAAGTACAAGCAATCGCCACGCTCGGCGAACTTCGTCGAGACGCCCTGGCTGAGTTGGCACACGAACGCGAAACACCAATCGGTCATCGCGGATGTCCATGATTCCCACCACTCGTGGCTCGCCGGCCAACATCGGCGTCACGTTGGGGTCAGCGGCAAGCTGTTGCGCCAATGCCGTGACAACACTGGTGACCACCGTGGCGTCCATCGATCGGTCGACTTCGACATCGAGCGGACCCGTGGCCGATTTCGACGCGTTGCCAACCCGAGCCACGTTGCCATGAGGCACATACCAAATGGTGCCCTCGCCGTCGCGTACACGCGCTGAACGCAGCGTGACTCGCTCGACGATGCCCCGAGCATGACCAAGGTCGACCTCATCTCCCGGCCCGAACTGATCGTCGGCCAGCACGAAGAAACCGGCGATGACATCGCGCACCAACATCTGCGCACCAAAACCAACTGCACCGCCGATAACGGTGGCGACAGCCACGAACGCTCCGATGTTGATACCGACTTGGCTGATGACGGTGATGACGGTGATCGACCAAACGATGCCCACCAACGCTGCCCGCAACGAAGAGGTCAACGCTCGTCGCCGGGCCTCAGCTCGCGGATCGTCGGCTGCAGCAGTGCGAGCGAAGACCGGCTTCAACAATCGAACGACAAATCGACGAATGAAGATCGTGATCGAGATCGCAACTGCCAACACGACGACAATGCGCACCGGAGTCAGCAGGTGCAGCTTGTCGAGCCGTTGGATCCAGCTCGGAGGAGGCGCCATCAATCGCATGAGAATGCACGCTAGTCGGACGTTTCTCCGCGAGCCGTGAGGCCGCGCCACGGACCCCCACCTGCCAGCGATATCCTTGCGGCTTCATGACTGAGCAGCCAGAGAGCAACCAGCCACAACAAGCCGGCCGCACCTCGCGTCACCGTCACATTGCTCAATACGCAGTGCTCATTGTGAACAGCATCATCATCTTCGCTTGTTTGCTTGGTTCCGCTGGGTTGGTGTTCGGCCAGAGCGTGATCAACGGGCTACACAAGACCGCAGCAATCATCACGACCCCCACGGTTGATACCGCAGCGCCCGAGGTCACCACGGGCGGACCCAGCGACACCGGTGGCCCCTCGACCACTGCTGGGCCGTTCCCTGACGCCGACCCCAAAGCTCAGAACTTTCTCATCACGGGCGCCGACAACGGCGCTTGCGTGTCGAAGAATTCGCCGTACTACTCGGCCTTCGGCGATCGCACCAGCCTCGGCGCTCGCAGCGACACCATCATGGTCATCCGAGTCGACCCTGTCTCAAGTCGCGCCGCCGTGTTGTCATTCCCCCGAGACCTGTGGGTGAAGATCGATGGCAGCAACGGGTCCAGCCGCATCAACAGCGCCTATAGCAAGAACGATCCTCAACGGCTCATCAACACCATCTTCAACAACTTTGGCATCACCATTCAGCACTACGTGCAGATCGATTTCTGTGCCTTCAAGTCGTTGGTCGATTCGGTCGGCGGAGTCGCCGTGCCGTTCGAATTCGCCGCGCGCGATCGCAATACCGGCCTCGATGTGCCCACACCGGGCTGTTTCAACTTCAGCGGCGAAGCAGGCTTGGCATACGTGCGCAGCCGCCACTACCAGTTCCTCAATCCCAAGACTGGTAAGTGGAAAGAAGACCCCGCCGCCGACTACGGCCGCATCTCACGTCAGCAAGATTTCTTACGTCGCACCGTCACCAAAGTCTTGGACAAAGGCGCGTTCAATATCAATCGGGCACGCACGCTCATCAACGTGGCACAGAAGTACGTAGTGGTCGATCCCGATCTCACCTTGGCAAAAGAGCTCGAGTTTGCCGGCGTGATGAAATCACTCAATCCCGGCGAAATGCAGACCTACCAAGTTGAGGGTCTCGGCATCTTGAAGAACGGCAACGCAGTCATCGAGCCGCACCTCACGGGCCAGAACATGAAGGCCATCTTGGCGATCTTCCGGGGCAAGGCGCGGCTTGCTGGCGCTCCAGCGCAGGTCTTCGAGACCACCACCACAATTGCTGCGACCACCACCACGACCGCATCAACCAGCTCATCGCCCGACTCAATCGCGCCGGCCACAACCACCACCACCATCAAGCCGGTGCCTACAACCACCACAGTGGCACTTCCCGATTCGGGAGCCACCGAGATCGTCAAGGGCATCGTGCCGCCCAAGGATGTCGTCTGCCCCTAACGGTTACGGCTCACGGCGAGAGGTGCTGCGCATCACACCGACGCGACAACTAGCGTCAACCTGACATGCCAACCCATGCTGCACGATTCAAGCGCCGGCACACGCCAGCGCAGAAGCTGATCGTGGTTGTGAACTGCCTCTTGGCCGTGGCCTGCTTTGCTGGCGGAACGGCATTGGTGCTGGGCGAACGATTGGTCAGCAGCCAGCAAAAGTCGGCCCCTGTGGTCAACTTGGCCAAGGCAGACTCAATGCACCTCGGTCCCGCCGAAGCGTTCCCCGAGGCAGACGCAAAGGCGATGAACTTTCTCATCACCGGTGCCGACAACAACGCGTGCATCGCCGCCGACTCGCCGTTTGCTGGCGCCTTCGGTGACCGTTCGTCAACCGGCCAGCGCAGCGACACGATCATGATCATGCGGGTCGATCCGGCCACCAGCCAGGCCGCGGTGTTGTCGTTCCCTCGCGACCTGTGGGTACCAATTCACGGCACCGACACCGAAAACCGCATCAACTCGGCATACGTGCGCAACAAACCCAACACCTTGATCCGCACCATCTACGACAACTTCGGAATCGGCATCGATCACTTCATTCAGGTCGATTTCTGTGCATTCAAAACGTTGGTCGATGCAGTGGGCGGTGTGGCGATTCCGTTTGAGTACCCCACTCGCGATACTCACACAGGCCTCAGCGTGCCGGCGCCCGGATGCTTCAACCTCAGCGGCGATCATGCGTTGGCATACGTGCGTTCGCGCCACTACGAGTACCTCAGTCCCAAGAGTGGCAAGTGGGTCGAAGATGGATTCGCCGACCTCGGTCGCATCTCGCGCCAGCAAGACTTTTTACGGCGCGTTGTGGCCAAGGCACTGGCCACTGGCGTGTACACACCGTCGATTGCACGCGGGCTCATCCGCACCGCCCAGCAATACGTGGTGACCGACCCTGACCTCACGTTGCAAAAGATGCTCGAGTTCGCTGGCGTCATCAAAGCACTCGATCAAGGCAACCTACGCACCTACCAAATCGAGGTGACGTCCGAGACACGTGGAGCCAACCTGGTGCTGATCCCGCGGATGACCGGCGGCAATATGCAAGCGGTGATCTCGGTGTTCCGCGGTCGCGCCCCACTGCTTGAGATGCCCAAAAAACCGACGAACGCACCAGTTGCGGCACCAGCCGCCCCAGCCGCAGCGCCCTCCCCAGCAGCCACTACGGCCACAACAGCTGCCCCGCAAGGCGGCGATGGGGCCGAAGAAAACGTGAAGGGCATCGTGCCGCCTCGCGACGTGCGCTGCTGAAGAGTCAGCGGCGTTGCACAGTGACGCCGTCGCTGTCGGCCAAATGCTCCGCCGCAATGGCGCCACGCTGAGAATCGATGTTCAAAACCACATCGAGGAACGCCCAAATCGCTTCGGTGTGCAACAGCAAGCCTTCGCGCCACGGCCGAAGCCCAGGGCCAGTGGCGTCTCTGGCACTCGACTCGAGATAGTCCACCACGATCTGGGGAAGGTCGGGAATCTGATGCGCCAGTTCGGCGTACAACCCGATGTCGCTCGAGGCCTGATGCGCAGCGGCAGCAAGGTCTACACGCCACACCGGCTCGCCGGGTAACAGCGCCCACGGCCGGTCTGCGTCGCTGGCCGGCGGCGTCGAAGTATCGAGTTCGGCAACGACCAACAGCGTGGGTGCGTGCACACGGCCAAGCGCAGCGTCGCTCATCGTGCGGGTGTACGCCTGCATTCCAACAACAGCACCGACGCGTGTATCGGCAGCGATTCCGCGCGCGCCCGCCACCATTGCGAGAGCCGTATACGCGCCATACGAATGTCCAACCGCAGCAATACGTTGCGCATCGATCGCCGCAAGCAAATCGTCGGGGAGCCCAGTGACGTGGTCGGCGCCCGCAAGCATTGAGTCGAGCAAGAACCCAGCGTCGCCGACGCGGTTCATCTCGTTGGTTCGGTCGTCGACGTTGGTGCCAAGCAACCAATCGGCCAAGGCGTCGCCAGGGTGATCGGCTGACACCACAATTGCGCCACGCGCCGCAAGGGCCTCTGACAGCAGCGAATACGCAAAGCGCATTCCGGTGCGACCGTGCGAGAACAACACCAGCGGAAACTGGCCGGGGGCTACAGCAGGTTCGTGGCGTGCGCCCGCTGACTCGAAGGCGATGCCCGGCAACAGTTCATATGTTGCTATTGGCTCGTGAGCGAGCGACGCGGGATACCAAATGTCGACCCCAAGCATCCGGTTGTTACGCGCAGCATCGACGAGCAATGTAGATCGTCGACCTACGGGAAAGATCTGAGGTTCGAGAGATGGGGCGGCAGTCAGCAAGCTCACGGGCTCAGCTTAGGACCCAGACACCAGCCAACGAATTGGCCGGGTACACCATCATCAATCGTCGAGCAGTTTCGACAACGCTTCGGCCACACCAGATGGTCCGGCCACACAGGTGATCTTGGCGCCAACTGCCGCAGCGAGTTTGTAGGCCTCGTCGGAGTCGCCCTCGGGAGCGATGATCAACAGTTCGTCGAGCGCAGCAGCAGCGGCGATCACATCGCCCTCGACCGTTGCGCGACAGTCGGACAGCAACACTGCAATGCGGCGACCGGCCTGCGAGCGATGCAGTTGTAACCGCGCCGCGGTGAGAGCTCCGGCAAGATCGGTGGTACCGAATCCGCGCAGCGTGAGTACGTCGTTGATCACACGGTCGCCGTCTTTATAGACATCTTGCGATTTGGCGACAACCACATCTTTGCCGAATGCAACAACGCTGTAATCGGCTGGCGAGCGCCAGGCAACGGCCGCAGCAGCCACTGCAGAGGTGGCTAACGGCTTACCGCCCATCGAGCCGCTGCGGTCCACCATCAGACACAACGCGGTGCCGGGTCGAGCCCAGCCGCGGATGCGTAAGCGCTGCACATCGACCGCGCCGCCGGTGGCGCGTGCTTCGCCGATGGCTTCAAGGCTGGCGTCGAGATCGAGGTCGCCGCCGTCGGGGCGATACGGCTGCTCGACCAACTTGCCCACGCCACGTGGACGCACAGGACCGCGACGGCTCACGTCGAGGAACAAGCGACCGGCTAAGCGCTTGGCGAGTTCGCGCAGCTTTGGATCGGTTGCCGCCGTGAGGTCGGCCAGCAACGCCATCGTGTCGTCAGGGTCGGCCTGCAATGCCTCGTCGACCGCTGCTTCATCGAGTTCGCCAACTTCGGGAGACACCTGCTCGAAGCGAGGATTGCGCGACAGGTCTCGGCGGGACATGGTCTTGCGCGCGCTCTCGCTGACAGCAGCGTCGGCGTCCTCGCCTTCTTTGGTTACGGGGCGGGGGGCGCCCCCGTCGGGGCTGAGGCTTTTCCCGATGTGTCTCCACCGGTTGCATCACCCGACTGGTCGACCCGACCAAAAATCTCTTGCCACAGCTCAGCGATGATTTCGTCGCTGGTGCGGGTGCCGCCTTCGCGAACGCGCACACGACCCGACAACGCAATGATCGCTGCGTCGAGACCGGCAGCGGCATTGTCGGCAGGTACGCCACGTAGTTGCGCAAGCGAAGCCGCGACAGCACTTGCGTCGATGGCACCGCGAACTGACGAACCCACGCGCAATTCGTTGTGGCTACGCGTGCGGCGCACGACCTCGACCGCTTTGGCAATCCACGCCGGCGACACCGGCTCGGTCACCTTCGCGGTGCTGATAGCGCGCGCCACGATTGCTGATTCTTCGGCGGCGCTTTGATACGAAACCGCCAGACGGCACACACGGTCGTACACAGCGCCACTGATACGCGCGGTGCCGATGGCATCGAATGGGTTCATTGCGGCCACGAGTCGGAACCCGGGCGAGGCCGCAACGCGACCCAGACGGGGCACGTGCAACTCGCGCTCGCTCATCACCGTGATGAGCACGTTGAGTGTCTCTTCAGGAATGCGGTTGATCTCTTCGACATACAGCAATGCGCCTTCGCGCATTGCGCTGATGAGCGGACCATCGACAAACACGTCGGGGTCGTATCCGTCGGTGAGCACCCGCGCTGGGTCAAAGTGACCAACGAGGCGCGCCGGGGTGAGTTCGGCATTGCCTTCGACGAATTCGAATCCGAGGCTGAGTTCGTGGGCAACGGCACGCAGCAGCGTGCTCTTACCGGTGCCCGGAGGCCCCTCGAGCAGAACATGACGATCTGCGTCGAGGGCCGCCAGGACCAGTTCGACTTCGCGTTGACGACCAACGACATGCGTACTCAGCCTGTCGAGTAGTGCGCGATCGATCATGCGTAGATGATGACTCCGCGCAAGTTGTCACCGTCGCGCATCGCGCGGTAACCCTCGTTGATCTCATCGAGCGTGTAGCGCTTGGTGATGAGTTCGTCGAGCTTGAGCTGACCATCGCGGTACATGCCAAGCAGGCGAGGAATGTCGGCGCGAGGGTTGAGCGAACCAAAGATGGTTCCCTTGATTTCCTTCTGCCACATCGACAACTCGAACAAGTTGACGGCTGCGTGAGTCTGCGCCATGGGGGCAACGGCGGTGACCACAACGGTGCTGCCCTTGCCGGCCAACGACATGCCGAGCTGCATCAGATCGCCGTACATCACGCCCGGAGCCATGATGACCTTGTCGGCCATTTGGCCCCACGTGAGCTCGGCGACGGACATGATGGCGTCTTCCATCGAGGCGAACGTGTGCGTTGCACCGAACTCCATGGCCTTCTCACGCTTGAACTCGACTGGGTCGATCGCGATGACGTGACGGGCGCCAGCCATCTTTGCGCCTTGCACGGCGTTGATGCCGATGCCGCCAATGCCCACAACCACCACGGTCTCGCCGGGGCTGACTTCGGCGCGACTCACGGCCGAACCCCAACCGGTGGCGACGCCACAGCTCACGAGCGCTACGCACTCGAGTGGGTAGTCGGGCTCGACCTTGATCAACGAGTTCTCAGCCACGCAGGCGAACTCGGAGAACGTGCCAACCTTGGCCATCAGGGTGACAGGCTTGCCATTGATGAAGTGACGGTGGGTGCCGTCGGTGATCATGCCGCCGACGAACGTGCCGATGCTGGCGTCGCACAGGTTCTGGCGGCCAGTTGAGCAATAACGGCAGCGACCGCAGCTCGGAACGAAGCTGGCCGAAACATGATCGCCAACCTGAACGCTGGTCACGCCGGGGCCGACCTCGATAACGATGCCGGCACCTTCGTGGCCGCCGATGACGGGGAAGAAGTCTTCGATGCCCATAAGTGGCCACACTTCTGGTGGTGGAACCATGTCGCCGGTGACGAGATGCTCGTCAGAATGGCACAGGCCGGCCGCTTTCCAATTGACCAACACTTCGCCGGCCTTTGGTGGATCGATGTCGATCTCTTCGATCTTCCACTCTTGGTTAATGCCCCACAACACTGCTGCGCGTGACTTCATGACTGACTACCCCCGTACTAGGCGAACATCTGCAATGTAACGCCCGCTTGGGGTTCGACAAGAACTCAGTCGTACTTCAGCACTCCGCGAATGTTGGTTCCGGCGCGCATGGCGTCGTAACCCTCGTTGATGCCCTCGAGTGGGTACTCGGCGGTGACCAAACCGTCGAGGTCGAGCAGACCATCGCGGTACAGACCCATCAGCTTGGGAATGTCGGAGCGTGGGTTACCCGACCCGAACAGCGAACCAACGAGTTGCTTCTCCATCAAGGTGAGATCGAGCAGGCTCATGCTGGCGCTGTATTCCATGGCTGGGTGAATGTTGGTGACAACAACGCGGCCGCGCTTGGCGGTGAGGGCCAACGCTTCGCCAATCACTTCGCCCGAGCCGACGCCCATGGTCATGATGACCTTGTTGGCCATCGTGCCCCAGGTGAGTTCCTGAATGAGTGGCATTGCCTCGGCCATGCTGGCTGCAGTGTGCGTGGCGCCGAACTCCATTGCCTTTTCGCGCTTGAACTCGACTGGGTCGATGGCGATGATGCGCTTGGCGCCAGCGAGGCGTGCGCCCTGAATTGCGTTTGCGCCGATGCCGCCGGCACCGACCACTGCCACTGTGTCGCCAGCTTTGACTTCGGCTGCATACACCGCGCTGCCCCAGCCGGTGACCACGCCACAGCCGAGTAGGCAGGCGCGATCGAGTGGAACGTCTTTATCGATCTTGATGCAGCTGGCCTCGTTCACCACGGTGTGATGAGCGAAGGTGCCAAGGATGCACATGATGCCGAGGTCTTGACCACGGGCATGGTGACGGCTGCCGCCATCGGTGATCTGACGGCCGAGGCCCATCAGCGCGCCGAGATCGCACAGGTTCTGATGACCTGTTGAGCAGCTTGCGCAGCGGCCGCAGCTGGGGATGAATCCGAACACGACGTGATCGCCGGGGGCCAGCCAGCTGACGCCGGCGCCAACTTCTTGCACAACGCCGGCGCCTTCGTGGCCACCGATGATTGGCAGACCAAACGGAAGGTCACCCGTGACGAGATGCTCATCGCTGTGGCACATGCCCGACGCTGCGAGCTTCACTAAAACTTCGCCTGGGCCTGGTGGATCGAGTTCGATCTCTTCGACGCTCCAAGGCGTATTGACTTCCCACAGAATTGCCGCTTTGGTCTTCACGATGGCTCCCAAGTTTGACGAGACGAGTTGGCTATTTGCTCTTGGCTCTGACGTTACAGCGCCTCAGCGTTGAAGGCTGTATCGCCAACCATCCGCAGCACCTGTACTGCACGAGTCATCGCCACGTACAGCAAACGCGCCCCACGAGCAGACCCGTCGAACACCTCGGCCGGGTTCACCACAACAACGGCATCGAACTCGAGACCCTTCACATCCTCGGCGGTGAACACCGGAATGTGCGAACGCTGCAGGTCTTGCACTCGCTCGACTGCCTCAAGCGTATGAGCAGCAAGGCTGGCCGCAATCGCTTCGTGCAATCGCCGCGGGGCAACCACGCCCGTGAGCACATGGCGATGCCGGGCGATGAGCACTTCTTGAGCCACCGCCTCGGCGAGTTCGGAGCTTTCGGCCACTCGCATGGTTGGCGACTCGCCATCCATGCGCACACTGCGGCTCGCCACTGTGTCGACACCGGTGAACGCAAGCAACAGATTCGCCACCGTGAGCACTTGCTCGGGCACGCGATATCCGATGGTGAGATGCGCCACTTCGTAGTCGGTAGCGCCGAGATATTGCGCAACTGCTGGCCAATTTTGTTGACCTGCCGGAGTGGTGCTTTGGGCCAGGTCACCAAGAATCGTGAACGACCCCGTAGGACTGCGACGGCCGATGACACGCAGGCCAACCGCCGACTGATCTTGCGCTTCGTCGACCACCACATGGCCAAACTGAAAGGGCGGCCCGTTGAGCAACGAGTGCGTCTCGTCGAGCAGCAACTGATCGGCCGCCGTCCATGGCCTGCTCTTCGAACCCGGCTTGCCGAGTCGCAACAGTTCGCTCTGCTCGTCGGCGGTCAAGATGCCGTCGGCCGCAGCAGCCATCACGGTGTCGACGCTGAACAAGCGCTGCAGCACGGTCTTGGGTTGCTGCACCGGCCACGCCGCGGTCACCGCATCGCGCAACACGCTGGCCCTCGCCCAAGCGTCTTCCTTATCGGTTCGACGCATGAGGTCTTGTTGGGCAATCGCCTTCAGTGCATCGCGGCGGCGGTTCAACGGTCGCGACACGGCCGAGCCGCCAAGCGCCGTTTCGATCCACGCCGCGAATTCTTGGGGTTCGATAACCAACGTGCGCGCACCCATGGGGACGCGAACGGCTTCCTGAGGGGCCCGCACACCGCCCAGCACTGCGCGCTGCAACACGGCGAGCATGCGCGGATCGCCCTTGAGGCGGGCCATCTCTACCGAATCGCGGGCACCAACTTCGATGCGTGGCACGCACAGATCGAGCACCGTTCGCTGTTGCACACTGCGCTCGCCAAGCGACGGCAGCACGTTGCCGATGTAGTCAAGGAAGACCTTGTTGGGGCCCACCACAAGCACGCCATCACGCGCCAACTGGCGGCGGTGTTCGAACAGCAAGTACGCGGCGCGGTGCAGACCAACTGCCGTCTTGCCGGTGCCCGGGCCACCTTGCACAATGAGCGCCTGCTGCATTGGGGCGCGGATCACCACGTCTTGCTCGGCCTGAATGGTGGCCACGATCTCGCGCATCGCACCAGTGCGCGCCGCACCAATTTCGGCGAGCACCGGATCGGGGATACCCGAAGCCGCGCCGACGGCATCGGGGTCGTCAAGTTGCTCATCGAGATAGGCCGTGATCTGGCCGTCAGCCAGTGTGAAACGGCGACGATGCTTGAGGCCCAACGGGTCAATAGACGTGGCTCGGTAGAACGGCGCTGCAATGGGAGCACGCCAGTCGATGACCACCGGATCGTGACGCTGATCTTCGATGTGTCGACGACCGATATACCACCGGTCGTCGTCCTCGTCGATACGACCGAAAAAGTCGCCCGCACCCGGCGTACGCAGATCTTGCAGCGCCTCGGCGACGGTGACCTCGATGTACTCCTTGGTGATGTCGTCGGCCGAGCTATCGGGGTCGACCCGTTCGAACGCAGCGATCATCTCATCACGGCAGGCGCGCGAGTACTTCAGCTGTTCGAGTTCTTTGTCGAGTTCGGGGAAAAGGAACGGTTCAGCCATGTTGAGGTCCGCAGGGGGAAGCAGATGTTAGTAGTCCCGCGTGCCTACCCTGCTCGGTTTCCTGACAGAATCGGCGAATGAGATCAACGACACTCGCGGCCGTGCTGATCGTGAGCCTTGCGACAGCGGCCTGCTCGAGCAACGCCAACACCGCGGCCAGCACCGAGAGCAAGTCCACCACCACAACCGACGTAGCCATCGCCAGCGAGATTTCTGTTGCCACCAACATCGATGGCGTCAAGACGTTCGGCCCGCTGTTGCAAGAGCATGTCGATACTCCTGTGAGCTACCCGCAGTCGCCACCCGTGGGCGGCAGCCACGACCCAAAGTGGCAGAACTGCGGCGTGTACGACACGCCCGTAAAGAACGAAAACGCCGTGCACTCCATGGAGCATGGTGCTGTGTGGCTCACCTACCGGCCTGATCTACCCGCAGATCAAGTGGCGATCGTTCGAGCCTTTGCTCGCAACCACTCGCATGTGTTGGTCAGCCCGTACGAAGGCTTGACAGAGGCCGTCGTCGCGAATGCATGGGGCAAGCAACTGCGCCTCGATTCCGTCACCGATGCACGCCTCGCTGCGTTTGTTGTCGAGTACGAGCAAGGTCCCCAGACACCCGAGCTGGGGGTCACATGCGGCGGAGCGATCGGCTCGCCAATCGAGTAGTGAGACAGATGTTGGCGCGACGCAGCGATAAGCCCTAGCGTTCGTTCTTGCACACAATGGCATTCAGCCCGCAGGAGGATCCGATGGACGACATCACGCAGACCGTCACCACAACGCTCGATACCGCTCAGGCCGAACTCGCCGAAGCCACTTCTCAGCAGTCGTTGATCGTCGAAGAAATGCTCGTCGAAGAGCTGTCCATCGACGGCATGTGCGGCGTCTACTAAGCCATGACCGATTCGAGCCTGCTCGACGCTGCGCTCGAGTTAAATCCTCAGGTAGCCCTGCGCCCCGAGCCATTCGGCGCACTCGCCTACCACTACGGCAATCGTCGGTTGGTGTTTCTCAAACATCTCGACGTCGTAGCCGTGGCCAAAAGTCTTTCGCAACACCCATCGTTAGCCCACACCTTGCAGGCATGCGGCATTGCTCCCGGTCGTTGGCCGAGCTTCGCCACGGCTTTCGAATCATTGAAATCATCGGAGATTGTCCGTGAGCGTTGAAACACTCGTTACCCAACTCAAGAGCGGCCTCGACGCGCCGATCTGTCTGACATGGGAACTCACCTACGCATGCAACCTGCAGTGCGTCCACTGCCTGTCTTCTAGCGGTCAGCGCGATCCGCGCGAACTCACCACCGCCGAAGCCAAGCAAGTGCTCGACGAACTCCGTGATCTGCAGGTGTTCTACATCAACATCGGCGGCGGCGAACCCATGGTGCGCCGCGACTTCTTCGAGTTGCTCGAGTACTCCATCGCCAACGGCATCGGCGTCAAGTTCTCTACCAACGGCGCATTCATCGACGCCGAAAAAGCGCGTCGTCTCGCCGCAATGGATTACCTCGATATCCAGATCAGCCTCGACGGCATCGACGCAGTCACCAACGATGCCGTGCGCGGCCCGGGTAGCTACGAGATGGCTCGGCGGGCAATGGACAACTTGGCCGCTGCAAACTTCGGGCCGTTCAAGATCAGCGTGGTCGTCACCCGCCACAACGTCGATCAACTCGACGAGTTCAAGGCCCTCGCCGATTCGTACGGTGCGCAATTGCGCATCACCCGTTTGCGTCCCAGCGGTCGCGGCGCCGATACGTGGCACGACCTGCACCCAACCAATGCGCAACAGCGCCAGATCTATAACTGGCTGATGGCTCATGGCGACAACGTGCTCACCGGCGACTCGTTCTTTCACCTCAATGCGCTGGGCGATGCGCTTCCAGGCCTCAACATGTGCGGCGCTGGCCGAGTCGTTTGCCTCATCGATCCAATCGGCGATGTGTACGCCTGCCCATTCGTCATCCACGACGAGTTCAAGGCCGGTTCGGTTCGAGATGAAGGCGGCTTCAGCCACGTCTGGAAGCAAAGCCCGTTGTTCCTCGAACTGCGCGAGCCACAGTCGGCCGGTGCGTGCTCAAGCTGCGGCAGCTACGACGCGTGTCAGGGCGGTTGCATGGCTGCCAAGTTCTTTACCGGCCTTCCGCTCGATGGCCCAGACCCCGAATGCGTCACCGGCCACGGCGATCAAGCCCTGCAAGGTGTCAACGCTGCGCTCAACCCGAAGCCTGCAATGGACCACAGCAAGCCTGTATCCGTGTCGCTGTCGGCGTCGCGCAAACTCAGCGTTGTCAGCTGAGCTCACGCTCTGAGCCGCCGCAATGATGTTCAATGAAGACGTGTCATTGAACATCGTGCTGCTCGTGCCACTGGCATACCTGCTGGGAATGTTCCCCAGCGCGGCGATGGTGGCGCGGGCCAGCGGGGTCGACATCACCGCTCATGGCTCCGGCAACCCTGGCGCTTCAAACGTAAGCCGTGTTCTCGGCTGGAAACGCGGCGTCCTCGTGTTCGCACTCGACGCAGCCAAAGGCGCCGTCGCAGCCGGTGGAGGTTGGCTCATCGATGGCCGCTTCACGGCATACATGTGCGTCGCTGCTGCCACGCTCGGGCACATGCTTCCTGCAGCGCGTCGCTTCGGCGGCAAGCGCTTTGCAGGCGGCAAAGGGGTCGCCACCGTTGGTGGCGCCATGTTTGTGCTGCAGCCACTTGTATCAGTGGTGCTCACCGCAGTGTGGCTCGCTGTCAGCAGGCTCACCAAGAAGGCATCGATTGGCTCTATAGCGATCATCGTGTTGCTGCCCGTCGGCGCAGCTCTCGCTGGCGCGCCAGCTTGGGAGATCTGCGCAATCGTCGCCCTCGGCTTGCTCGTGTTGGCCCGCCATATCGAAAACATCAAGCGGCTGATACGGCGCGAAGAACTCGCCCTCGGCAAGAATCAGTAGGCCATGAACCTCCTCGAAACGATCCAGCTCGGACCACGGGCTGCCCAGAACCGCGTGATGTTCGGGCCACACGTCACCAATCTTGCCGACGACTCGCGCACGTTGCCCGAGCGCTGGGTTCGTTACGTTGCGAGGCGCGCCGAAGGCGGCTGCGCGATTGTGGTGGGCGAAGGCGCCAGCGTGCACGAAAGCGACTGGCCCTACGAGCGTTCGCCGCTGGCTCAGCGGTGTGGCACCGGTTGGCAACTTGCCGCTACAGCGTGCCACGACCATGGCTCGATGTTCATCGCCTCGCTCGATCACGCTGGCGGCCAAGGCTCGTCGGCCTATAGCCAGCGCGAACTCTGGGCTCCATCACGGGTGCCCGAGGTCAACAGCCGCGAAGTGCCGAAGTGGATGGAAGCCGACGACATCGCTGCCGTAGTTGCGGGGTTTGGTGCCGCTGCGCAGGTTGCCGCCCAGGCCGATTGCGATGGCGTCGAAATCAACGCTGGGCAACACAGCTTGATCCGCCAGTTCCTGTCGGGTCTCACCAATCAGCGTGGCGACGAATGGGGCGCCGACCGCCTGCTCCTCGCCCGCCAAGTCATCGACACCGTGCGAGCCAACCTTGGCGCAAATCGCGTGCTTGGTTTGCGCTTGTCGTGCGACGAGCTTGCACCCTGGGCCGGCATCACTCCCGATGCTGCTCCGTCAATTGCTGCACAACTCGCGGCATGCGGGCTCGACTATCTCGTCGTGGTTCGAGGCGCAATCTTCAGCATCGAAAAGACCCGCCCAGACTTTCATGAGCCAACCGGTTTCAACATCGACGTGTGCCGCAGCGTTCGCGATGCCGTGCAGCAGAGCAGCCCTCAAACCAAGGTGATCCTGCAGGGCTCTGTTGTCGATTGGGGCCAAGCCGAATGGGCGTTGGGCGATGGCGTATGCGATGCCGTCGAAATGACCCGTGCCCAGATCGCCGATCCCTCGTTGGTCAGCAAGCTTGCCAACGGTCAGGCAGCTCAGATCCGACCATGTATTCGGTGCAACCAAAGCTGTCAGGTGCGCGACGCGCGCAACCCGATTGTCAGTTGTGTCGGCGAACCCACCAGCGGCCGCGAGACCGAAGACCCCGATTGGTACCAACGCTCGCGTCACCCGCGCAACGTGGTCGTAGTCGGCGGTGGACCCGCTGGCTTAGAGACGGCCCGAGTAGCTGCCCTGCGCGGACACAGCGTGCGCATTGTCGAGCGCTCTGCACGACTCGGCGGCGTCGCCACCGTTGCGGGCCCGGCTCTGCCGCTCGTTGATTGGCTCATTGCCGAGTGCGAGCGCAACGGCGTCTCGATCGAACTCAACACTGCTGCCGATCAGCAATTGGCCTCGCGTCCCAACGAGGTCGTTGTGCAAGCCACCGGATCGTTGCCCGGCGTGCGCACATACGCAGTGCACTCATCTGAGATGGTGCTCGACGTGTTGCACGCCCTCTCCGATCCATCAGCGTTGCCCAGCGAGGGTCAGATCGTGTTGTTCGATCCCATCGGCGGACCAATCGCAGTCGCGCTCGCCGAGCAACTTGGCGAGCGGGCTGTGCTGATTACGCAAGACAACATTGCTGGCAACGAACTCAGCCGTACCGGCGATCTAGCTCCAGCCAACGTGCGCCTCGCCCAACGTGGCGTGCACATTGAGCGTCGGTCGCTCCTTCGCGACGTCCATCAAGGACACATCGTCGTCGAAGACCGATTCACCGCAGAGCGACGCGACATCGCCTGCGTTGCCCTTGTCGATTGTGGCTTCCGGCTACCGTCCGAGCCCCTGCCCGGTGCACAACTGCAGGCCGGCGATTGCGTGGCGCCACGCACGGTGTACGAAGCAATACTCGAAGGCCGGCGCGCCGCGCTAGCCATCGACAACGTCTAACGCCCGATCGGCGCCTCACCCCCTCACCCCCTCAGCACACCCTCACCGCCTCAACCCAGTTGCATGGGCGCGATTTGGGACAGCAGTTGTCCCAAATCGCGCCCATGCAGACGGGCAGACGGGGCGTCGGGCAGAATTGCGCCATGACGCAACAAGCAGCCGACGTTCTCGTCGCTCACGAACTGCGCAAAACCTTCAAGAAGGTGGAAGCCGTTCGTGGCATCTCCATCACGGTGTCGCCAGGCGAACGTGTTGGATTGCTCGGACCCAACGGCGCGGGTAAAACCACAACACTGCTGATGCTGCTCGGCGCGATCCTGCCCGACAACGGCAGCGTCACCATCGTGGGTCACCGTCTGCCGCGGCACCGCTCACGGGCGATGGAGAGTGTGGGTTTCGCTGCCGGTTACCTACCGCTTCCTGACCGGCTCAAAGTACGCGAGGCACTCGGCGTGTTCGCTGGGTGGTACGGCGTGCGCAACGAGAAACAGGCGGTGAACGAGGCCCTCGAACGTTTCGAGATCACCCATCTCGCCGACCGACTGTGCAGCGCACTGAGCAGTGGGCAACGCACGCTCGTGGGCATCGTGAAAGCCACGTTGCACAATCCGAAGTTGCTCGTGCTCGACGAGCCAACGGCGTCACTCGACCCCGACGTAGCCCTGCGAGTGCGCACCGGTTTGCTTCAGTTCTGCGCATCTACCGGAGCGGCGCTACTCATTACCAGCCACGACATGCGCGAGGTCGAGATGCTCACTGAGCGGGTCATCTTCTTGGCGAACGGACAGGTTGTCGCCAACGACACCCCCGCAGCAATCGCTGCAACCTTTGGCTACGACGATCTTGAAGGCGTGTTTATGCAACTCGCCGATGAAGCGAGGCGCGCATGAGTTGGCATCGCATCCGAGTGGTCATGCGTCGACACGCCTATGTGTTGTGGCGCGCCCCTCACCGTTGGTTCGACATCGGTTTTTGGCCGCTGATGGACATCATTTTGTGGGGCAGCCTCGGCACCTACGTGGCCCGCAATAGCACGTCGGCCACCAGCGGCACGCCGTACCTCATCGCTGGAATCATGATGTTTCACATTCTGTTCCAGAGCCAGATTGCGGTGGGCACCGGGTTCCTTGAGGAGACCTGGAGCCGCAACCTGCTCAACGTGCTCACCACTCCGGTCACCGAGTTCGAATACCTTGCGGGCACGGCCGCGTTCGGCTTGTTCAAGGTGCTGTTCGCACTCGCCACATTGTCCATCACGGCCTTTGGATTCTTCCGCTTCGAGCTGAGCTCGATCGGTTGGTCGATACTGCCCATCGCGCTGATCCTCACCATCGTCGGGTGGTCGGCGGGCATTGCCAACATCGGCATCGTGCTGCGGTTCGGGCAAGGTGCCGAGATTCTCATTTGGGGGAGCAACTTCATCTTGATGGCGTTCAGCGGCGTGTTCAATCCCGTCGACGCGCTGCCGGGCGCCCTGCAGCCAATCGCCCGAATCCTGCCCAGTACCCACGCCTTCAATGCGTTGCGCGCGGTGCTCAACGGCAATCCGTTACCCGGCCACGAGATTGCGCTCGGCGTGATCGGAGCGTTCGTGATGCTGCTCGCCGGCTTCGCGTTCACGGCGCGGATGCTGCACGTCTTTCGCCGCCGCGGCTTCGTCACCCGGTTCTCATAACCCAGCCGCCTCAGCGAGACGACAACTCGGGCGGGTGATGTGGCAGCATTCGCTGATGAGCACCGAACTGTTCGACCTATCGGGAAAAGTTGCTGTCGTCACCGGGGGCAGCCGTGGGCTCGGCCGAGAAATGGCACTGGCGTTTGCAGCAAACGGAGCCGACGTGGTCATCGCCAGTCGCAAGCTTGAGAACTGCGAAGTCGTGGCCGACGAGGTGCGCTCGATCGGACAGCGAGCCCTCGCTGTCGCCTATCACGCCGCGTCATGGGATGGTGCCGACCAACTCGCCGAGCGCGCCTACGCCGAGTTCGGTCATGTCGACATCCTCGTGAACAACGCAGGCATGTCGCCGTTGTACCCATCGGTCGACGCCATCACCGAAGACCTCTTCGACAAGGTGGTCGGCGTGAACCTGAAGGGCCCATTTCGTCTCTCGGCAGTTGTGGGCACGGAGATGGCAAAGGGTGATGGCGGCTCAATCATCTTTGTGTCATCGATCGCATCGCACCGGCCCACTCCCAATGAGTTGGTCTACGGCGCGGCGAAGGCTGGCATCAACAACCTCACCCTGGGCCTAGCGCGCACGCTTGGCCCAAAGGTTCGGGTCAACTGCATCGTGCCCGGACCGTTCCTCACCGACATCAGCAAAGCGTGGGACCTCGATGCATTCAGCCGCAGCGCCAAGTCGGGCTTCTCGTTGCAGCGTGGCGGCGAACCCAACGAGGTCGTTGGCGCAGCGCTCTACTTCGCCAGCGCAGCGAGCAGCTACACCACTGGCGCCTTACTCAACATCGACGGCGGCCCGCGCTAAGCAATCGCGGCATCGGGGAATAGCAGCCGTCGACACGATGTTTGATGAGCCAATGACAATCGCAATTCAGTCGGCCGATAACCGCTTCTCCACCGATGTCGGTTGGTTGAAATCGAAACACTCGTTCAACTTCGGCGGGCACTACTCGCCGCACCACAACGGGCACGGCTTACTGCTCGTGAACAATGACGATCTTGTTGCACCTGCAACTGGTTTTGGCATGCACGGGCACCGCGACATGGAGATCATCACCTGGGTGCTCAGCGGCACGCTCGAACATCGCGACAGCGAAGGCAACCACGGCGTGTTGTACCCCGGCCTCGCCCAACGAATGTCCGCCGGCTCCGGAATCCGCCATAGCGAAGAGAACCCGAGCCCCGACACCGAGGTGCACTTCGTGCAGATGTGGGTGCACCCCGACACCACAGGAATTCGG
Organism: Actinomycetota bacterium; assembly: GCA_037140375.1. Classification (GTDB taxonomy): domain Bacteria; phylum Actinomycetota; class Acidimicrobiia; order Acidimicrobiales; family Ilumatobacteraceae; genus WLMZ01. Next base: position 29,384 of record JBAXER010000002.1, read on the forward strand.
CCGAGCTATCAGCAACTCGACATCAACGCCGAGCTCGCCAAAGGCGGACTCGTGCCGATTGCATCGGGCCAGGGCCACGACGCGGCCATCACCATCAACCAGCGCGGCGCCGTGCTGTGGGGAGCGCGGCTCACCGAGGGTCAAACAGTTGCGCTTCCGTCGACTCCTCACGTGCACGCCTTTGTCGCTTTGGGCACCGCAGTTCTTGAGGGCGGCTACCCACTCGATCAGGGAGCGGCTGTGCGCCTCACCGACGCCGCGTCGATCTCGATGACTGCTGGGCCAGACGGCGCCGAACTGCTGGTCTGGGCCACCGACTGATCGAGGTCAGCCAGCGTTGCTGCAATAGCAGCGCAGGTTTCGCAAACGGCCTACGCTGCACGCATGGAAATGCATTTTGCGACAGTGTGGGAGTCCCTCGCCGATGTAATCGGTGACGCTACGGCGATTGTGCACGGCGACACCCGCCGCACATGGACCGAATACGACAACCGCTCGGCGCGCATTGCTGCTGCATATGTCGATGCAGGTCTCGTGCCCGACAGCAAGGTCGGCCTGTTTCTCTACAACAGCAACGAATACCTCGAAGCCCAATACGCCGCGTTCAAGATGCGCGGCGTCCCGGTCAACGTGAACTACCGCTACCTCGACGAAGAACTCTGGTACTTGCTCGATAACAGCGACGCAGAAGCGCTCGTCTTTCATTCGTCGCTCGGCGATCGCGTTGCGCGAATTATCGGTCGCCTGCCCAAGATCAAGCTGCTCATCGAAGTCGACGATGGCGGTACCCAACAGGTCGATGGCGCACGCAGCTACGACCAAATAGTCGCCGGCTACGACCCGATGCCACGCATCACCCGCGACGAATCAGACATCTACATGCTCTACACCGGCGGCACTACCGGCATGCCCAAGGGCGTGATGTACGAGATGGGCGGCATGACCGGCGGCTTCATCACGAGCGGCTTCCCACTGGTCGGCGCTGCGCCTATCACCGAGGCAGCGCTTGTGGCATCTGCTGTCACCGACATCGTCGGCGCGGGCAATCAGATCATCAGCATTCCCAGCTGCCCGCTCATGCATGGCACGGGCTTGTGGCTTGGCGCATTCATCCCCCACCTCATGGGTGGCAGCGTCATCACATTGCCATCGCGTTCGCTCGACAGCGACGAACTGCTCACCACTGTTCAGAACGAAAAGGCCACCAGCGTCGTCATTGTCGGCGACTCGTTCGCCAAGCCCATCGTGCGCGCCCTCGAGGCAGCCATTGAGGCTGGCAAGCCCTTCGACACGACAACGCTCAAGATGGTCGTGTCGTCGGGAGTCATGTGGACCTCCGAGGTGAAAGCGGAGATGCTCGAGCTCATCCCGCAAGCTGTGTTGCTCGACGCGATGGGCTCCAGCGAGGGCAGCATGGGCATGCAGATCTCGATGCGAGGCATGCCCATCGAGACCGCAAAATTCAGCCAATCTCCAACCACAAAAGTCTTCACCGACGACGACCGCGAGGTCGTTGCCGGCTCGGGTGAGGCCGGCATGGTCGCTGCTGGCGGCAACGTGCCGATCGGATATTTCAAAGACCCCGAAAAGTCTGCACGTACGTTTCGCACGATTCGCGGCGTGCGCTACTCATTCCCCGGCGACATGGCCACAGTCAACGCCGACGGCAGCTTGGCGTTGCTCGGTCGCGGCAGTCAGGTCATCAACACCGCTGGCGAAAAGGTGTTCCCTGAAGAAGTCGAAGAGGCCGTCAAGCGCTCAGAGGGTGTGCTCGACTGCCTCGTCGTGGGCGTCGACGACGAGAAGTTCGGCCAAAGCGTGACCGCGGTAGCGTCGCTCGCCGAGGGCGCCACCATCGACGAAGCCACCATCATCGCCTCCGTGAAGGGCCAGTTGGCCGGATACAAGGCGCCCAAGCGAGTGATCTTCGTGTCGGCCGTGCCCCGTGCACCAAATGGTAAGGCCGACTACAAAGCCGCCAAGCAGCAAGCTCTCGAGGCCTTGGGTAAGGCATAGGCAGTTGGCCCGGCGGCGGGCCAACTGATTTCAGCTCAGCACGACAGGGCTCAGCTCAGCAGCTTGTCCTGCAAGAAGCTGAGCACGCGTTGCACGCTGGGCTCATCACGTTGCTCGGTGAGCACCGAGTGATCGGTCTTGGCCGCGCTGGGTAGCTCGATCGCAATGAACGCATCGCCCAACAGTTCGCGCAGCGAGTCGAACCGCGAGCCAACAAGCTTGTCGCCGGTGAAACGCAGCCCGAGCACCTGACAGCCTTGGGCTGCGCGTTCGGCAATCGCTAAGGCATCGTCGGGCGACAGGTTGAGATCGGCGCCACGAGTTTTACCGCCGACAGCAAATGGCATCGAGGGCTGCGACAACACTGGTGCAACCATGATGTCGTCGACCATCATGCCCAACGCGAAACCGCCGCTGAAACACATGCCGATAGCGCCCACGCCGGGTCCACCGAGTTCGTTGTGCAGTGATCGCGCGAGCGCGCGTAACCACGCAATGATCGGCGAGGTCTGCTTCATCGCCATCGTGGTGAACTCTTTGGCGACACAAACCTTGAGCATCGAGCTCGCGATGTAGCTGCCGCTCGGACCGCGCCCGGGTGTGCCAACTAGCGACGGCATCACCACGGTGAAACCTGCGTCGACAACGTTGTTCGCAAACGCTGCCACCGCGGGCGTGACGCCTGGAATCTCGTGCACAACCACAACCGCTGGGCCGCTGCCGCGACGGTACACATCACGCGTGAATCCGGCCGCAGTAAAGCTGCTCTTGGCCCAACCCTCGAGCACCGCTGTTTGGTTCTGTGTCATGACAAACTCCTGACTGCAGCGAGAGCCCGCTCGGCGAGCCCCTCGGTTCCGGCTTTCATGGGTGCGAGATCGAGACCTTGATCACCCATCGCTCCGTGCATATAACGGGCGTACACACCTTCGCTGATCACGGCCAGGCGCCAGCACGAGAAGGCAACGTAATAGGCAACATCGCTCACATCGCGACCAGTGAGCTTGCCGTACAACTCAACGACGTCGGCGTAGCTCAAGAACCCGCCAGCTGGCGTGGGATCGTTGGCGCGAAGTGACGACGATTCGTCGCCATCGCTCCAGTAGACGCCCAGATAGCCAAGGTCGGCGAGCGGATCACCAAGGGTGCATAGTTCCCAGTCGAGCACTGCAGCAACCTGCCCGCGCGTGGTGTCGACGAGGCAATTGCCGAAGCGAAAGTCGCCGTGCACGATGGAGACACCGTGTTGCGCAGGCACCCGATCGCGTAGGCGCAGAGCGACTTCGTCGAGTGCGGGCAGTTCGCGGGTCTTGCTGTTTTCCCACTGCGTGGACCAACGCTTGAGCTGCCGCTCGATGTATCCCTCGCGGCGAGCAAGGTCGCCCAAACCAATGGCGTCGATATCGACGGCATGCAGATCGGCGAGCACGTGCACGAGATGCTCGCTCGCGGGTACCCGCAACTCACGAGGCAATGCAGCGGCACGCTCGGCACTGTCGAGCACAACACCATCGACATGGCCCATTACATAAAACGGTGCGTCGTTGACCTCGAGGTCGGTGCACAGTCCGAGCGCTGGCGGCACGGGAACCGACGTCTTACCAACGGCAGCGATGATGCGGTACTCGCGTGCCATGTCGTGCGCTGTGGCCAACACATGACCAAGCGGTGGGCGACGCAGCACCAGCTTTCGACCGGCACCATCAGTGACCAAGAAGGTGAGGTTCGAGCGGCCACCAGCGATGAGCTCTACCGAGAACGGCGCGACGACATTGTCGATGTTGGCGAGCAACCATTTGGTGATGTTGGCGACATTGAATCCCTGCACGCTGCGACCGTATCGTGCGGGCGCCAGCAGGGACTAGCCCGGTCGAGCGACGCCGACCACTTTGTTCCATCGCACCTGGGTGTAGCTCACCGAGGTTCCGGTTTGTGGGCTATGAATCATCATCCCACCACCGAGATACAGGCCCACATGGCTGATCGGCGAGTAATAGAAAATCAGATCTCCAGGCTGCGCTTCGCTTGCCGGCACATGCGGAAGCGACGAGTACTGACTTCGAGATTGATGCGGTAGCGAAACCCCCGCCGTGCCCCACGCCCATGCTGTGAGACCCGAACAATCGAACGCAACTCCTGGTGTAGACGCGGCGAACCGATACGGAACGCCAAGCTGACCCTGCGCGGCTCTGATAGCCGCGCCAGCCTGTCCCGAAACCGCGACATACGAGCCGCCACCGCCACCAGCACCGCCGCCACCGCCGCCGCCAAGAGAGGCCCCGCCGCCAAAGGCGCCACTGCCACTCTTGCCCGAACCCTTACGGGCGGCCGCAGCGGCTTGTTGTTGCTGGAGCTTCTGCTGATACTGACGCTTTGCTGCCGCTTCTTGGCGCTGACGCTCTTGCTCGATGAGGGAGCCGAGTTTCACCTTGGCCTTGGCGAGACGAGTTGTGGCCTCGCGGCCAGCCTTGTCGGCGGCCTTGCGGTTGACTTCGGCGTTCGCCGCGAGATCGGTGGCCTTGGTTTGCTTCTTGGTGAGCGACCGCTGCTCTTTGTCGAGCGCTCGTAACAGCGCTTCGAAATCGTCGGTGGTGGCTGCGCCAGCGTTCACCGCGACCCGAGCAAGATGATCGCGTTGCAGCCCCTCGTCGATGGCGGCTGGATCGGTAAACAACGGCCCCAATGCCCCGCTGCCGCCGCCCATCACTTTTTGTACGGCCACGTTCGAGAGTTGCCCACCAAGCACATTGAGTTCGGCTTGCTGTGCGGCGATCTTGCCCTGCGCCACCACGATCTCAGCGTCAAGTTGCGACTTGAGGTCGAGGGCCTGCACACCGAGTTCGGCGAACTGCCCCTCTTTCTGCTCGAGCGCATCGATCTCGGCGAGCACCCGCTTCACCTCGGCCTGCTGATTGCTGATGCCATCGGCGGCTGCGGGCTCAATCGAGACGGCTCCGCCGAACAAGGCAAGAGCGATTCCGAGACAGAATCGAATGGTCCGAGGCGCACGCATGACAAACAGGAATCTATCAAATATTACGGTTATGTTGCGAAACAGAGCGACGGACCTCTGGCACACCGGCCGTGATGGCCGCTATTCCCACTCGATGGTGCCTGGCGGCTTCGAGGTGATGTCGTACACAACTCGGTTGATTCCCTTGACCTCGTTGATGATGCGACTGGCCATCCGCTCAAGCAAGTCGTACGGAAGCCGCGCCCAATCGGCGGTCATTGCGTCGTCACTGGTAACCGCGCGGATGATGATTGGGTTCTCATAGGTGCGCTCGTCGCCCATCACGCCAACCGAGCGGATGTCGGCCAACACCGCAAACGCCTGCCAGATTTCACGCTCGAGGCCGGCAAGGCGGATCTCTTCGCGAACGATGGCGTCGGCCTCTTGCAACACCGCCACGCGCTCTGGGGTGACCTCGCCAATGATGCGAACACCAAGACCCGGACCTGGAAACGGCTGGCGCCACACGATCTCGTCGGGCAACCCAAGCTCTGATCCGAGGCGACGCACTTCGTCTTTGAACAAACTGCGCAACGGCTCGACCAGCTTCAAGGTCATGTCGTCGGGCAGGCCGCCAACATTGTGATGGCTCTTGATGACCGAAGCGGTGCCGTCGCTGCCACCACTCTCGATGACATCGGGGTACAACGTTCCCTGCACCAAGAACAGCGCGTCGGTGAGGCCGCCAGTGTTCTCTTCGAAGATGCGCACGAACAGTTCGCCAATGGCCTTGCGTTTCAGTTCTGGATCGGTGACTCCTGCCAGGCGCTCAAAGAAGCGTTGCCCGGCATCGACATGAATGAGTTCGATGCCCATGTTGCGTCGAAACGTTTCAACGACCTGATCGCTTTCGCCCTGACGCATCAGGCCGGTGTCTACGTACACGCAAGTGAGCTGCGAGCCAATGGCGCGATGCACCAGTGCCGCAGCAACAGCAGAGTCGACCCCGCCCGAGAGACCACAGATCACGCGATGCTCGCCCACCTTGGCGCGCACTGCAGCGATCTGATCGTCGATGACCGAGGTCATCGTCCAACTTGGTTTGCAGCCCGCCAGATCGTGCAAGAACCGGCGCAGCACCTGCATGCCAAACGGTGAGTGCACTACCTCTGGGTGGAACTGCACACCCCAGATTCGACGGTCTGCGCATTCGAGCGCAGCTACTGGCGCGTCGGGTGTAGACGCCGTGGCGATGAAACCGGTGGGTGGAGTAACCACCGCGTCGAAATGGCTCATCCACACGTCTTGCTGAACAGGGAGGTCGGCCAACAGTTGCGTGGCCGTGTTGGTCACGGTGAGCTGAGCGCGCCCGTATTCGCCACGCATGCCTCGGCCGACCTCGCCGCCATCAAGTTGTTGCGCAATGAGCTGCGCCCCGTAGCAGATGCCCAAGATCGGAATGCCGAGCTCGTAGATAGCCGGATCCAGTGATGGGGCGCCATCGACGTGAACGCTCTTGGGGCCTCCCGACAGAATGATGGCCGCGGGCTGACGACGGATGACTTCTTCGGCAGTAATGCGGTGGGGCACTATCTCGCTGTACACGTTGAGCTCACGCACGCGGCGCGCAATGAGTTGCGCGTACTGGGCACCAAAGTCAACGACAAGGACGGTTTCGATACGGTCGGTCAAGATCCCGAATCTAGCCCCCGCTGGGCGAACACACCCATTACGCGCGACGATGGATCCATGCGTCGATGGTTTGTACTCACCCTGACAGTTCTGGCCGTGCTTGCTCCGGCACCGGCGTTTGCGGTGGGACCCCCTGACTCGGGCGTCACCAGCGACACAGCCGTCACCACCACCTCGATCGACAACGAGTTTCTCAACACCAAGAGAGACATCTCCGAGTGCCTTGGCAACTCGGTTGATCTGCCCGATTGTGGCATTGAGCCAACCACCCCCGGCGCACGCGGCGGATCGCTGCAGTACGTCACGTTTGCGCTGATGGCGCTGGGTATCGCTTTTATCTTCTGGCGAGTGAGTCGCGGGGTCAGAGCCCGCGATTCAGCAGTCGATCCCGCTCAGCCCTAACAACTAGCCCGTCGCAAGCCGATCGCCGCAGAAGGCAACCGTGCCGCTCACCAACGCGTGTGCTGCTTCCCACGGAACGAAATGGCCGCAGTCACGCAGCAGGAACGGTCCAACGTGATCGGCGAACACTGCCGCTGCCATGCGATCGAACGCCGGATAGATCACGTGATCACTGGTGCCGTGCATGATCAGCGTGCGGGTTCGATCGTTTCGCCCAATCATCGAGGCTTCGCTGCGTGCGCTCGCCGAGAACGCACTCTCGTAACCACCAAAGCTCGCCCTGAGCGACTCAGCGTTGGCAAATGGTTCGGTGTGGAAATCGACCTCGCCCGCGCCAGCGAACGCCCCAGGGTGGGCCCAGAAGCGACTGGTGTAAAACGTGGCGATGTATCGCTGACGTTGCTCGGCGGTGGACAATTCAGCGGCAAGTCCGTCGGGATCGGTGCCCTGACGAATGAAGTAGTCGGCGGCCTCACGCGGCGCCCGCGTTCCTTCGATGCCGGACATCTCCTGTTTCAGATATGGCAGCGGCGAGTTGAACAGCACCATTCGGTCCACCCATTCGGGATAGCGCAGGGCGAGATCTTGAATCACCGGTCCGCCAAGATCGCCGCCCAACAACACCACCGATTCGTGCCCAAGGTGATCGTGCACCAACGCGTACAGATCACGTGCATGCGAGGCCACATCGTTGAACCCGTCGGCGCTCACGGCGCTCTGACCAAATCCGCGTAAGTCGGGAACGATCACTTCGAAGCCAGCATCGGCGAGCGGCTGAATCACCTTCCAAAAGATTCGCATCGTCTCAGGCCAACCGTGCACGCACAGCAACGGCACCCCACCGACTCCCTCACGCACGAAGGCTTGGCGAAACCCTCGGGGCTCGGCGGTATGCACGACAAAACGATGTGGGTCGATATCTGCTGACGACATTCGCCAAGGGTACGCCAGCGCGCATCGGCACGGCAGGGCCACGGTTACCGTATGTGTCTGTGACACCCGAAGAATTTCGTCAGAACGGTTATGCGCTCATCGATTGGATCACCGACTACATCGAGGGCATCGAGGCCTTCCCCGTGATCGATCCAGAGCTACAGCCGGGCGATGTTCGCGCGGCCCTTCCAGCGCACCCGCCCACCGCCATTGAGCCGTTCGATGCAGTGCTGCGCGACCTTGATGCCGTGATTCTGCCGGGCATCACGCATTGGCAGCACCCCAACTTCTTCGCATACTTTCCGGCCAACGCGTCGTACTCGTCGATTCTTGGTGAGCTCGCATCAGCGGGCCTCAGCGTTCAAGGTATGAGCTGGATCACGAGCCCCGCTTGCACCGAGGTAGAGACCCTCATGCTCGACTGGATGCAAGAACTACTGGGCCTTCCACAGCGCTTTCGCAGCGACTCGACAACAGGCGGCGGCGTCATCCACGGGTCCGCATCAGAGGCCACGCTCGCAGCCATCCTCGCAGCGCGCTGGCGCGCAACGAACGGCCACGTGAACCTCGACGGCAACACGTCGTCACTTGTTGCATATGCAACTACTCAGGCGCACAGCAGCATCGAGAAGGGTTTGCGAATCGCCGGAATTGGTCTCGCCCAAATTCGTATGGTTCCGGTCGATGAGAATTTCGCGATGCGCGTCGATGAACTCGCGCGCATGATTGCTGCCGACATCGATGCCGGCCTCACACCGTTCTTCGTCTGCGCCACGCATGGCACCACCAGCTCCACCGCGTTCGATCCCACGGCCGAGATAGCCGCGGTATGCAACGCCAACAATGTGTGGCTTCACGTCGATGCGGCGATGAGTGGGATCGCAGCATTGGCCCCCGAGTATCGCTGGGTGAACAACGGGCTCGAGCTCGCCGACAGTTACTGCACCAACCCTCACAAGTGGATGGGCGTCAACTTCGATTGCGATCTGTTCTGGACCGCCGATCGCGCTGCGCTGCTGGGCGCGCTCAGCATCTTGCCCGAGTACCTCCGTTCAAAGGCCGCCGAGTCGGGTGCGGTCATCGACTATCGAGACTGGCAGGTTCCACTTGGGCGTCGCTTCAGATCGCTGAAGTTGTGGTTCACCATTCGCTGCGATGGCATCGAGTCGATTCAAGCAATGATCCGCGAACACGTTCGTCTCACCGAGCTGCTCGCCCATTGGGTCGAGGCCGATCATCGCTTCGAGATAGTCGCGCCGCATCCGCTGAACCTGCTCTGCATTCGATTGCGCGAAGGCAACGAGGCCACCGACTCGCTCATCGAGCGCGCCAACCTCACCGGCAAGGCGTTGTTCACGCGCACCGTGCTGAACACGCAGAGCACCCTGCGCTTCTCGATCGGATCACGGCTCACCACCGAACGCCATGTGCTCGACGGCTGGCAATTGCTGCAATCGCTCGCGCCGTAGCCCGCATCGTTTGCGTCGAGTCGCGAGGTTGCGCGCGTCGATTGACGCTGCTTGAATCTGCACCTCGGCACATGCCGAATCAGTAACTCCACCGGATCCGTCCGGTGCATACCCAAGGGGGCATCATGAGGCGTTTCGCCCGTGTCCTCGTCGCAGTCACGAGTTTGTTGACTGCCGTTCCTTCCGCTCACCCAGCGCTCGCCGTTGGCAATAACGCGGTCAACGATTCGGCCTATGTGCAGCATCTTGTGTTCAACGTGACACTCAGCCAGTTCTCCAACACGGCTCGGACTCGGGTCGGCCTGCAGGGCACTGCTGGCGACACGTGGTTCGATTGGAGCACCGACCTGTGTTCGGCCCCATTGGTCGGCAACACCGGCCGGTCGTTCAACTTCACTGAGCCGTGCCGGCGACACGACTTTGCGTATCGCAATACACATCTGCTCGAGCGTCGCTACGGCGGTGGCGGGCAGTTCTGGAATAGCACGTCGCGCAAGCGAATCGACCTGCAGTTTCTCGACGACACCAAGGCCCACTGCGCCTCGCGATCGATCTTCGATCGCCCATCGTGTTACGGCTGGGCCTACACGTTTTACGGAGCTGTTCGGCTCGTAGCAGGTCCGTAAACAACGCCAAGCAACTCGTGCAAGATGCGCCCGGTGGCACCCCAAACCGTCTCACCTTCGAGCTCGAAGAAATCCATTCGGCGGTCAAGCGGCGCGGTTCCCCACCACTCTTCGCGATACGTGTTGCGGTCGGCGAGTTCATGTAACGGCACCCACAGAATGCGATCGACCTCGGTTACATCTGCCCGCAATGTGGGGCGTGAGCCAAGGTGAGCCACCAGCGGCACGATGTGACTGCGGCTCACCACAGTCGAGAGCGAACTGAGCTGTCCCCGCACGTTCACAGCGTGCGGGGGCAGGGCCACTTCTTCGTGTGCCTCGCGCACGGCAGCCTGCAACGGCGTCTCCCCCGGCTCAAGGCGGCCACCCGGAAAACTGATTTCGCCTGCGTGGTTGCGCAGATGCTGAGCTCGCTTGGTGAGCAACACCTCGGCACCGCCGGGACCATCGGCCAACACCACCAGTACCGCCGACGGCTTCGCGCCGGCGAACATTGGCGTCTGCGCCTCGAGGCCAAGCCCACTGTTCTCTACTGCACGCACAGCCGCCTCGGCGTTCAGCGACTCAACAACATTCCAGACGGCAACGCTGCCAAGCCTCCACGCGCTGGGGCGAGGAATCACCTGACTTCCGCCGCGACGAGAACCCTCTGGCGTCATCCGATGTGCCATTGCCCGACTTCGGCTACGCCGTTGGCGAAGGTGTCCAACCTGATTCGACGAGCTGCTTGAGCACCTCGGGCAAGCCGGCTTTCTTGAGATCTGCGAGCACCCGACCGGGCGCTTGATCGCCGCTTTCAAACTCCTGCCATGCGAGAACAAGTTTGGCGAGATCGGCTACTGGACGTTCGAACGACATGGCTACAACACTACGGCCGCGAGCGCCGAACAGCGGGGTCTCACGGCTTGCGTTTGCGATACGCCTTCACGCCGTTGCCAACGAGCCGGCCAGCCGAGCGACCAACCGTCGAGGCCATACTGGCGTCGTCTGGGGTTGATGGGCGTGCCGCTCGCGTGGCGCCCGCTGGCTTGGCCGTCGACTTTGGCACCTTCACCTTTTCGGTGAAATCGCTGAGCAACCAAATAAACCCCAATGCAAAGGCCAACAGGCCCATCAAGATCCGCGTGCCGGCTTCGATTGAGACCGTGTTCTGCACAGCGCACAGCACCGTCAACAGCACCAGCACAGCATCGAGCACACGGTGCACCCGGCGACTAAAGACCTGAAATGCAGCGAGCGGCCCCTTGGCCGTGGCGGTGTTCAGCACCACCAAACCGCCCAACAGCGTGGGCACCATCGGCGTGGGGCTCTGAATGCCCTGAGCAACGAACACAATGCCGATCAGATACTCCGCGCCCTGATGTGCCCAGAACGGCCTCTTGCCCGATTCAGCCATGGGTCACAAGCTACCGGTGACTCGACGGTGATCTGAGCACCAACGCAAACGGCCCCGAGCCAAAGCTCGGGGCCGTTGTCGTTGGGGGGACTCCGTCAACAGTTGTCGACGAAACCCAAATCACTTCCCACCGAAGTGGTTACATCATGCCGCCCATGCCACCCATGCCACCCATGCCGCCCATGCCACCGGCGCCGCCGCCGCCTGGCATTGCGAACTTCTTCTCTGGCTTGTCGGCCACGAGACATTCGGTGGTCAAGACGAGCGCTGCGATTGACGCAGCGTTCTGCAATGCAGCGCGGGTCACCTTGGCTGGGTCGATAATGCCAGCCTTGACAAGGTCGGTCATTTCGCCGGTGGCGGCGTTGAGACCCATGTTGCCTTCGGCTGACTCAACCTGCTGCACCACGACTGCGCCCTGTAGGCCAGCGTTGTCAGCGATCGTGCTGAGTGGCGCAATGAGCGACTCCCAAACGATCTTTGCACCAGTGGCCTCGTCGCCCTCGAGCGACGCAACAACCTTGGCAACTGCGGCACGGGTACGAACCAGAGCCACACCGCCGCCGGCAACAACGCCTTCTTCGATGGCTGCGCGAGTTGCAGACACAGCATCTTCGATGCGGTGCTTCTTCTCTTTGAGCTCAACTTCGGTTGCGGCGCCGACCTTGATGACTGCAACACCGCCGGCCAACTTGGCCAAGCGCTCCTGCAACTTCTCACGGTCCCAATCGCTGTCGGTGTTGTCGATCTCAGCCTTGATCTGGTTGACGCGGCCCTTCACATCTTCGTGGTCGCCAGCACCATCAACGATGGTGGTGTTGTCCTTGGTGATGATGACGCGCTTGGCACGGCCGAACAGATCCATGGTCACGTTCTCGAGCTTGAGGCCGACCTCTTCGCTGATGACCTGACCACCGGTGAGCACTGCCATGTCCTGCAACATCGCCTTGCGACGATCGCCAAAGCCAGGGGCCTTGACTGCTGCTGAGTTGAAGGTGCCGCGGATCTTGTTGACGACCAACGTGGCGAGTGCTTCGCCTTCGATGTCTTCAGCAATGATCAACAACGCACGACCGGTCTTCATCACAGCTTCGAGAGCTGGGAGCATGACCTGCACCGAGCTGATTTTGCCGCTGGTGATGAGGATGTACGGATCTTCGAGCACTGCTTCTTGACGCTCAGCGTCGGTCACGAAGTATGGCGACAAGTAGCCCTTGTCGAACTGCATGCCCTCGGTGAACTCGAGCTCGGTGCCAAAGGTGTTGCTTTCCTCGACCGTTACGACGCCGTCTTTGCCGACCTTGTCGATTGCATTGGCGATGACTTCGCCGATTGAGGCATCAGCAGCCGAGATGGTGGCAACAGCGGCGATATCGCCCTTGTCGTCGACCTCTTTGGCCTGACCCTTGATCGACTCGACCGCTGCGGCAACTGCCTTCTCGATGCCCTTCTTGAGGCCCATCGGGTTGGCGCCGGCTGCGACGTTGCGCATGCCCTGATGAACCATTGCCTGCGCCAACACCGTTGCGGTGGTGGTGCCGTCACCGGCTACATCGTTGGTCTTGGTGGCGACTTCTTTCACCAACTGAGCGCCCATGTTCTCGAAAGGATCGTCGAGTTCGACTTCCTTTGCGATGGACACGCCGTCGTTGGTGATGGTTGGTGCGCCGAACTTCTTGTCGAGAACGACGTTGCGACCCTTTGGCCCAAGCGTGACCTTGACCGTATTGGCCAATTTGTCTACGCCGGCTTCGAGTGCGCGACGCGCCTCTTCGTCAAATTTGAGAATCTTGGCCATGGGGCTAGTGCCTCACTTACCGACGATTGCGAGGACGTCACGGCTGGTAAGGATGAGGTAATCCACACCTTCGAGCGTGACTTCTGTTCCGCCGTACTTGCTGTACAAAACGGTGTCGCCGACTTTGACGTCGAGTGCAGCATGTGCACCCTTGTCGTCACTCCAGCGGCCAGGTCCAACAGCGAGCACGGTGCCCTGCTGTGGCTTTTCCTTGGCGGTGTCGGGGATAACGAGGCCCGATGCTGTGGTGAGCTCGGCTTCGTTGGGCTTGACCACAATGCGGTCGTCCAGCGGCTTGAGATTCATGAGAGAACGCTCCAGGTTTGTTGAGACGTGTTGTCTGGCAGGGCCGAGTGTGGCGGCTGCCGCACGGGCATTAGCACTCGACGAGTGCGAGTGCTAATGGTAGGGCCTCACCTACGGCGTTAGCAACCGCAGCAGCGAAACACCCACCTCAGCGAGCAACTGCTCGAGCAGGCTCAGGGGCAGACCGATCACATTGGTCACGCTTCCCTGCACGGAATCAACAAACACCGCTGCGGCACCCTGAATGCCATATGCCCCAGCCTTGCCATGAGGCTCGCCCGTTGCCACATACCAACGCAGCCACTGGTCGTCGCTGGCCTTCATGGTCACCAACGACGTATTGACCTCGGCGGCCACACGACCCTGATAGCAAATGGCTACGCCGGTATGCACCTGATGGGTCCGGCCGGCGAGCAATCCGAGCATGCGCAGCGCGTCGGCGTCGTCGACCGGCTTAGCCAGGATCATTCCGTCGAGATCAACCGTGGTGTCGGCGGCAATCACGACAACGTTCTCACCAGTGTCATCACCCACCACCGCAGCGAGGGCTTTTTCGATGGCCAACCGGCGCACGTATGACACTGGGTCCTCACCCGGATGCTCGGTTTCGTCGATGTCGGTGGGCCTGACCTCAAATGACATGCCGATTTGGGCCAGCAATTCGCTTCGGCGCGGCGATGCCGACGCCAGTACAACCCGTATCGAATCGTTACTCATCCGCCGCTGAGCGCCATCACATGTCCGTCGTCGGGCGGGGTCGCGTCGTCGAGGTCGTCGAGGTAGCCCTCGGGCAGAATCACCCGAATGGGTCCGTTGGTGTGGCCACGTCGGATGCGCTCGCCGCCGGGCACAACCACCAAGGTGGGGTCGAGCGCGGCAATGAGGTGATCGAGCTCGGCAATCGAGTTGATCTTGCTGAAGTTGCCACGCGCCTCGCCGCCCACTGGGTAACCCGTGAGGTACCACGAGGTGTGCTTGCGGAAGTCGCGCACCGCATGGTCTTCGCCAAGATGCTCGGCGAGAAGCCGACAATGGTCGGCCATCTGCTGACCAACGAAACCAAGCGGTGGCGATTCGGGCACGGGTTCGCCGTTGAACGCAGCCACGAGATGGCCGAACAACCACGGCCGGCCGAGGCAGCCGCGGCCGATGACCACGCCGTCGCAGTTGGTGTGCTCAACCATCTTGAGCGCATCGGCGGCTTCCCAGATATCGCCGTTGCCGAGCACCGGGATACCGGTGACTGCTGCCTTGAGCTCGGCGATGGCATCCCAGTTGGCAGTGCCGGCGTAGTGCTGCTGGGCGGTGCGCGCATGCAACGCAATGGCCGCCACACCTTCTTCTTCGGCAATCTGGCCCGTGCGGATAAACGTGAGCAGCTCGTCGTGAATGCCCATACGGAACTTGGCCGTGACCGGAATGCCGTAGGGCGATGCGCCGGTGACCACGGCGCGCAAGATGGCGCGCAACAAGTTGGGCTTCACCGGCACTGCGGCGCCGCCGCCGCGACGAGTGACCTTTTGGGCGGGGCACCCGAAGTTGAGGTCGATGTGATCAACGCGATCTTGCGAACACAACAGACGAACGGCCTCGCCGATGATGGCGGGATCGCTGCCATAGATCTGCAGACTTCGCGGCGATTCGTGAGCGCCGAAGGTGGCCATGCGCGCTGTCTTTGCGTTGCCATGAACCAGAGCGGTGGCCATCACCATTTCATTGACATAGATGAGGTCGGGCGCAAAGCGTCGACACATCGTGCGGAACGGCGCGTTGGTGACACCAGCCATCGGTGCAAGCACAACGGGGGGCCAGACCTGATACGGGCCGAGCTGCAGCGGTTTCACCCCGAAAACGCTACCCGCGCGAACTGCACAGCAAGGCCACCGTTGCTGGTGGCGAGGGTGTCGTCGAACTCACGCTTGAACGACGGCAGGCTTGAGGTGGGCGCAACCACCGCGAGTCGTTCGGCTTTGCCGAGCTCAAGGTAGAGGGCGCGTTGGTTGGCCGCACTGAGGCGCTCGCCATACGGAGGATTCGTGACTACTGCAAGGCCGGCGCCGCCCGTTGGACCGCTGAAAAGCTTGGTTGCATCGCCAACCTCGAACACGATGTCGTCAAGCACACCGGCGCGCTCGGCGTTGGCTTGAGCCTTGGCGATCATGTCGCCCTTGAGATCTCGCGCCACATACTTTTTCTTCAGCGGGCCACGCACATCGGCGTCGGATGCGGCCAGCAACTTCGACCACTGCGCCGGGTCTACCGGCATCCAGTTCTCGAAAGCGAACGAGCGATTACGTCCGGCCGGCATGCGACGCGCCATCTGCGCAGCCTCGATCATGATGGTGCCAGCGCCACAACACGGATCGGTGAGCACACCTTTATGTGTTGACGCACCGCTCCATTGCAACAACGCAGCAGCAAGAGTCTCGCGAATAGGGGCCGGGCCGGATTCGGTGCGCCACCCGCGTTGATACAGCGGATCGCCAGTGGCATCGATGCTCACGGTGCAGATATTTCGCGACATCCGAACATGCAACGTGTGTACGCCGCCTTCGTACTCGTATGCAGGGTCATACGAACGACGCACCACCGCACGCACTCGCTCTTCGATAGCACCGGTGTGGTTCAAACGTGACGCTGAAGCCGACACGCTGATGTTGAGTGCGCAGCGCTTCGGAAGCCACTCGTGAAACGGAATCTCTTTGAGGCCGGCCTGCAGATCGCCGAAGCCACTGGCCTCGAAGCGACCAATGCGGATCAAGATTCTGGTGGCAGTGCGCAGATGCAAGTGAGCAAGCATCAACTGCGACCACGTGATCGAGGCCGTGAGCCCGCCGACTCCGAGGTCGACGACCTTCAAGTCGAGACGCGCCATTTCTGCTGCGGTGACCTGCTCGAGGCCAGGTGCTGTGACGATGTACGCGGCAAGTCGACTCATGGGGTGTACGACTGTACCAGCGGTAACCGCAGGCCCGGATAAGCACCGCAGTCGAGCGACGTGGGTCCGTCGCTCTTCAGGCGATACCAACCAGCCGCGGCGATCATCGCTGCGTTGTCGGTACACATCGCCCGACTCGGCACAAACGCTTGAATGCCGTCTTCGTCGCACGCAGTTGCCCAACGCTGCCGCAGCAGCGAGTTGGCGGCAACACCGCCGCCAAGCACCAGTCCCTTGGCCCCAACTTCGCGAGCCGCACGGCGAGCCTTTGCCACAAGCGAATCGACCACGGCCGTCTGGAACGACGCGGCGATATCGGCGGTGACCGAATCGGGGTGCTTGCGCACATGATTCATCACTGCGGTCTTCAACCCGCTGAAGCTGAAGTTGAGCGAGTCAGGAATCGCTCGCGGAAACGCCACAGCTGTGGGGTCGCCGTACTGAGCTTCTCGATCGATCGCTGGCCCGCCGGGATAGCCGAGACCCAAGAATCGAGCGACCTTGTCGAAGGCTTCGCCAGCGGCGTCGTCGATGGTTTCACCGAGCAAGCGGTACTGGCCGTGCGCGCTCATCTCGATGAGCATCGTGTGCCCACCCGAAACGAGCAGCACCACGAGCGGCAACTCAAGCGACGGATCTTCGAGCAGCCCGGCGTACAGGTGTGCTTCGAGATGGTTTACCCCAACGAACGGCACATCCCACACCAACGCCAACGCCTTCGCCGCCGCGACCCCAACCAACAGCGCGCCGATGAGACCGGGACCCACCGTTGCTGCCACCGCATCAATGCGGGTATCGGCAACGCCCGACTCTTCGATGGCCTGAGCGATGACCGGAGCAATCAACTCAACGTGAGCCCGACTTGCGATCTCAGGAACAACGCCACCGAAGGGAACATGCTGTTCGATCGAAGTATTGATGACGCTGCTCAGCACATCGCTGCCGCCCATCACCACTGAGGCAGCGGTCTCATCGCAGCTCGTCTCGAGGCCCAAAACCACTGTTGACTCGTCGACGGTCATGACTCTCCTCGGATCTCGGCCACATCGGGACACAGCAAGCGGAGCCGCGCCGCGTACTCGGGCGAATCGATGTTGTGGCACCACATCACGATTGCGTCTTCTGAGTTCTCGTAGTACCTCGGACGAACCCCGGCCGGCTCAAATCCAAACAGGTGATAAAGCCCCTGCGCCGCCACGTTGCTGATGCGCACCTCAAGCGTGAGCCCGGTGCAACCCTTTCGGCGCGCTTGCCAGGCAAGGTCGGCGAGCAGATGACGAGCAATACCGCTGCGTCGGCGTTTTGGATCGGTAGCGATGTTGGTGATGTGCGCTTCTTCGAGCACCAACATCATCCCGGCATACCCCATCAGTTCGCCGCCGCGGTAACCCACTGTGTAATACCGCTGGCCCTGCTTGGCGAGTTCGATCTCGTTGAGAAACACGTTGATCGACCACGGCTGCGGGTACACCTGGTGCTCGATCACCTGAATCGCGGTGAAGTCACGACGACGCATCGGCAAGATCTCAAGACCGCGTGCCGGTACGTCTCGATGCAACAGGCGCGACAGCACACTCATCGTGTGGTCCAGTTGATTTGAGCATCGGGCGCGCGCAGATACATCGGTTGAACCGACTCAAGGTTGGCTGCACCGGCTTGGCCAACATCGGCGCGCAACGCACGTGCTCTGGCCAAATGAACAAGCGGCGCCGCCGACGGATGAGCGAGGTCGGCAACCTCGATCGAGGCATCAAGTTGATCGCGATACCGATGGGCGCCGTCGCCAACCGCAAGAACGTTTTGCCCACGCGCCATCACATCGGCGTTGAAGTCTTCGACGCTGCACGCAATCGGCTCGCTCACCCGTTGCACCCCACCGGGCGAAGGAAGGTAGAAGGCGTAAAACACTTCGCCCTTGCGCGCATCGATGAGGCTGGCAATGACCTTCGAGGTGTGCCGCAACGGAAACGCCAACAGGTCGAGCGACGAGATGCCTACGAGCGGCACATCGAGCGCTTGGGCCATGGTCTTCGCGGTAGCAATACCCACGCGCATACCGGTGAACAGTCCCGGACCAATATCGACACCAACTGCACCAATCTGGGCGATGGCAATACCCGCCTGGCGGCACACGAACTCGATGGCCGGAGCCAGCACTTCAGCGTGACGGCGGCCCTGCATGATCTCGACGAGGCCAATCACGCCGTCGTCGCCGCCGAGCGCCACGCTGACTACCTGAGTGGCCGTTTCGATTCCGAGCGTGATCACGACACAGTCCATTCTTCGACGGCGGCTTCGAGTCGTTCCCAGCGCGGCAGCCAACGCTTATCGCTCGAGGTGATGCAGATCTCGCGTTGGTCGACATCGACATCTGACCCATCTGACGCATCTGACCCATCGAGGGGGTCATCGGCGAGGCGAAGTTCGATGTGTAAGTGGGGTCCGAGATCAACCACATCGCCCCACTCGACGAGCACGATGGCGTCGTCCTCGAGCAATTCGGCAAGCGCCAGATCGTCGACTTCGGCGGTGTGCTCGAGGCGATACAGATCGGCGTGATGCAGCGTTGTTGAGCCGCCGGTGTAGCTGTGCACCAACGTATAGGTGGGCGATGTCACGGGCTCATGAATGCCCAACTCGCGCGCAAACCCTTGGGCGAATGCCGTCTTGCCGGCGCCCATCTGACCCGCCAACACAATCAGGTCTCCGGCACGCGCCAACGTGGCCACGCCTGCGGCGATCGCCCGCGTTTGTTCAGCAGAGTGAGAAACCAACTCAATCATTGGGGTGCAACCTCTTGCGAGAGTTCATGGGTAGTGACGTTCGATCCGCTGGCTGATGCCACACAGAATTTCGTAGGCAATTGTGCCAAGGCGAGCCGCCCACTCCTCAGCCCTGATCTCGCCGGACAGTGCCTCGTGAGTCTGACGGCCGATCAGCACCACTTCGTCGCCCAGCGATACCGCGTCGTTACCGCAATCAACCATCAACTGGTCCATCGTCACGACGCCAACGATTCGACGTCGAACGCCACCGATCAGCACCTCGCCGCCAACATCAAACAATCGGCGGGGCACACCATCGGCATATCCGAGAGGCACCGTGGCAACGTTTGTTGCTTCTGTGAATACATGGCGAAGGCCATAGCTGATGCCCTCGCCAGCAGCCACCCTCTTCACAAAGCTCACCTTCGCTCGCAACGACAACGCTGGCCGCAACTCGGCGCACAACGCTGCCACTCCCGGGCCGGGTTCTGCGCCGTACATCGCAATTCCAAGTCGCACCAACCCGCAGCGAGACGCAGCGATACCAAGTGCCCCCGCCGAGTTGGCCAGATGAACCAGCGGCGGTTCGTGGCCAGCAGCTACGAGCGTGTCGACCACTTCGTTGAACAGCGCGATCTGGCGGTCATTCGATGCAGCATCAGGCTGGTCAGCCATTGCAAGGTGGGTGAAGACCCCCTGCAGTTCAAGCTGCGGGTGTGTAGCGATTGCATCGGCGAGTTCGACAGCGTGCTCGGGTGCCGCACCCACACGATGCATCCCGGTATCGATCTTCAGGTGCACCGGATAATCGGCTTGCCCCGCTCTCGCCGCAGCTTGGGCCAACGCCTCAATCGACTCGCCGCAATACACAGTGGGCGTGAGTTGATGCGAGACCACGAGATCGAACTCTTCCGAGGGCGACTGGCTCAAGATCAAGATCGGAGCCGTCAGACCCGCAGCGCGAAGTTCGACGCCCTCGGACACCAGCGCCACACAGAGTCCCTCAGCACCGGCGCTCAGCGCCGCGCGTGCCACCGGCACGGCGCCGTGGCCGTAGGCGTCGGCCTTCACCACGGCCCACACAGCAGACGGCGCGACGACCTCACGAATCAGGCGAACATTGTGCGCGATGGCATCGAGGTTCACCTCGGCCCATGCCCACCTCATTGCAGCGAGTCCAGAACCTGTGGAATCAGCGGCAACAAGTCGCTGGCGATGAGCCCGCGGCGAGGCCCCAAACGACCAGCCCGACCGTGAATCCATGCTCCTGCTGCCGCTGCCTGAAACGCCGAGAGACCCTGCGCGAGAAGTGCGCCGATGATGCCCGACAGCACGTCGCCGGTTCCGGCGGTGGCCAGACGTTCGTCACCGGCGGTGACGACAAGTACACGACCATCGGGATCGGCCACCACTGTTGCCGGGCCTTTGAGCAACACGACCACGCCGAGTTCAAACGCCAACAAGCGCGCTTCCATGATTCGATCGGGTCCGACCTTGGCGCCGGCGAGCAACGCGAATTCACCATCGTGCGGCGTGACCACGGTTGGTGCCTCGCGAGCTTTCAGCACTGCGGCCGGCCCGTCGCTGCTCCACGCCAAGGCGAATAGACCGTCGCCGTCGATCACCGTGGGAACTAACGATTTGCTCACGACTGTTCGGATCGCAGCAACGTTTCCCTGACTCCGGCCGAGGCCGGGGCCAATCACCAACGATTGAAAACGATCAAGGCTGGTCAGCGCTTCGCGTGCCCAGTCGCCGCCGCCCAACGGGCGCTGCACGTACTCGTGGTCGCCGCTGTTGGGCACGGCACCCGGCACTGAGAGGTGAACCATGCCGGCTCCACTTCTCTGCGCAGCGCTCGCAGCCAAATGAGCAGCGCCGGTCATCCCCGGGCTGCCGGCGATGATCTGTGTGGCCGCGCTCCACTTGTGCGCATCGGCCTCGCGTGGTTCCCACCATTCGGCGACGTCGCTTTGCTGCACCAGATGAACCCTGACATGTGCCGCCGAGAGCCCGATGTCGATCACCTCGACAGACCCCGCTAGCGCTGCTCCCGGCTCGAACACAAGCCCAGGCTTCAACGCAACAAAAGTCACGGTGTGGTCGGCCTGCATGACTCCCGAGCCAGCCGCCCCAGTGAGGCCATCGACCCCCGACGGAATGTCGACTGCGAGGACAAGCGCTGAGCCCGGATCGGGAGCCTGCCACAATCCATGAAACCCGGTTCCGTACGCAGCATCAATGACCAAGTCACAATCAGGCAACACCGTTGGGCAATCGGCCACCGCGAACACGGTCACCTGCACGCCCTTGAGCGCGAGCTTGCGAGCGGCAACTCGACCATCGGCACCGTTATTGCCCGGGCCAGCTACAACCACAACACGGCGGCCGTACGAACCGCCCAACATTCGCAACGCGGCCCACGCAACTGCAGAGCCGGCTCGCTCGATAAACACATTCGCTGGGGTCTGTCGCGAAGCAGCCGCGTCGATGTCTCGCATCTCGTCTGGCGTCACGATCGACAACATGTCGTTGAGCGTAGCTAGTACACACCCTCGCCGCCGGCGAGGACGTCGCGCCTACTCGGCGATCACGTATGCAATGGCGAGCAAGTCGCTGTGTGTCAGCGAAACATGCCACCGCGTGACCCCCGCGTCGCGTGCCAGTTCGGCGGCTCGCGCCGAGACCCGTAACGACGGCGCACCCGAGTCGATACGGGTGACCGACACATCGTGAAAGCCAAACGCGCCAAGGCCCACGCCGAGCGCCTTCATCACTGCTTCTCGCGCAGCAAAGCGAACCGCAAGCGACGGCACCGGATCGATCTTTGAGGCCACGTACTCAAGTTCGTCTGCGGTGAACAATCGTTCGCGCATGGTTGGCGTGCGTTGCAGCGAGCGCCGAAACCGATCTATCTCTATCGCGTCGACTCCGATGCCGATCATGATCTAACGACGCCAGCGATCGGCCATCTCGCTGATGGGCAAGATCAGCAAATCGCCCACCGGAAGCTCGCCGAGCAAATCGTCGCTGAATCCACCTTCGGTTTCGGCCACCCAGTCGACAAGACGGTTGTATCGGCGGTCGTAACCCTGCAGGACCCCACGCATGACGGCGGCCGGCAAGCGATCGTGGAACCGCACGTGCAACAACGTGATGCCAGTGATCTGCGCACCCTTGAGCTCGGGCACAAAGATCACAGTGCGGCCATCGCTGCGCCCACGCGCCACGAGCACATCTCGTTCGGCTGCGACGCGGCGCTTGGTGCCCACCAGCGAATGGTTGCGCTCGACACGAGATGCGACATCGCGCGACAGACCCCCACGATCCACGATCGTGATCGTTGCGCTCGTGGTGTCGGGATCGCCCTCGATGCCGTAACGGGTGAACCCAACAACCTCGGCAACGGCCGGGTCGAGATCGGCAAGCACCTTCATCGAGCGATACGACAAGCGATCGCGACCAACCCCGAGCGAGAGCACCGATTGCACCAAGCGGCGGTCGAGCACACCTTCGTCGTTGCGACTGATGCCGACGGTGACCGTCTTGGCCTGATGCTTGATTGCATCGATGGGGCGGGTGAGTTCTTCGATGGCGCGCGTGAGTGCGGCAGTGAGATCGTCGATGAGCGCGCTCGGCGTGCCCACCTTGCCGGTATCGGCGTGATACGACTCGAGCGGCGCATCACTGAGCGCATCACGCAACATCGACACCACCCGAACAGCTGTCGATGCTTCCATCTGACCGTCGTACACACCTGTGCGCAGCGCTACGAAGAACCGTTCGGCGATGGGCTCAAGCTCCTTGCGCACCAACCGCATCACTTCGTCGCCAACATCGGTGGTCGAGACTGCCCGCTCAATCACCTCGCGGGCCTCGCGCAGCGGACGAGCCGATGCGTCGATGGCCAGCGCTGCCTCATAGCCAAAAAGGTGGCCCACCATCGCCGACAAGATGAAGGCAAGTGCGCCATCTACAGCCGGCACTCCGATCACTTGAGCAGCAGCCGAAAAACGCTTGTCGCCCTCGGTGGCAATCACAATCGGCAGCGCCTTGTGGGCGCGGAAGATGGCGACCTCCTTAGCGACGTCGTCGGCCGTGCCGCCAACCAAGCCCGCAGCGCACACGATGATGAGCGGTTCACACGAGAGATCGATGTGCTTCTTATCTTCTGTGACATCGCAGGCGATGCTCTTGTAGCAAAGCTCGCTGAGCTTGATCCGCACCTCTTGCGCAGCCACGGCATTCGCGCCGTTCCCGACCACAGTCCAATACCGACGCTGCGGGGCGAACCGACGAGCGGCCTCGCCAATCTGGTCGCGCAGCCCAAGCACCGACACAAGCGCATCGGGAATCTCACGCAACGACGAGAGCAACTGATGCCTGCGTTGCGCCGAACCAAGACCTGCGGCCTCGCTGATCGCACAGGCCAGCAACGCACCGGCGGCGACCTGCGCGTAGAACGCTTTTGTTGAGGCGACGCTCATCTCAACATCGCGACCGTCAGAGGTATACAACACGCCATCGGCCTTGTCGGTGAGATCGCTGTTGCGACGATTCACAATGCCAATCACGCATGCACCGCGGCCGCGAACAAGATCGACCGTTCGATTGGTGTCGGTGGTCGTACCGCTCTGGCTCACCGCCACCACGAGCGTGTCGCTCATGTCGAGGCGCATACCAAAGCCACTGAGTTCAGTAGCCACCACAGGGTCGACATCGAGGCCGCCCTCGGTGAGCGTTGCGAGCGTTGCTGCCATGCTGCGCCCGGCGATGGCGGCAGTTCCCTGGCCGATCACAAGAACTCGACGAATGGCTCCGGTGGCCAGACGCTCAGCAATAAACGGAGGAAGCGATCGAGCCCCAACGGCTGCGCGCAACATGCCGTCGCGGTCGATGATCTTGCCGCGCAATGTCTTGCGGAAGCTCTCGGGGGCCTCGGTGATTTCCTTCAGCAAGAAGTGTGGAGCCGCGCCGCGATCGATGTCGCGGGTAGTTACCTCGGCCACAACGACGTCTCGCACTGCGAGCGGCAACTCGGTGCCGCTATACGACAAGCGACGGATGCCTTCGAGTTCGCCAGCATGTGCCGCCGACAATGCGAACACTTGGCCGCGGCTTTCGGGCTGGTCTGGATCGCTGGGGGTCTCGCCGTCCATACGCACATAGCGGCTTGTCTCTTCGACCACGCCATACGGTTCGCTAGCAACGATGAACGCATCGTCGGCGAGGCCCACATACAGCGCCTGGCCACTGCCGCGCAGAGCAAACAACATTTGCTCCGGCTCGCCGGCACTGGCCGCGCCGATAGCAACGCTGCCCTCAAAGCTGGCGACCGTGCGTCGAAACGCTTCAACAACGTCGCCGTTCGATGCAGCAGAAAAACGTGAGACCAACGCGGGAATCACCTTGGCGTCGGTGGTGATGGGCCCAGCGATTCGTAGGCCGTGCTCGATCTTCAGATCGGCATGGTTATCGACATCGCCATTCAGCGCCGCCACCAAATATGGCCCCTGCTCGTAACCAGCTTCGAGTTCATCGCTGTTCAGCGGATGGCAGTTTGGCTCGCTGATAATGCCCACACTTGCCCAGCGCGTGTGACCCAATACGTTGAGTCGCGAGGTCGGCGATGACAACGCGAGGCGCAACAGGTCATCACCCATCACTGCTGCACGCAACGCACGGGTGTTATCGCCAAGCTCACCGATCTCGGCGGCGGCTTTATACACGAAGCTCAGGCATTGCCCGGCGACACGCACCGAACCGCCGGTGAACAATGAATTGTCGTTGCGTCCAGCCAGCAAACTACGCACTGCAGGATCATCGATCGACAGGTTGTGACCCCACACGAACAGATGTAAACCGGCCGAGTCGCGGCCGCGCACCTCGAGGCGATCGAGCGCCGAGAACGCCTGCTGCACTGCGAAGTAAGCCGCCACCGCCGCAGGCGCGGCGTCGCGACCCGCGAGTTCATCGACCGCGCGCGCCGCGCGCAGGCGGTCGTTGCGAATCGACCAGAGGGCATCACGCAAACGACCGATCACCACGTTGGTGGCCTCAACCACATCGGGCGTGAGATCAGTACCCAGCTCAAGCGTCGACTCTGCACTGGCCAGCGCCGCCTCAAGCTGGTCGACACGGGCGATGATGCTGGCCGCCAATTCGTGGCGACCCACCAACGCCTGAACGCCCGCAACTCCGCGCAGCGTTTGGTCGAGCGCAGCACAGGCGTCGGCCATGGCGGCAGTACTCGGGCTCAGGCCAAGGGCCTCATCGAGCGCGGCGATGATGCTGGCAGAGGTTGGTGCCAATCGCGTGGTCGGCTTGCTCAAAATCGCAATGATCCCGCACATGGCTTGCAGGTTACCGCGCTGGGCTACGTGTGGATCTTCGTTGGCAATTCGATCAGCTGAAACGGGCCCGAACGATGTCGGCCAACCCATTGGCAACATCGTGCGCCACGGCATCAGTTGCCGCCTCGACCATTACCCGCACGAGCGGCTCAGTGCCACTGGCCCGCAACAGCACTCGGCCCTCGCCGCCAAGCGCAGCTTCGGCTTGGGCCAATTCGCTGGTGAGTTCGATTGCGATATCGGGATGACGATCGGCCACTCGCACGTTCACGAGCACCTGAGGGAACGCCGTCATCACATCACGCGACATCTCGGCCAACGAACGGTGCGACGAGTGCGTGTGGTGTAGCAGTCGAAGGCCCGCGAGTAAGCCGTCGCCGGTGGTCGCCAGATCTCGATAAATCACATGCCCGCTCTGCTCGCCGCCAATTGAGTAACCACCAGCGTCGAGTGCTTCGAGCACATAGCGGTCGCCCACCGCAGTGGCCACCACGGCGATTCCCGCTGCCTGCATCGCTCGATGAAACCCAAGATTGCTCATCACCGTGACAACGACTGCGTTGCCGGTGAGGCGGCCCTCAGCCTGCAACTGCAGCGCCGCCAGAGCAATGAGACGGTCGCCATCGACGATGCGTCCTTCATTGTCAACCGCAATCACGCGGTCACCGTCGCCGTCGAAGGCAAGACCTGCGTGGGCGCCGTGCTCGAGCACAGCGTTTACAAGTGAGGCCGGATGTGTTGCACCACATTCGGCGTTGATGTTCGTGCCGTTTGGCGTGGCGTGCATCACAATCACGTCGGCACCGAGCGCAGCCACCGCCGCCGGACCAGCAACGCTCATTGCACCATTGGCACAGTCGAGCACCACGCGCACGCCAGCGAGGCAACCGGGCGGAAACAGCGACACAACGTGTTGCACATACTCAGTCACTGCATCGACAACCACATCAGCAGAGGCCTTCGAAGCCGATGCGATTGCGCCATCAGCAAGCACTCCTTCAAGGCGTGCCTCGATCGACGACTCGACATCGTCAGTGAGCTTCAGCCCACCAACGGCAAAGATCTTCACGCCATTGTCCGAATACGGATTGTGCGATGCCGTGATCATCGCCGCGGGTACACCTCGGCGCGCCGAAAGTAACGCCAACGCAGGGGTCGGTAACACTCCGCACGATTGCACCGTCTGGGCCTGCGCGTGCAAGCCCTGGGTCAATGCAAATTCAAGCAGTTCACCAGACTCGCGGGTATCGCGACCAATGAGCCATGTTCCACCGTCGAGTACCTGAGCCACGGCAACGCCCAGGCATTGCACATAATCGGTGGTCAGTTCGGTGAGCGCAACGCCGCGCACACCATCGGTGCCGAAGCGAAGCAAATCAGCGCTTGGTGTACTGAGGAGCCTTACGGGCCTTCTTGAGACCGTACTTCTTGCTTTCCTTGCGACGTGAGTCACGAGTGAGCAAGCCGGCCTTCTTCAGCGCTGCGCGCTGCTCAGGATCGAGCTCGATCAACGAACGGGCAATGCCCATTCGCAATGCGCCGGCCTGGCCGCTGATGCCACCACCGTGAATGGTTGCATCGATGTCGAACGCCTCTTCGGTGTTCGTGAGACGGAGCGGTTCGCTCACGGTCATACGAGCCATCGCCGTTGGGAAGTAGTTCTCGAAACTACGACCGTTCACGGTGACGATGCCGGTGCCGGGGCGCAAGCGCACCCGAGCGACAGATTCCTTACGACGGCCAGTTGTTTGAGTCAGCGGCTTAGTGCCCATGGTGATTCACATTCTCCGAATACTTAGCGCGACTTGGCCGCTGAAAGATCAAATACGACTGGCATCTGTGCCGCATGTGGGTGCTCGGCGCCGCCGTACACCTTGAGCTTCTTGATCATCTGACGACCAAGTGGGCCCTTTGGCAACATGCCCCGGATGCTGTTGCGAATTGCCTCTTCGGGCTTACGCGACATGAAGTTGGCATAGGTCTCGGTCTTGAGGCCGCCTGGGTAACCGCTGTAGCGGTGCACACCTTTGAGTTCGGCCTTGTTTGACGTGAGCACAATCTTGGCCGCATTGACGATGATGACATGGTCACCTGTGTCAATGTGTGGGGCGAAGGTTGGCTTGTGCTTACCGCGCAGCACGCGTGCTGCCTCGGTGCACATGCGACCAAGCACCAAGCCTTCGGCATCAATGACATGCCAGGCTGCGGTGATTTCACTTGCTTTGGGACTGTATGTACGCATCATAAGAGCTTCTTTCAACCGGGCGCCGACCGGCAGCCACAGGGAACTCAACAAGGATAGGGGTGCCGATGTCGAATCAGCAATCAGATCGGGCGCGAATTCGCGTCCTTTTCGCCGATACGCCAGCAGAAGTCACGCATCGCACTGATGTCGGCCATCTTTGGAGGATTGCGTGACTCGAACTACAACAGCGTTATTTGTCGCCAGTGCTACAAACGACATGACATCGCGTCTTCTGGTCGGCGCAATCGGCGTGGTGATGCTCGTCGCTGCCGGCTTTGGACTACGCGATTACCTCGGTCGCTACCGCAAACGTTGATCCGAAACCACCGTTTCTGGATAGCCCACTTCCCACAACACCAGCCCGCGCGCTGGAGCAATTTCTGGGGCGGCCTGGCGATCGCGACCCAACATCAACGAGCGCATCTCGCCCGCATGCATGCGGCCGAGTCCGACATCGACCAGTGCGCCAACGATTGAGCGCACCATCTGATGGCAAAACGCATTCGCTCGAATCTCGAAACGCAACACCCGTGCCTCGCCTGCATTCGGACCTATCGCATCGGTAGTGGCCGTCACATCAGAGATGTTGGCCAACATCACTCGGCGCCGCAGCGACCGCTCGGCTTGCCCTTCGGCCACCTGAGGTTTACGACAGAACGAGGAGAAGTCGTGCTCACCGATTAACGGATCGCATGCGAGCTGCATCGTGGGCAACAACAGCGGACGCGTCACGTGCCATGCCCGATCGGTCAAAAAGGGATTTGCCGTCGATCCGTTGTAGATGGTGTAGCGGTAGTGCCGCCACTGCGCGCTGAAACGCGCGTTGAATTCGTGTGGCATCCATTCACCGCTGCGCAGTACAACCCGAGGACCACACATGCGATTCACGCGATGCACCAGGTTGCTCAGCACCGTGTTACCGGGAAGATCACAACTGATCACCTGACCCCATGCGTGCACACCAGCATCAGTTCGGCCGGCGCCAACAAGGTCAACATCGTGGCGAGTAATCAGCGACATTGCCTCGGTGAGCACACCCATCACCGTGTCGACATTGGGGTTCACCGCAAAGCCGTGAAATCCTGCACCGTCGTATGCGACAACGAAACGAGCCCGCCGCATAGCGACGGGCTCGTTCACGTTTTCGATAGCGCCGTTATCCGGCACCGTGTTAGACCAGTTCGATGCGCGCCATTTGGGCGTTGTCGCCGTGGCGCGGGCCGAGCTTGTAAATGCGAAGGTATCCACCTGGGCGCTGGACGTAACGAGGGGCCACTTCGTTGACCAACTTGGCGGTCATCTCGCGGTCGCCCAAGTAGCCCTGAATCTGACGGATGCGATGGATACGCATCGGGTCGTCCTCGGTTGCCTTCTTGGCCTTGGTGATCAGCTTCTCGGCGATAGGGCGCAATGCCTTTGCCTTGGCCTCGGTGGTCACAATTGCCTCAGCGGCAATCAACGACGCAGCCAAGTTGGCCATCATGATCTTTTGGTGTTGTGAGCTGCCGCCGAAGTTGCGGGCTCTACGTGGTGTAGCTGGCATTAGGGGTCTCCCTCAATGACTTTCTTGGTCAGCCGCGCAGCGTGAGGCCGCGCTCGTCGAGCTTCTGCTTGACCTCGTCGAGGCTCTTCTGACCAAAGTTGGTGATGTTCAGAAGGTCGTCTTCGGTCTTGGTGAGAAGCTCGCCAATGGAATTGATCTGTGCCCGCTTGAGGCAGTTACGTGGGCGCTCTGACAGATCGAGGTCTTCGATCGGCAAGTCGAGGTCTGGTGATGAAGCGCTGCTTGCAGCAACTTCGCCAAGCTCGAGACCCTGTGGCTCGTCGCTGAGGTTGGCCACAAGATCGACCAACGAACGCAGTGTTGCGCCGGCCGAGGCAAGTGCCTCACGAGGGGTGATTGAGCCGTCGGTCTCGATGTCGAGTACCAAACGATCGTAGTTCGTGCTCTGCTCGACGCGAGTTGGCTCGACTTCGAACATCACGCGGCGCACTGGCGAGAAGATCGCGTCGATCGGGATCACACCAATGGTGCGGCTCTCGTTTTCGCGGTGACTCGACAGGTAACCACGGCCACGCTCGACGGTGAGGTCGATAGCGAGACGGCCCTTGGTGTTGAGCGATGCAATGTGCAACTCGGTGTTGAGAATCTCAACATCGCTCGAGCACTTGATGTCGGCTGCGGTGACCTCGGCTGCGCCACGAATGTCGAGACGAATCACGACGGCTTCGTCGCTCAAGCTGGTGAGCACGATGTCTTTGAGGTTCAAGATGATGTCGGTGATGTCTTCGCTGATACCAGTGATGGTGTCGAACTCGTGCAAAGCATCGTCGAATCGAACGGCCGTAATCGCTGCGCCCGGGATGGACGACAACAATGTACGACGCAATGAGTTACCAATCGTGTGGCCGAAGCCAGGCTCGAGTGGGCCAATGAAGAATCGCTGGCGGTTGTTGGTTTCTTCGCCGATTGCCTCGACGGTGGGGCGCTGAATGACGAGCATGAAAGTCGCCTGAGTCCTTTCGGGGTTCGGTTACTTTGAGTACAGCTCAACGATGAGCTGTTCGCGGACGGGCACATCGATGTGCTCGCGTTGGGGCAGTTCACGAACTGTGACTTGCTTGCCCTCGTCGCCCTTTTCGAGCCACCCGACGGTGACGCGATCGAGTGTGTCGAGATTGTGTTGCACGATGATCATGGCGCGGGCCTTCTCGGACAGGCTCACCACGTCGCCACGCTTAACGCGGGCGCTCGCGATATCGACGCGCTTGCCGTTGACCAAGATCTTGCCGTGGCTCACGAACTGGCGGGCCTGCGGACGGGTCTCGGCCCAGCCTGCGCGGTACACCACGTTGTCGAGGCGCTGCTCAAGCAAACGCAACAGGTTCTCACCGGTTGGGCCCTGCAGACGGTTGGCCTCTTCGTAGGTGCGGCGGAACTGACGCTCGAGCACACCGTAGATGAACTTGGCCTTCTGCTTTTCCTGCAACTGAGCGAGGTATTCGCTGCCGGCGTTGCGACGGCGGGTACGGCCGTGCTGACCTGGTGGGAAAGGACGACGCTCAAGCGCCTTGCGGCCCTTTTCGTTCTCGAAGATGTTGGTCGCTAGGCGGCGCGAGATGCGCACCTTTGGTCCGGTGTAACGAGCCATGTCTAGTTCCTCTTGCGCTTCGGCTGGCTGCAACCGTTGTGGGCCAACGGTGTGACATCTTTGATCGAGGTGACCTCGAGGCCAGTGTTCTGAATTGAGCGCACTGCGGTGTCGCGGCCGGAGCCTGGACCCTTGACCTGAACTTCGACTCGGCGCAAGCCATGCTCCATTGCTGCGCGGGCTGCCTTATCGGCTGCCATCTGCGCGGCGAATGGTGTGCTCTTACGCGAACCCTTGAAGCCAACGCCGCCCGACGACGCCCATGAGATGACGTTGCCCTGGGTGTCAGTGATGCTGACGATGGTGTTGTTGAACGAGCTCTTGATGTGGACGACACCGACGGTGACGTTCTTGCGTTCGCGCTTGCGGGGACGCCGTCCCCCTGGCTTTGGCTTTGCCATCGCTACTTCCTCACGGCCTTCTTCTTGTTGGCAACGGTCTTCTTCGGGCCCTTACGGGTACGAGCGTTGGTGTGGGTGCGCTGGCCACGAACAGGAAGGCCTTTGCGGTGGCGGATGCCCTGGAGGCAACCGATTTCAATCTTGCGCTTGATATCGCGCTGCACTTCACGACGAAGGTCGCCTTCGACCGTGAGCTTTTCGATCTCGGCGCGGATGCGGTTCACCTCGTCTTCGGTGAGGCTGCGTACGCGGGTGTTTGGATCGAGAGCAGCATCGACACAGATCTTCTGTGCGGTCGGCTTACCGATTCCATAGATATAGGTAAGGGCGATTTCCAACCGCTTTTCGCGGGGAATGTCGACACCAGATATACGAGCCATCGTTGTTTCCTGTTCCTCAGCCCTGGCGCTGCTTGTGACGTGGGTTTTCGCAGATCACCATGACGCGACCGTGCCGGCGGATGACCTTGCACTTCTCGCAAATTTTCTTGACACTCGGTCGGACCTTCATGGGGTGCCTTTACTTGTAGCGGTACGTAATTCGACCCCGGGTGAGGTCGTAGGGGGTGAGCTCTACCTGAACCTTGTCGCCAGGCAGAATGCGGATGTAGTGCATACGCATCTTTCCGGAGATATGAGCCAAGACTTTGTGGCTATTTTCGAGTTCGACTCGGAACATGGCGTTCGGAAGCGACTCGACAATGGTGCCTTCAAGCACAATGGCGTCTTCTTTAGGCTTGGCCAGGGTGGCCTCCTCAACAGCGGCGGACAAAAGGCTCTCGCGAGGGCTGCGTGCGCGCAGACTTCGTTAGGGCCGAGTGGCAATGCTATCGGCAACGATTCCGAACGCCAAGCGTGATCCGACAGTTCTGAGAGAGAAATCGTCGCAAATCCACTTCTTGCGGTCGTGGATCTGTTATACACGTAGCGACATCGCCGATTTCAGCTCGCTGACCTGCACCTTTAGCACTCATCGTCATGCTCGAGTCAGGATCTCGGGTCCATGCGGCCCGACAAGAATTGTGTGCTCGGCGTGCGCCGCAAGCGAACCATCGGACGTAACGATGGTCCAACCATCGGAAAGTTCGTAGACGTCGTCGTCGCCACCACCAAGCAGCATGGGCTCTACGGCCAAAACGACCCCCGACTCAAGCAGCGGTCCACGACCGTGGCGCCCGCGGTTCTCAACGTCGGGCTCCTCGTGCATTGCTTGTCCGATTCCGTGTCCGCAGTAGTCGTGCGGGCTGCCATACCCGGCGAGCGACACCACCGCATCGATGGCGGCGCCGATATCACCAAGATGTCCGCCAGGAACCATCGCTGCGATGCCAGCTGCGAGCGCCCGGTCGGCGGTGTCAATGAGCAACTGGGCCGCAGCCGACCCGCTTCCGACGAGCATCGAGAACGCCGCATCTCCGTGCCAACCGTGCACGATTGCTCCACAGTCGATAGACAACAGATCGCCTTCGTCGAGTACACGCTCGCTGGGGATGCCGTGGATCACTTCGTCGTTCACCGACGCACAGATGACCCCGCTGAAACCGCGATGACCAAGGAAATTGGAAGCTGCTTGGCGCCGTCGCAGTACTTCGCGGGCGACCGCATCGAGATCGAGCGTCGTCACGCCAGGCCGCACCGCTTGACGGATTGCCTCGTGCATCTCGGCCACTACGCGTCCAGCAGCACGCATGTGCTTGATCTCTTCAAGGCTCCGACGAGGAAGCCCTGCCTTGCGGCGACGCATTACTTGCGCCGGCTGGCTTCGACCGCTGTGGTGAGTCGGGCGAACACCTCGTCGGGGCTAGCGACTCCATCGACAACGGTGAGCCGACCAGTGGCTTGGTAGTAGTTGATCAACGGCGATGTCTGCTGCTCATAGAGATCGAGACGATTGTTGATTGCATCGGGGGTGTCGTCGGCGCGGTACATCACGTCGCCGCCACACACCTCGCAGATCCATGGTTGGCGCTCGTTGCCACTGGCCACATAATTCGTGCCGCAGTCACGACACACTCGCCGCGCCGAGAGCCGCTCGAGCACCAAGCTTCGTGGTACGTCGAGGTCGATGACGGCGTCGAGAGGGCGCTCGCCAGTCACCAGATCGAGTGCCTCTGCTTGGCCAACGGTGCGTGGGAACCCGTCAAGGATGTAACCGCGTGTGCGTGCGTCGTCACTGCTCAGACGCTCGCTGACGATGCCGACCATGGTCTCGTCGCCGACGAGTCCACCAGAGTCCATGACTTCCTTAGCTGCCTGACCGAGCGGAGTGCCCTCGCGAACGGCAGCGCGCAGCATGTCTCCGGTGGAGATGTGCGGTACAACAAAGTGTCGTGACAAACGTACGCATTGCGTACCTTTCCCCGCACCCTGCCTACCGAGGATGATGAGCCGAGCACCGGGGATCATCGTTTGGCTACTTCAGGAAGCCCTCGTAGTTGCGCAGCGTCAACTGACTGTCGATCTGGCGCATGAGCTCAAGAGCAACGCCAACAGCGATCAGCACGGTGGTACCGGCGAATGGGAAGTTCTGAACACCGAAGATCCACAGCAAGATGTATGGCAACAACGCAATCGTGGCGACGAACAACGCGCCAGGGAGGGTAATGCGGTTCACAACCTTGCCGAGGTAACGCTCGGTCTGAGGTCCGGGACGAATACCGGGAATGAAGCCGCCCTGCTTACGAATCTGATCGGCCTGACGAATTGGGTCGAAGGCGATCGAGTTGTAGAAGTAAGCAAACGCCACGATGAGCACGGCGAGGATGACCGCGTGCAAAACGTTCTGCGTGTTCACGATGTAACGGTTCACGAAGTCGGTGATGCTGCCACGCCAACCCTCGGCGGAACCAAGAACGTTGGTGAGCAGCACGGGCAAGAGCAAGACCGAGCTGGCGAAAATGATCGGCACGACGCCGCTCTGGTTCACCTTGAGTGGGATGTACGTGTTCTGGCCGCCATACATGCGACGCCCAACCTGACGCTTCGCAAATGAGACCGGGATACGACGCTGGGCAAGCTCGACACGCACAACCGCAAAGACGATGCCGATCACCAAGGCGACGAGCAGAACGAACAACACCTTGCTCTCTTCTTGCCAAATGCGCAAGAAGTTGACCGGCAGACTCGACACGACCGAGGCGAAGATGATCATCGACATGCCGTTACCGATGCCACGCTGGCTGATGAGCTCGCCCATCCACATGATGAGGGCCGTACCAGCAACCAAGGACACGATCACGAGCAACGCTCGCGGCATGAACTCAGGCAACAACTTCACGTCGGGAGCGTTTCTCGCGGCACCAAAGAATGCGCTGCCTCGACCCTGACCGAAGATAAACGTGAGGCCGGCTGCTTGCAGCGTGGCGATACCGATGCCGAGATAACGCGTGTATTGCGTGATCTTGCGCTGGCCGACTGCACCCTCTTGTTGCAGCTGCTCAAGCTTGGGAATGACCACGCCCAACACCTGCATGATGATGCTGGCGGTGATGTACGGCATGATGCCCAACGCGAAAATGGAGAAACTACTGAACGCTCCACCTGAGAACAGGTTCAGGAATCCGAGCGCGCCACCGCTTTCGGCCTGGTCGCGAAGTTGCTGAACTGCTAACTGATCGACACCTGGCACTTGGATCGCAACACCGAGGCGATAGAGCCCCACGATGCCGATTGTGAACAGGACCTTGTTTCGCAGATCGGCAACCTTGAAGATGTTCTTCAAGTTTGAAAACACTAGTAACTCCTCGACGAGACGATGAACAACGACACGCTAGAGCCACAAGGGTGGCCAGAGCGGGCAATCAACGGTTGGTGAACTGGTTGCCGTTGGCCGCAGGGCGAACCTTGAACGGCATTGGAACGATGGTGACCGTGCCACCGAGGGCCACAATGGCAGCTTCTGCCGACTTCGACACGGCGTGAGCCGTGACATCGACCTTGGCAGTGAGTTCTCCGTAGCCAAGCACCTTGACGTAATCGCCCTTGCGCAACAGGCCGCGAGCAACGAGGATCTCGGGGCTAATTGCACCGACCTCGAGCTTCGCGATCGAGTGCAAGTTGACTGCGGTGTACTCAACGCGGAAAGGGTTATTGAAGCCCTTGAGCTTTGGCACTCGTTGCTTGAGCGGCATCTGGCCGCCTTCGAAGCCACGCGCAACCTTGCCGCGACCACGAGACTGCTGGCCCTTGGTACCACGGCCCGCGGTCTTGCCGCCCTTGCCGCCGATACCACGGCCGACTCGTTGTTCGGCTTTGTTGGCGCCAGGCGCCGGTGAAAGTTCGTCTACGCGCATTGTGCTGCTCTTTCGAATCCGTTACCGAACGCCTCAGGCGTCGGTGCTTTCCTCAACCGAAATAAGGTGAGGTACCCGTGCGATCATTCCCCGGATTTCGGGGCGATCGGGCAGGGTGTTGGTGTCACCAATCTTCTTCAAACCAAGGGCGCGCAGCGTGCCGCGGCTCTTTGGCTTTGCGCCGATGCTTGAACGCACCAGCTTTACGAACAATGTCTTTTCGCTCATGAGTGAGTTTCTCCTGCAGCCATCGACTTCTGACGGTCGTTGTATGCCTTGAGAAGACCCTTCGGCACGAACTCATCGGCGTTCAAGCCACGACGCTTGGCCACTTCGTCGGGGCGCTGCAACGACTGCAGACCCTGAATCGTGGCGCGGGCTACGTTGATGGCGTTTGCCGAACCGAGCGACTTACACAAGATGTCGTGCACGCCTGCCTCTTCGAGGATGACTCGAGCTGCACCGCCGGCGATAACGCCAGTACCGGGAGCTGCTGGCTTCATCAACACTCGACCGGCGCCGGTGATACCGAGCACTGGGTGAATGATGGTGCTGCCTGCAAGGGCCACATCGAACAAACTCTTCTTGGCTTCTTCGGTGCCCTTCTGAATCGCAAGAGGAACCTCTTTGGCCTTGCCGTAGCCGAGACCGACCCGACCGTTGCCATCGCCGACCACTACGAGAGCGGTGAACGAGAAACGACGGCCACCCTTGACGACCTTGGCGACTCGGTTGATCGCGATCACTCGCGACTCACGGAGGCCACCTGGTTCGGGTGGGGCTGCGTTTGGATTGTTGTTGCTGTACGACGGACCAGCCATCAGAACTCCAGACCTGCTGCACGAGCGGCATCGGCTGCCGCGGCGACCCGACCGTGGTAGGCGAAGCCACCACGATCGAACACTACTTTTTCAATTCCAGCCGCTTTGGCACGCTCGGCAACGAGCTGGCCCATACGGGCGGCAGCGGCAACGCTGCTGCCATTGCCATCGGCGGCACGCTCGGTTGGCTCGTTGGTTGACGCTGCAGCCAGCGTGCGGCCGGCCTCGTCGTCGATCAACTGCAACACGAGATGCTTGTTGGAACGAAACACTGCCAAGCGCGGACGCGCAGCGGTGCCATGGATCTTCTTGCGGACGCGTCCGTGACGACGGATACGTGATTCGCGACGAGTCTTTGCGTTATCACTCATGATTCTGCCCTCCTTGGGTCTTACTTCTTGCCGGTCTTGCCGGCCTTACGTAGGACCTTCTCACCGAGATAGCGCACACCCTTACCCTTGTAGGGCTCTGGCTTGCGGATGCTACGAATGTTGGCGGCCACTTGGCCGACAACTTCTTTGTCAATACCTTTGACGATCACTCGGGTCGGCACCGGAACTTCAAACGTGATGCCCTCAGGGGCAGTCACGATGACCGGATGGCTGAAACCGAGCGACAGACGAAGTGAGGTAGGAGTCTGAGCCTCGGCGCGGTAACCCACGCCAATGATCTCAAGTTCCTTGGTGAAGCCGGTTGTAACACCGACCACCATGTTGTTCACCAGGGTGCGGGTGAGGCCATGCAACGAGCGATTATCGCGCTCGTCGTTTGGACGCTCGACCAACAAGTTGGCTTCGTCGCGGCGAACCGTGATGGCACCGGGGACTCCGAAAGACAGCGTGCCCTTTGGTCCGGTGACAGTGACGGTTCCCTGAACGAGTGTCACGTCGACACCCGCTGGAACGTTGATTGGGGCTTGTCCGATACGGCTCATGTGAGTTCCTCGATCACCAGACGTAGCAAAGGACTTCGCCACCCATGTTGCGCTTGCGCGCTTCACGGTCGCTCATCAGTCCAGAACTGGTGGATAGGACGGCCACACCAAGACCACCGAGTACGCGAGGTACTGCGGTTGCCTTGCGATACACGCGAAGGCCTGGTGTGGACACTCGCTTGATACCGCTGATGGTGCGGGCCCGCTCGTGTGAATACTTCATGTGCACAGTCAGTACGTCGCCGGGGCCCTTCATTGCCGGAGCAACGGTGAACCCTGCGATGTAACCCTCTGATTGGAGGATCTTCGCAAGAGCAACCTTTTGCTTCGACGATGGCATTGGGACCTCATCATGCATCGCCGTGTTGGCGTTGCGGATACGGGTCAGCATGTCTGCGATGGGATCAGTCAACATAGTTGCCCCTCACCAGCTCGCCTTGGTCACGCCCGGAACTTCACCGGCGTGGATCATCTCTCGAAGACACACACGGCAAAGGCCGAACTTACGGTAAACGGAGCGCGCCCGCCCGCAGCGGCGACAACGGGTGTAGCCGCGCACTTTGAACTTCGGCGTAGCTGCCGCCTTATTGATCTGAGATTTCTTGGCCATTGTTCTAGTTGCCTTTCCCGATCACTTCTTCTTCGCTTTGGCAGCCGGCCTGGCTGCCTTACCACCGCGGACCGGGCCGCGGCGCTTGGTTGCCTTGGGAGGCGCACCTGCATCGGCGCCCCGCTTGAACGGGAATCCGAACGCATCGAGCAACGCCTTGCCAGCTGCATCAGTGGTTGCAGTGGTGACGATGGTGATGTCCATCCCGTGAGGGGCGTCGATCTTGTCATAGTCAATTTCTGCGAACACGATCTGATCAGCAAGACCGAAGGTGTAGTTACCACGGTTATCCCACGAGTACGCAGGAAGGCCGCGGAAGTCACGAATACGTGGGATGGCAACCGCGATCAAACGATCGAAGAACTCCCACATGCGGTCGCCGCGAAGGGTGACCTTGCAACCGATTGCCTGGTTCTCGCGAAGCTTGAACGCTGCAATCGACTTCTTTGACTTCGTGATGATCGGCTTTTGGCCGGCGATCTTGGTCAAGTCGGCGACGGCGCCTTCGAGCAGCGAAGGCTGCTGTGTTGCCCGACCGACGCCCATGTTGATCACGATCTTTTCGAACGTGGGCACCTGCATCACATTGGTGATTCCGAGCTGCTCCATCAGAGCGGCCTTCACCTCGTCGTTGTACTTCTGCTTGAGGCGAGGTACGTATGCGGTCTCTGTGGTCATGAGATCACCTCACCCGTGCTCTTGGCGATGCGCACCTTGGTGCCATCTTCTTGAATCTTGTAACCCACGCGGGTGGGCTTGCCCTTATGCACGAGCATCACGTTGCTTGCATGCACTGGCATATCGCGATCGATAATGCCGCCCTGCATGGTCTGCTTGGTCTGCTTCTGGTGCTTCTTGGCGATGTTGACGCCACTGACGACGACCTTGTTTTCACGAGGCAGAGCGCGAATGATCTCGCCCTCTTTGCCTTTGTCCTTGCCAGCGATGACGAGGACGGTGTCACCCTTTTTGAGTTTCATGGTCACAACACCTCCGGGGCGAGCGACACGATGCGCATGAACTTCTTGTCGCGCAACTCGCGGCCGACTGGGCCAAAGATGCGCGTTCCACGCGGCGTGAGGTCGTCTTTGATAATGACTGCGGCATTTTCGTCGAAGCGGATGTAGCTGCCGTCTGGACGACGCTTTTCCTTCTTGACACGGACAACGACGCACTTGACGACGTCGCCCTTCTTGACACCAGCACCTGGGATGGCATCTTTAACGGTGGCGACAAAAATGTCACCGATCGACGCATAGCGACGACGGGTGCCACCGAGCACCTTGATGCACAACACTTCTTTTCCGCCGCTGTTGTCAGCGACGCGAAGGCGAGACTCTTGCTGAATCACTTGGCACGCTCCAGAACCTCTGTGACTCGCCAACGCTTGTTCTTGCTCATTGGGCGAGTCTCCATCAAGCGAACGCGGTCGCCGATATTGACGTCATTGGTCTCGTCATGGGCGTACAACTTCTTGGTACGCATCATGAACTTGCCGTACTTCGGGTGGCGAACGCGCTCGATAACTGCGATGACCGCGGTCTTGTCCATCTTGTTGGACACAACCACGCCTTCGCGCACCTTGCGAGCATTGCGCTCTTCACCAGCGGCATCTGTTGTTGTTTCGTCAGCCATAGCTGCACTCACTTCCCGGCCTCGGCCAACGCAATTTCGCGCTGACGGATGAGGGTGTTAAGACGGGCGATATGACGGCGAACCTTGCGGATTTCCGCAACGTTTTCCAGCTGACCCGTCGCGTTACGGAATCGGAGGTTCAACGACTCCTGCTTGGTAGCGCGAAGCTCTTCGACCAAACCGGCCAAGTCGAGCTCACGTAGTTCTGTAATCGATGTAGCCATGTCAGATCACCTCGTCGCGTGTAATCACGCGAGCCTTGATGGGGAGCTTCTGAATTGCCTTTTCGAGAGCGGCGCGGGCCTGCTCTTCGTTCGGGAAGCTCAGTTCGAACAACACGCGACCTGGGCGAACCACGGCCACCCAAAACTCGGGGTTGCCCTTACCTGAACCCATGCGGGTCTCGGCCGGCTTCTTCGTCACTGGCTTGTCTGGGAACACATTGATCCAGACCTTGCCACCACGCTTGATAGCGCGAGTCATGGCAATACGAGCGGCTTCGATCTGACGAGCGGTGAGCCAACATGGCTCAAGAGCCTGGATGCCGTACTCGCCGAAGCTGAGCGACGAGGCTCCCTTGGTCATACCGGTCATACGGCCGCGGTGCTGCTTGCGGTGTTTAACTTTACGGGGCATCAACATCTGGAATCAGTCCTCCCCACGAAAGTGCGGTGCTTCGTGCCCGGCGTTTGTACGGCGGGCGATTTGCTCTTCTTCATCAAGCAACTTCTCGAACTCGGGATCAGCTTCCTTCAACAAAGGAGTTGCTTCGATCTCGGCGACTTCGTCGGCCTTCTTGCGACCAGCAGACGACACAACCTTGCGGGGTGCGCCTGATGTTTCGCCAACGGCCATCGCTGCTTCACGGATGATCTTTTCGTCATTCTGTGGCTTGTAGGGCAAGATGTCGCCCTTGTAAATCCAGACCTTGACGCCAACGCGGCCGCTTGTGGTCTTGGCCTCACGGAAGCCATAGTCGATGTCGGCACGAAGGGTGTGCAATGGCACTCGGCCTTCGCGATACCACTCGGTGCGGCTCATTTCGGCGCCACCCAAACGACCTGAACACTGCACTCGGATTCCGAGAGCGCCAGCCTTTTGTGCGTTCTGCACAGCACGCTTCATGGCACGGCGGAAGGCGATGCGGTTGATCAACTGGTCGGCCACACCCTGTGCAATGAGCGCTGCGTCAAGCTCGGGAGACTTAATCTCGACGATGTTGAGCTGCACCTTTGGGTTGCCGGTGATCTCGGTGAGCATCGAACGAAGCTCGTCGGCCTGGGCACCACGACGACCGATCACAATGCCGGGACGTGCGGTGTGGATGTCTACGCGAACCTTGTCACGTGTGCGCTCAATCTCGATGCGGCTAATTGCAGCCGTCTCGAGCT
This sequence comes from Actinomycetota bacterium, assembly GCA_037140375.1. Lineage (GTDB taxonomy): Bacteria > Actinomycetota > Acidimicrobiia > Acidimicrobiales > Ilumatobacteraceae > WLMZ01. The sequence continues at coordinate 70,511 of JBAXER010000002.1, forward strand.
TGGTCATGATCGCACGGCGGATTTTCCAATCCTCGGTGAGGTATTCCTTGTAGTCACGCTCGCTGAACCAACGGCTCTTCCAGTCGGTGGTAATGCCGAGACGGAAGCCGTATGGGTTGATCTTTTGACCCATCAGTTGCTCTCTTCTGCTGCGGGCTCGTCGCCGGCGCTTTCCTCGTTGCCGGCGGCGGCTTCGAGGGTGTCGGTAGTTACTTCATCGGTAGCAGCCGAATCTTCGGCGGCATCGACTTCGTCGAGAACCTCGGCAGCGTCGACTTCAGTCGACTCCGATGCGAGGCCCTGGGCACGCTCACGGCTGCGCTCGACGCGATCACGGCGGGCAGCAGTGCTGCTGACGGCGCCACGACGGCGGCCAGCGGCGGTGCGGTTGGCGTCCTTGGCCTGCAACACTGCGATGCGGTCGTCACTGAGACGAGCAACGATCACGGTGATGTGGCAGGTGCGCTTGTTGATTCGGGTACCGCGGCCACGAGCACGTGCTGCGAAGCGGCGAAGGGTTGGGCCCTCATCGGCGAAACAGGCCAGCACGAACAACTCGTCTGGATCCTGGCCGTCGTTGTTCTGAGCGTTTGCCACCGCGCTAGCGAGCACCTTGCGGACAGTGATTGCAATTCCCTTATCGGTGAACTGCAGCACTTCGTCTGCGTGCTTGACCGGGAGGCCGCGGATGATGTTGAGCACGAGGCGTGCCTTGCTGGCAGAGCTACGCACGTACAGCGCTGAGGCCTTGGTGCCGCCCTTTGAGCCAGCGATGTAATTCTTTTCGTTGAGCTTTGGACCGGTCATTATCGGCGACCCTTCGTGTTCTTCTCTTGGCCAGCGTGGTACCGGAAGGTACGCGTCGGCGAGAACTCACCAAGCTTGTGGCCAACCATTGATTCGGTGACATACACGGGGACGTGTTTGCGACCGTCGTGAACGGCAATCGTGTGTCCGACCATGTCGGGGATGATGGTGCTGCGGCGCGACCAGGTCTTGATGACCTTCTTGTCGTTCGCCGCGTTCATCGCGTCGACCTTCTTCAACAGATGGTCGTCGACGAATGGACCCTTCTTCAGGCTGCGGGACATGATTACCTCCGACCCTTGCTGGTACGGCGGCGGCGAACGATGAGCTGCTGCGACGCCTTCTTCTTGTTGCGAGTACGACCTTCTGGCTTACCCCAAGGCGACACTGGTGGGCGACCGCCCGAAGTACGACCCTCACCACCACCAAGTGGATGGTCAACTGGGTTCATGGCCACACCGCGGGTTTGTGGGCGAACGCCCTTCCAGCGGTTACGACCGGCCTTGCCGATGGTGACCAGTTCGTGCTCGCTGTTGCCGACTTCGCCAACAGTTGCACGACAATCGATGAGCACGCGGCGCATTTCGGTGCTGGGCAGACGAACCGTTGCGAAACGGCCATCCTTGGCGACGAGCTGAATGGCCATACCGGCCGAACGCCCCATCTTGCCGCCCTGTCCTGGACGCAACTCGACGTTGTGAATGACGGTACCGACTGGGATGAAGCGCATTGGCATTGCGTTGCCTGGCTTGACATCGCTGCCCTGACCGCTTTGCACGTGATCGCCAACGCTGAGCCCCTTGGGAGCCAAGATGTAGGCCTTCTCGCCGTCGGCGTAGTGCAGCAAAGCGATACGGCAGGTGCGGTTTGGATCGTATTCGATGGCCGCGACCTTGGCGATAACGCCATCCTTGACGCGGCGGAAGTCGATGATGCGGTACTGACGCTTGTGCCCGCCACCGCGGTGACGTGCAGTCTTGCGACCGTACACGTTGCGGCCGCCGGTGCGGGCGCGTGTGGCGATGAGGGTCTTTTCCGGAGTCGACTTGGTGATTTCGGAGAAATCAGCCGATGTCTGGAAGCGGCGACCTGCGCTCGTAGGTTTACGTGAACGAATAGCCATTGCGATCTCAGTTCTCGAACAGCGGGATGTCGTTGCCCGCTGCCAGGGTGACGATGGCCCGCTTGGTGTCAGGCTTCTTACCGTTGCGATTGCTCTTGCGCGCCCGGGTGACCTTGCCCAGACGGTTGAGCGTGTTGACCTTGACGACCTTTACGCCCCAGATTGCCTCGATTGCATCGTGGATCTCTGGCTTGCTGGCCGATGGGTGCACCTTGAAGGTGTAGACACCCTGCTCGATGAGTGCGTAGCTCTTCTCAGACACCACTGGTGCCAAGATGATGTCGCGGGGATCTTTCATGACTGCTCCGTTTCAGCGGTCTCGTCGGCCTGGGCTGCCTTCTTGGCCGGAGCCTTCTTGGCGGCCTTGGCAGGTGCTTGCACGTCGCCAGCCTCACCAGGAAGGTTGTCCTTGGTGAAGACGATGGTCTCGTTGCACAAGATGTCGTAGGCATTGAGCTCGGCAACTTCGAGCAGCTGCACCGAAGGAAGGTTGCGGAAGCTCTTGATTGCGTTGATGTCTTCGCGACCGTGCACGATCAAGACCGAGCCGTTGATGCCGAGCGCTGCAAGCGCTGCTGAGGCTGACTTGGTGCTTGGGGCGTCGAAGCCCCACGAATCGACAACGATGATCTTGCCTTCGTTGGCGCGGTCGGACAGTGCCGAACGCAGCGCAAGCTTGATCATCTTCTTTGGTGTCTTTTGGCTGTACTTACGAGGCTTTGGACCGAGCGCAACGCCACCACCGCTGAAGTGTGGGGCACGAGTCGAACCCTGACGTGCGCTACCGGTGCCCTTTTGCTTGAGTGGCTTCTTGCCACCGCCGCTGACTTCGGCACGGGTCTTGGTGCTCTGCGTGCCGGCACGACGGTGGGCCAGCTGAGCTGTGACCACTTGGTGCATGACAGGCACGTTGGGCTGGATGCCGAACATCGCGCCATCGAGCTCGAGGCTACCGACGTCGCTGCCCTTGGCAGATTTGAGTGCTACGGAAGCCATGAGGTCACTTCCCCTTCACTGCGTTACGGACGATGACAACGCCACCGTTGGGGCCTGGAATTGAACCCTTGATGAGCAGCAGACCGCGCTCGAGATCGGCCTCGACAATTTCGAGGTTCATCGTGGTGACCTGCTCGTTGCCCATGTGACCAGCCATTTTGAGGCCCTTGAGCACTCGACCTGGGTAGCTACACGAACCGATTGAGCCCGGTGCACGGTGATGCTTGTGGTTACCGTGGCTGGCGCCTTGGCCCTTGAAGTTGTGACGCTTCATGACGCCTGCGGTGCCCTTACCACGGCTCACAGCCGTGACATCGACCTTTTGGCCCTTGACCAGGGTGTCTACCGTGATCTCTTGACCAACGGAGAACCCATCGACTGACTCGAGGCGCAGTTCAACGAGGCGACGACCAGGGGCTACCCCAGCTGCTGCAAAGTGACCCGCTTCGGGTTTGGTGAGCTTTTTTGCGTCCTTGTGGCCATACGTAACCTGAAGGGCCGTATAGCCGTCGCGTTCGGTGGTCTTCACTTGGACCACGCGAGCCGGCTCGACGCGCAGGACTGTGACCGGGACAATTCGATTGTCCTCGGCCCATACCTGGGTCATGCCGACTTTTTCGCCGACGATCGCTTGTTGTGCCATGGCGGCAGCCTTTTCGTCCGGACCGGGGTTACCCGGATACTGGTGTGAAACGTGTATTCGCTCGTGATGCCTTGCGGCCGAGCGCCTTTCACGCAAATGCTCCGAGGGCACGGCCCACGGAGCATCAAGTTCGGTTGTCGCCGTGCGGTTCCGGGCAGTGAATCTGCTCGGCGCACACGGACTTCAGTTCAATCACTTCAAAATCGTGTATCAGCGAGGCGAAAAGCCCTTCTGACACGAGTGTGAAATGCTACCCCCGGTTTATTCAGATGCCACACGGATGCGCGCCTTTTCGCGAGGGTCCGGGCTGCCGCCGCTTCTGACCACCCAACTTGCTACGGTCACCACGGCAAGACGGAGGATTTGTGCGCCTATTCAGCAACAAATTGAGGGTTCCATGCGTCTTCGTCTCGTAGTTGTTGCGATGTTGGCGCTCGCCAGTTGCGCATCCGTCGGCGACGTCGACGATGTCGACGACGAATCCTACGACGCACAGCCCGACCTGGACGACATCGCCCTGTCGAGCGCGGTGGCCATCCGCGCAACCGGCTGCGCACCTGGCTCGATTCGCGGTGCAGGCGCTGTGATCGAGGGCGGATTCGTGCTCACGGCCGCCCACGTTGTCGCCGGCGCCAGTTCGATCACGGTGCAACCAGCCAACAATCCGCCCGGGGATCAACCGCGCCTTGCGCATCTCGTTGCACTTGACCCCAACAACGACCTCGCCTTGTTGGCGATTGCGGGCTCAGCATTGCCAGAGCTGCCCGTCGCTGTTGGTGCGGCTACTGGTGCGGGCGTTGCCATTGTCTTTCGTGAATCGAAAGCGGTGGTGCATCCATTCGTGATCACACGACCGGTGCAGGTTCGAATTCTCGATATTTACGGGCAGCGCACCGTGACACGCGAGAGCTACCAAGTGGCCACTGGGATTTCTCGAGGAGACTCGGGGGCAGTGCTCATCGGCCCCGAAGGTACGGCCGCGGGAGTCCTGTACGCCCGAAGCGACGAATCCGACGACCGCGCATGGGCCACGACCATGGCTCCTGTGCCTCGATTGATCGACCAAGCGCGGCTCGTGGATCCGACTATCGGAATCAACATCGGCGCCTGCGCACCCGACTAACGGCTTGAGCTATACGCCTGAGCCGTGACGTCCCTCACCTGCAGAGAACCGGCCCGCACCCTCGAGGGTCTCACCGCTGCGGATGGTGTCGAGACCGATTCGAGTCTCATTGGCGAGTGCGTCATCGATCGAGAGATCCCACTGGTCGTACGAGCTTTGACGATCTCCGCGCATACACACCTGAGGAAACGATCCGATCTGGCGCGCCAACTCGATTGCTTGCGTCAACGCGGATCCGGTCTCACAGAGGCGATTCGCGAGGCCCATCCGCAGCGCTTCGTCGCCGCTGACACCTCGACCCGTGAGAATCAGATCGAGGGCATGGCTGTGGCCCAACAACCGAGCCAGGCGCACGGTGCCGCCATCAACGAGCGGCACACCCCATCGTCGGCAAAAGACCCCGAACACTGCGTCGGTGGCGGCAACACGAAGATCACACCATGCTGCGAGCTCGAGGCCGCCAGCGACTGCGTGACCCTCGACAGCGGCGATAACCGGCTTTGACAAATGCATTCGCGACGGCCCCATCGGACCATCGACTGACATGTCGTGGTCGACCCGATTACCCCGGCCATCGAAAATGCCCTTGAGGTCGGCGCCAGCGCAGAACGTGCCATGCGCTCCGGTGAGTACGGCAACGAGCAACGAATCATCGGCCTCAAAGCGCCGAAACGCATCGGCCAGAAGCACGGCCGTTGGGCCGTCTACAGCGTTGCGGGCCGCGGGTCGATTGATGGTAATTACTGCCACCGACTCGTCGACAACAAACAGAACCGGTTCATCGTTCATCAGCGCACCTTAGGGGAAACGCTTGCCCAGCCATTCGGCCACGATGCCCAACGCTTCAGGGCGATGGCCTTCGAGGTAGTGCGGCGCACCCTTGAGTTCGACATAGGTCTTGTCGGCAGCACCCGAGTTATCGACGATCTCTTTGGCTTGCCACAACCGAATCTCGGTGTCGGCTGTGGGGTGCACCAAGATTGTGGGCACCTTTACGTGAGGCATCGTGTCGGCCAGCTTGGCGTGGCTACTCAATCCCGACCATGTGCTGAGCCAGCCCCGGGCAGTCATCGTTCGAGCAAGCCCGCCACGGCCGTAGTTCGCATCAAGCGGGTCGGGAAAGGCAAACAGCGATCCCACCGGCCTGTCGTCGGGATCGATGGACACGTCGAGATACGCCGGGTCGGCGAGCGTGCGATAAATCGTGAGGTACTTGGTGAATACCGCTCGGCGACGCTGTTCGCGCCACACGGCGGCATCGCCCTTATCGATGGTGCGTAGCTGTCGACCCGCCGCCTCAGCCTCGGCGATGGAAGCCTTCGCGATGGCATCGATACGCGCCACGCGCGCCACCTGCGCTGCTCGATAGCGGGTGAGCCACTCAGGGTCGTATTCGCAGCGACCAGGCCACGGCTGCCAGCCGTTGTCGGGGTTGTACATGTCGAGCTCGGGAATCGTGGAGAACGGATCGGTCTCGTCGGCCACGCTGGGATCGATGACCTGCAGCATGAACACCCCCTCGCCGGGGTGCGCTGCCATTCCGATCCATCCATCGCCGATGCCAAGTTGGGCCTGGGCCATCGCCATCAACGACCCGCCGCCAGAGTTGCCGAGCAACACCACTGCCTCGGCGCCGCGTCGCTTCATTTCGTCGTGCGCTGTCTGCACGTCGATGATGCACGACTCGTGCAAACAGTCGGTGTCGTTGTTCATGTAACGAGTGCCGAAGCCCAGAACTGCATAGCCTGCTGCAGCTAACAGCGGGCAGGCGTAGTGCACGCTGAAGTCACCACGGGGGTGACTCAGGATGACTGCCGTTTTCCAAGGCGTGCCCACCGGCGGAGTCCACAGCACACCACGCACCAGCGAACCATCTGGCGACACCAAGCGAATCGATTCGCGTTGCACATCGACGTTTGGCTTGTCCTCAGGCAGTGGCCAATAGTTCAATCCAAACGGACGGCGACCACCGAGATGAGCATCAAGTTCGAGCATGCACGCAGACTATGCACGCAGGTTCACCACTGGATCAGTGGGCGCCAGGGACCCCGACTCTTGGGAGCCCAGCGCGAACCCACGCATTGAACCCGCCGACCAAATCGGTGGCGCGGCCGAAGCCAAGCCGTTGCAGCGTTGCGGCGGCGAGGCTCGACGAGTATCCGTCGTTGCACACCAGAACGATTCGTTGGTCGAATCCACTGAGTCCCGCTTCGGTGTATCCGCTGGCGGGATCGACGCGCCACTCGACCACGGACAACGGGACATGCACGCTGCCGTTGATGTAGCCGTCGCGTTCGCGATCACGGCTTTGGCGGGTGTCGAGCACTACGAGCTCGCCCTCGCTTGAAAGCTCGCGATGAAGATCGGTTGGCGACACGCGCCCAAGCGAGGAACGCGCCTCGGCCACAAGATCGTGCACGGTGAATCGATCGGAGCGTCGATGCACCGACACGTGATAGTCGCCGGGGCCGACAAAGGGCTGGCGATCCCATGTGCTGAATCGCTCGCTCAGCTCGAACCCACTGGCCGCGCAGTCGTCATCCCACTGCTGCAACGAGTAGCCACCGGGCTCGAGGGCAAAGCCGGCGATGAGCACACCGTTGGGCTCAAGATGCTGAGCCATGTTGTGAACAATGAGCCGACGGTCGTTGGGCTCACAAAAAATCATGACGTTGCCGGGCATCGCAATGGTGGTGAAACGGCGCGGCAACTGCATACGCGCAAGATCCTCGACGAGCCATTGCATCTGTGGTTGTTTGCGCTGGGCGGCGTTGACCATGTCGGCATCAAGATCGACGCCAACAACTTCGTAGCCGCGCCGCTCGAGTTCGATGGCGATACGCCCGGTGCCGCACCCGGCGTCAAGCACGCTCGCCTGCGCGTACGACGCAATGAAATCGGCTTCGCCATGCACATCGTGTCCGGCGGCGGCCATCTGCTCGAAGCGCCTGTCGTACGCGCCGATGTCGATCTTGCGTCGCCACTCGACCCAGCGCGCTGACACCGCTGCCGCATTCGAGAAATCGGTTGCTCCAGATTCAGCCACGGGCGAGATTGTACGACGTCTGTGCCTCCGCAGATCCGGTCGATCTACGATGCCCAGATGAAGCCGGACGACATCGAGACGTTCCAACGCGATGGTGTGGTGGTGCTACGCAATCTCGTGAGCGGCGGTGTGCTCGATGAATTGGCCGGGGCCGTTGAGCTGAACCTTGCAGAGCCAGGCGAGTGGGCAACCGATTACACCCCATCTGGTTCAACCGGACGGTTCTTCGGTGACTACGTGAACTGGCCCCGAATTGATGGCTATCGCCACGCGGCTCTCGATTCGTCGCTGCCGTTCGCAGCCCGCCAACTCATGCGCAGCACGACCGCCCGTTTCTTTCACGAGCACGTCTTAGTGAAAGAGCCATCCACAACCGAGATCACTCCGTGGCATCACGACGAGCCCTACTACTGCGTTGATGGCGCTCAGAACGTGAGCCTGTGGATCTCGCTCGACCCTGTGCCCAAGGCTGCCGGAGTTGAGTTCGTTGTGGGGTCGCACCTGTGGGGCCGCCGTTTCGTACCTCGCCGGTTTGCCGACTCGGTTGCGTATGCCGCTGCCGAGAACGGATTCGAACTGGTGCCCGACATCGAGGCGAACCGCGACGAGCACGAGATCGTGTCATTCGACATTGAACCCGGCGACGTCTTGGCCTTTCATTTTCGAACACTGCACGCAGCGCCGGGTACGGCCGGGCTGACTCCGCATCGTCGGCGCGCCGTGAGCCTGCGATACCTCGGGGACGACGCCGTGTACGCCCTACGACCGTGGCTTCATTCACCGCCGTTCGCGCAGCACAAGCTCGTGCTTGGTGAACCCCTCGACGATTGGCGCTTTCCGCTCATCGCTTCCACCGCCCCACCGCCAGCGCACTGACTAACCCACGTCGGCGGGCCGCTCGATGACGTCGACCAGATAGGTCTTCTCGACCCGGCCACGCTCGACAACCACTGAAATCTGGTCACCGGGTTGGTGAGCGCGAACAGCAGCGATGACCCCGGCTCCGCCGTTGATTTGCTGACCATCAATCGCGACGATCACGTCGAGTTCAACAATCCCGGCTTTATCTGCGGGAAGACCTGCGATCACGCTTGCGACCACTGCTCCCTTGCCACCGTCGGACCGTTCGGTCAGGCCGATACCGATGTACCCCTCGTTGCGCTGCGTGCCGTTTGCCTGCGCGCGCAACACCTCAATCTCCGGAATTGCCTGCGCCATCGAGATTGAAAAGCCGATGCTGGTGGCGGTGTTGCTTGCATCGCTGCGAGCGACAGCCGTGTTCACCCCAACTACTTCTCCAGCAGCATTCACGAGCGGCCCACCCGAGTTACCCGACGAGATCGCTGCATCGGTCTGGATCAATCCGTCAAGCGCGCCCGCATCAATACGAATGGTGCGATCCAGAGCGCTCACGATTCCGAGCGTGACGCTGGCCTCTCCGTCAAGATCGAGTGCATATCCGATAGCAAGCACTTCGTCGCCGACACGCACATTGTCGGGATCGGCCAGCGTTGCAGGAATGAGTCCGGTGACATCAACAGCCAGCAGCGCAAGGTCATGCCCAGGATCGGTCGCCAAGATTTTTGCTGAACGTGGATTGCCTTCACCTGCAAGTCGAACCCTCACCTGAGTAGCTCCGGCGACTACGTGCGCATTTGTCAAGATCTGCCCATCAGATGTGAGCACGATGCCCGTACCCACGCCTTCGCCTGTTTGGCCACCGTCGCTGACATCGGTGGAGACACTCACAATGCTGGGGCGCAAGGTTGAAGTCACCGCCGCAACATCGAGGCGTTGTTCGAAGGCACCGCTACGGGGCTTGCCAAGCACGACCGATTCGGTCGAGTTACGGAAGGCCTCCGGCGTTTTTTGCTGCTCAATTCGAGCACCCACGTACACACCGAGCAACCCCGATGTCCACACGGCGCAGAGAACCGCACCAATCCACACCAAACGGGTGCGGCGCACGGGCCGCTTCCAAACACTCGGCGCCGCCGTGGTTGTAGGCACCTGAGGCGGAGGCAACGAGGCAGACATCGGCCGGTCTCCAACCTGAGGCGGAGGCAGCATCGACATCAGGTAGTTCTAGCGGTTCAAACGGCTGAGTTGATCGACCCTGACGAAACAATGTCACTGCGGCGGCACACAAATGCTCCCTAGTCCGTGGGACGAGCGACCACTTTGGTCGTGCCCGTGAACGCCTTGTCGCCGCGCCCATACTCAATGGTGACGGTGTCGCCGGGCGACAAATCGCGAATCGAGGCGATCAGCCCGGCCTGGCCGTCGATCACATCACCGTTCACTCTGCGCACAATGTCTCCGTCTTGAAGGCCCAACTCGGCTGCTGGTGATCCGGGCTTGATGCGAGCAACCACAGCGCCGCGACCGCCGTCGGAGCGATCTTCGACCGACACGCCGAGGTAACCCTCGACGCGGGCTGCACCATTGCCTGCCTCACGCAACTGAGCGACCACCTTTTGAATCTCTTTCATCGAGATCGAAAAGCCAATGTTGCTCGCAATGTTGGCTGCACTGCTTCGGGCGACCGCCGTGTTGATTCCGATCACCTGACCGGCCGCGTTCACAAGTGGACCACCCGAGTTCCCCGACGAGATTGCTGCGTCAGTTTGCAACAGTCCGTTGAGCGCTCCGGTTTCGGTGATCATCGTGCGACTCAACGCCGAGATAATGCCCGAGGTCACCGACGCCTCACCAGGCAGGCCGAGCGCGAAGCCCATCGCCACCACTTGATCTCCCACCCGAACGCTGTCGGTTGCCGCAAACTGCGAAACCGTGAGAGCCGAGCTCTTCACCCTCAGCAACGCAAGATCGTTGCCAACATCGGTGCCAACTACCTCGGCTGAGATCGGCTCGGTAGTGCCGGGCAGAAGAACTCGTACGGCAACGGCATCGACAACGACGTGAGCATTTGTCACGATCTCGCCATCGGCCGAGATCACCACACCCGTTCCGACGCCCTCGCCAGAGCCCGATGGGCCATCGACATCTACCGATACTTTGACAACCGATGGGCCGATAATCGACACGACATGAGCGACATCAATGCTCTTACCAAGCTCTGCCGGACGGGCGCCTTCGATGGTCACTGGAGCCACCGACGACGGCTGCACGTGTTGATCGGAATCTGGCGAGCCGCCGATTACACGAGCGACGGCTACCACGACGCCTGCAATGAGCATCACCGCCACGGCGACTTTGGCCATTCGGCGGTCGCCGGGAGCGCGGCGACTCGGTGCAGGGGAATCAACGACCACAGACGGCGAGGGCCACGGCGCTGACGCTGATGGCGCTGGGGCTGATGGCTCTGAACTGAACGAATCAACTGGTTGAGTCATGGTTCGTGTTTATCCGACTCGCTGCTTGTTCGGAAGCGCAGCGCGCCCAAATTTACCGAATTCTCACGAAATGAGAACGACGAAGGGCGGCCCCGAAGGACCGCCCTTTGTTCAGTTCTACAGATCAGACGAGCTTGTTCAGCTGCCCTGGATCTTGATTTCGATGTCGACGCCAGCAGGCAACTCGATGCGCTGCAGGCTGTCGATGGTCTTTGGGTTTGGATCGATGATGTCGATCAGACGCTTGTGGATGCGCATTTCGAAGTGCTCACGTGAGTCCTTGTCAATGTGCGGTCCGCGAATCACCGTGTAGCGGTGCTTGTCGGTGGGCAATGGAATCGGGCCACGAATGGTCGCTGAGGTACGGGTGACCGTCTCGACGATCTTCTTGGTCGACTGATCAATGATCTCGTGATCGAACGCTTTGATACGAATGCGGATGCTCTGTGCCATGTTGTTTCAGCTTACTTCAGGATCTTGACGACGCGGCCGGCGCCAACAGTACGACCACCCTCAC
>JBAXER010000003.1:0-73496 GCA_037140375.1 Actinomycetota bacterium
CGGGCACACTGCTGCCCGACGTACTACTGCCACTCGCACTCGCGCACGCCGCCAACAACGACGCCGAGATTGCCAAACACACCAGTGCAGTACGCCGATTCCCCATCCGGCCGACTCTACTGCGCGTCGCTGCGATCGCCCTAGATGAGTGCCCACCGGCGCATGACCCAACCGACGCTGACATGCAAAGAGCCGGTGCTCCTGATGGAGACACCGGCTCTTCACATTTCACGGGTGGAGCTGAGGGGAATCGAACCCCTGACCTCTTCATTGCGAACGAAGCGCTCTGCCAACTGAGCTACAGCCCCGTGGAATGCGTCGAAAGCCTAGCGGTGGCGGCAGTAAATCAGAAAGCCAGAATTGGCTGACCAACAAATTACGCAGCGCGGAACCAAGAGTTGTCTGAGTACTGGCTGTGCTGCTCGTACTGCTTGAGCTGGACCAGTTTGTAGCAGTAACCGCACAACGACAAGAACGTGATTGCAACGAGGTACACCATCGTCTGCGCGTGGGTGGTTGCAGCAAGGAACGTAGACAGAGCAAACGAAGCAACAAGCCCAAACAGAACATTGGTGCGGCGCTGACGAACCTCTTGGCGAGGCGTGAGCGTGCGAGCGACCGACGACTGACGATGCTGATGGCCAGCCGAGCCAGTGATCATTGGCTCAAGGTGACTGCGACGCTGCAATGTTGTTGCGTTGAGGTGCTCACGGCTGTGCGTAGCGGTGTGCGGCTGCGGGCGGTGGACCTGACCGGGACGACCCGATGCGGCCGGCCGAGCGAGCGGCGACTGTGCGAGAGGGCGAGCCATCGATCGCATTGGCGCCATGCCCCGTGTGGGCACCGAACGCTGCAGGCTTGAGAGTTGCCGGTTGAAGTCGGAGACCGAAGAACCAGGGCGGTTCTCGTTGCGACTACGCAATACCGGCGGGAGCAGAACAGCAGCCCATGCGGCCGCGACGGCGAGGAAGACGATTTGAGTCATTGTTCACCGTCCGTTCGGGGAGAGTTTGGATTCGTCATGAGAAGTGTTTGCACCGTGTGCTTCTCGACAGGCTATGGACATTGAAGCCATGGTAACAGGTTTGTAACTTCTTTACGATTCCGAGACTTTCGTGACGACTTCTGTCACATCTGCTGTGGCTTCGTCTTCGCGCCGGTACACACCCGAGCGGCCACCTGTCTTTTCCCACAGGGCAAGGTTGCCGATGACCATGCCGCGATCGGCCGACTTACACATGTCGTACACCGTGAGCGCCGCCACAGAACAGGCGTGCAGGGCTTCCATCTCGACACCGGTGCGATCGACCGTATCGACCTGAGCCTCGATCAAAATCTGATCGTCTCCGATTTCGAAGTTGATATGCACCGAGCCCACGAGCAGCGGATGACAGAGCGGAATCATGTCGGAGGTTCGCTTCGCAGCTTGGATGCCAGCGATGCGGGCCACTGCGAGCACATCGCCCTTGTTGACCTCGCGGTTGGCGATGGCAGCAGTTGTCTCGGGACGCATCTTCACCACGCAACGCGCAACGGCGCGTCGATGCGTTGGTTCTTTCGGAGTGACGTCGACCATCCGTGCGCGGCCAAGGGGATCAAGATGGGTGAACTGCAGATCAGACATGTGAGTACTGAGCGTAGTGAGTTGGTGCGGCGCACGAGCGACCGCGGCACCGGAGCGGCCGACGTAACTGGTTAGCCGCCGATTTGGCTCATTGAGCGAGCGGGGCGAATGAAGTTGACCTGGTTGATCTGATGGCCTGCCCACTTCGTGCCAACGGCCCGCTGAATCTCGGCTGCAAGATCGTCGTCGGAGGCGCCGCCGCGCATCATTTTGAGCAAGTCGAACTCGGTGGTTGCAAAGAGGCAGGTTCTGAACTGACCCTCGGCGGTGAGCCGCACGCGATCGCAGTCGCCGCAGAACGGCTTGGTGATGGTGGGGATGACGCCGATCATGCCGGCGCCGTCGGTGTAGCGCCAACGATCGGCTGGAGCGGAACCGCGTGCCGCAACTTGCTCGAGTGGGTAGACCGCGTTGATCGCAGCCACGATTTCGTCTTGGCTCACGACCTTGTCGTTCATCCAATGACCCGACGCATCGAGCGGCATGAACTCGATAAAGCGAACCTCGACATTGCGCTCGCGGCCGAATGTTGCCAATGCAACAATCTCGTCGTCGTTGACACCACGCTCGACAACAGCGTTGATCTTCACGGGATTGAAGCCAGCTTCTTTTGCGGCCTCGATGCCGTCGAGCACACGCACGAGTTCGTCGCGACGGGTCATCTGCAAGAAGCGATCGGGCTGCAACGTATCGAGGCTGATGTTCACGCGATCGAGGCCAGCGTCACGCAGTTCGTGGGCCACCAACCGAAATGTGGCGCCGTTGGTGGTGAGTGACAAGTCGGGCTTGCGGCCCGCAAGAGGCGACGACGATGACGCCGGCACCCGCAATGCGGCGAGCTTGGCGACCAGCACCGGCATGTGCGCGCGAACCGTGGGCTCGCCACCCGTGAGGCGCAGGCCGTCGACCTCGAAGCGCTCAACAAAAATCGCCGCGAGCCGCTCGATCTCTTCGAACGTGAGTACCTCACTACGCGGCAACCATTTCATGCCTTCTTCGGGCATGCAATAGGTGCAGCGGAAGTTGCATCGGTCAGTGACCGAGATGCGCAGATCACGAATTGTTCGCCCGAACGGGTCTACGAGATCCATCGGCACAGGTTAGACCGAGTCGCCTACAAAGCGCCCGTTAGAAAGCCAGCACGTACACGGTGACCTCATCGCCAACGGCAACGCTATTGCCGTCAGGAATCTCAGCCAAGGCGTTGGCCAGTGCGGTGGCTGCAAGTTGGTGGCTGCCTTGCGGGCCACCAGCCGACACGTGATAGCGACCGTCAGGGCCAAAATGGCCGTGCACGCGTTGGTAATGCACCTTGCCATCGGGATTACGACGCAAGGTTGTGTCGGCAATGGCCGTGATGCACGGGCGAAGTAACGGCTCGGAGTGGCCCATCATCAACCGCAGTGCTGGGCGGGCCAAGAGTTCGAAGCTGACCAGCGACGAGACCGGGTTGCCAGGCAAGCCGAACACCGGCACAGCGCGACCGCTGGAGTTGGTGAGCAACCCGAATGCAAACGGCTTGGCGGGCTTGATCGCGATCTGCATCCAGCGCATATCGGCGATGCGCGACAGCACGGCCTTCACGACGTCGTAGTCGCCCATGCTGACACCGCCACTGGTGACCACCGCGTCGCACGTATCGGCAGCGTGTCGAAGTGTTGCTTCAAGCGCCTGTTCGTCGTCGCGCACAATGCCGAAGTCGACTGCTATTGCTCCAGACTCGGCGACCATGCCGACGAGCATTGTCTTGTTGCTCTCGCGAATCTGACCCAACGCAAGCGGACTTCCATCGTCGATGAGTTCGTCGCCAGTGGAGAGCACCGCAACCCGAGCACGCGGCACGATGTCGACGGAGCGAGCGTTCACGCTGGCAAGCACGCCCGCCACAGCGGGACGGATGATGGTGCCCGGGCCAAAGACCGTGGTGCCATCTTTGATGTCGTCACCTGCATCGCGGATGGCCTGACCCGAAGTAGCTGTGGCGTTGATGCGCACGACCAGCCCATCGTTGAGCCGCTCGGTGTTCTCGACCATCACAATGGCATCGGCGCCCTGCGGCACGGGAGCGCCGGTCATGATGCGAATCGCTTCGCCACGACCCAACACCCGATCGGGCGCTGCACCGGCTGCTATTTCGCCGACCACAGGAAGATCGCACGGAACGTTGACGAGGTCGGCCGCGATGACGGCGTACCCGTCGACAGCACTGTTCGCAAACGGCGGCACGTCTTCTTGAGCAACAACTTCGCACGCCAACACACAGCCGACGGCGTCGGCGATGTCGGCCGCAACAACGCTCAAGACCGAGCACTGCGACAGCACGATTTGGCGTGCATCTTCGATGGGAATCAGACCCGTAGCCATGGCCATGCACGGTAGTGCTTCGGCGCCGCCAGACTGCAGGGGTGAGTGATCATCCCACTTCGTACCGCGCCTTCTCGGCCGATGGCCACAGCGCCCGCTGGACCGCGTGGCACCCTGCAGAAACCACCGCAGACTCTGACGCCCGACCCGGCTCGAACGGCGACCCCAGTTCGAACGAGGAACACCTCACGCTCAGTTGGGACAACGAAGCGTGGACTGCCTCGGGCATCGTGCAGAGCCACAACGTTCAATACGTCATGCGCCTTTCGGCCAGCTGGCAAGTGCGTCAGTTCTTGTTGTTCCGCGACATGGACGAGCCCGATCTGTGGATCGGCAACGACGGTGGTGGTCGCTGGGGAGAAATGAATGGCGCCCACCGGCCCGAGCTCGATGGCTGCGTCGACATCTCGTTGGCATGCACCCCGTTTACCAACACCATCGCTATCCGCCGCCTTGCCCTACACGTGGGCGACGCCGCCGAAATCATCGTGGCCACCGTCGACGTTGAAACGCTCGACATCCAGCCCGTGACACAGCGATACAGCCGACTCGACACGCATCGGTGGAAGCTTGAGCAGATGGCTACCGGAGAATCGATCGAGTTCGATGTCGACGAATTCGGTCTCGTGATCGACTACCCCTCACTATTTCGACGCGTGGATTAGAGCGTCGGCTCGCCAATCACCCGGCGCAGTTCGGCGCGAAACGCCGTGCCGTATTGCGGGTGGTCGAGCGCTAGTTCGACCACGGCGCTGAGCCAGCCAACCGGATTACCCGTGTCGTAGCGGCGCACATCTCGCAACACGCCATGGAAGGGGCCGCTGCTGGCCTGCACTCGCAGCGCATCGGTGAGTTGCAACTCGCCACCGGCGCCCGGCTTGAGATGCTCGATGGCAGTGAACACATCGGGGGTCAGCACATAACGACCAATGATGATGAGGTCGCTCGGTGCGTCGGCAACCGCTGGCTTCTCGACAAGGTCGCGGACAGCCACGACGCCATCGGCATTGATTTCGCCGATGGGATCAATGACTCCATAGGCGCCAACTTCATCTCTGGGAACTCGCTTGAGGCCCACAACGCTGCCACCCGACGACACGCACACGTCGCACATTGCGCTGAGCAGTTCGCTGGAGCCCATCAGTTCGTCGGGCAGCATGACGGCGAATGGTTCGTGGCCAACCACGTCGCGGGCGCACCCAACGGCGTGGCCAAGGCCGAGCGCTGCATGCTGGTAGGCGAAGCTCACACGCACGTCGCGCCCAAGCGCCCGCATGCGTTCGGCCATTTCGGGACGGCCGCTGGCGATCAACTTCTCGATGATCTCGGGGGCATCGGCAAAGTACGCCTCGATGGCTGGCTTGTTACGGCTGTTCACGATGACGATGTGCTCAATGCCGGCGCCGATGGCCTCATCGATGATGAGTTGCAGGGCGGGCACATCGATGATGGGCAGCAGTTCTTTGGGCACTGCTTTGGTGGCTGGCAGGAAACGGGTACCGAGTCCGGCTGCTGGGATGACGGCCGTAGTCACTCGCATGGGGGGTGAGCCTACAAAGCCGGTACGCTGGCACTCGTTACTGTCGACTGCCAAAAGGTTTCGGAGACCCGGTATGCCAACCTACGTCTACAAATTCATCGACACTGGCGAGACCATCGAAGTGCAGCAAGCGTTTACCGACGATGCGCTCACCGAGGCCACGCACCCGGCCACCGGCCAGCAAATGCCCGTGAAGAAGGTCTTCTTGCCCGTGGGCGTCACCTTCAAAGGCGGCGGGTTCTATAAGACCGATAGCCGCGGCGGCTCGGGCTCCAGTTCTTCGTCGAGCTCAAGCACCGCTACCTCGAGTTCAAACGACTCCGGCAGCTCAAGCTCGTCATCCAGCGACTCGAGCTCCAGCTCAGCAAGCACGCCGGCACCCGCTGCTGCTGCACCAGCAAGCGCTCCGGCAAGCAGCTCGTCGGCGTCTTCGACCAGCTAATCCCCCTGCCGCCGTCAGGCTCGGCGGCGCTACCATCTCGTTGTCTTCTCCCGCCGTTCTTGACGCGCCCGAGGAGGCTTCATGCGCTGGACTTTGCGTATACGAATTGTGTTTGCCCGCCACCCGTTTGCCTACTGGGCGTGCGTTGCAACGTTCTCACTGTGGGTTGCGATGTCGATCAACTCGGCGCTTGCAGGCGGTCAACACGTACGCGAATCGTGGGGTCGCTCAGCCGCGGTGCTGGTCGCCACCCAGCGTGTCGAGCCAGGCGAATTGCTTGCGAGCGCCGTTGCGTTACGCGACATTCCCATCGCGCTGAAACCCCCGTCGGCCCTCGACGCCTTGCCGCGAGGCGCTACGGCACGACAGCGAATAGCGGTTGGCGAGGTGCTGGTCGGCCTCGACGTTGGGCCGGGCGACGGACCCCTCGCCGTGCTTCCCGACAACTGGCTCGCGCTGTTGGTTGACTCCGACAACAGCCCGATGTTCTCGATCGGCGACAGCGCTGTGGTACTCGCAGGCGGCCAGATCATTGCTGCCGACGCCATCGTTATCGAGGTGGTCGAACGCGGCGTTGTGGTGGGCGTGCCTTCAGATGCAGCCGGACCCGTGGCCGATGCCGCAAATCAGCACATCGCTACAGTGGCGCTCAGCGCCAACCCGCAGCGACGATGACCAAGACCGTCACGCCAAGCGCAAGGCGATACACCACAAAGGGCGTGAAGCTGCGCGTGCGCACCCACTTCAGCGTGCCCCACACAGCGATCCAGCCCGCTAACCCACTGGTGAGAACACCAACCGCCATGGCGACGCCGAGTCCCGACGGCACACCATCTTTGAGCAATTTGAGGCCCTTATACGCAACAGCTCCACCCGTGATGGGCAAGCTCATCAAGAAGCTCACTCGAGCGGCCGTGTCGCGGTTGAAACCCAAGAACCTGCCGGCGGTCATGGTGATACCCGATCGCGAGGTGCCGGGATTGAGGGCGAGCACCTGAGCCGCACCCACGATGATCGCATCGCGCTTCGTGTACTGCTCAATCTTTCGCTCACCCACGCGGCGATCGATGTAGGCCAACAAGAGCCCAAACACAATGAGGCTTACGGCGATGAGCGCCGGCTTGCCCAACTTCTCGTCGATGCTCTTTTCGAACAACGCGCCAACCGCTGCGCCGGGCAGAGCCGACAACACCAACAGCCATGCGAGGCGACCCTCGGCGTTCGCGGGCCGTTCTCGTTTCACCACAAGGCGCACACCCTCGCGTACATAGGTCGTCACATCTCGGCGGAAGTACAGCAACGCCGCAACCAATGTGCCCATGTGTAGCGAGACGTCGAATGCCTTCTCGACAGAGAGACTCGAAAAGTCGTGCCAACCGAACAGCCACGGCACAAGCAACAGGTGGCCGCTCGACGAGATCGGCAAGAACTCTGAGAGTCCTTGCACAAGGCCGAGCACGATGGCGTGAAGAATTGGCACGGCAACTGTCTAGTGGATGCTGGTGCTCGGCACCACACGTGGTGACCATGGCCGATGCTGATCCCAGTGATGGCCGACCACGCGGGCCACACGTAACTTGGCCAAGAAGTCGGCGGGGCCATCGAAGTCGGGCATCTCGACATACGCAGCGCCGAGCGCGAGCGGCACGTGGGCATCGCTGCCTGCGCCGCCGGCGAGATCGAATTCTTCGGCGAAGGCCGCTGCCTTGACGTTGAGCGACTTGAGCGAGGTCTTCGCGTTCAGTACCTCGATGGCATCGATGAGCCCGTCGTTGGCAAGGTCGCGCATCGCGGACTCGTCAAGGTTGCGACGCATGGGATCGAACGGGTGCGGGATATAGACCAAGCCGCCTTGCTCGCGAATAAGCCGCGCTGCTTCGCGCGGTTGAACACCAATAGGTACTCGTTCGTTGAGGAACAGCCCGATGATTTCGCCCGCGTGAGTCTTGAGTTCTTCGCCCACGATGACCCGGCACGGCAAGTTGGCCGCAACCTCAAGCGCTCCACGTATTGCGTTGTGATCGGTGATGCACAGCACGTCGATACCGCTGGCGACCACCGCCTCAAGTAACTCGTCGGGGGTAGTAGTGGAGTCTCCGCTCCACATTGTGTGGCTGTGCAAATCGACGCGCACCCATCCGTCTCGCAAAGGTTCTGCGAGATGTGGGTGCCGCTCGATTGCTGCAGCCGATGGGATTGGCACTTATGCGCCGCTCATCGTGACGTCGGCAATGACCAAGCTGACGCCAGCGGCCATCGAGGGCAACCAATCGACATCGCCACCCACTTCGACAATGTCGTGCAACATGCGCTGCAACGTGGACGCAATAGTGAACTCGCGCACCGGTGCACCTAGCTGACCCTTTGAGATCAACAGACCGGAGGCGCCGGTAGAGAAGTCGCCGCTGATGGGGTTCACGCCGCTGTGCAATCCCTGCACCATCTGGATGAGCACGCCATCTTCGACATCGGCCACAAGATCGGCCTGTGTACGCAAGCCCGGCTTGAGCTGCATGGCCAGGCAACCGACGCCGGGCGTGCCTTTGAAGCCGCCACGAACCGAGTTACCGGTGCTGACTGTCCCGGCGCGCCGAGCGCTATATGACGAATGCACGAAGCCCTGCAGCACGCCGGCCTCGATGAGCGAGTTGCGGCGCGCGGCCAAGCCTTCGCCATCGATGTCGGTAGCGGTATAGGCCTTGGAGTTGGTGGGGTCATCGATAAGGGTGAACAGCGGCGAGGCAACGGATTCGCCAACACGGTTCGCGAACAAGCTGCGACCCTTGATCACGTTTTCGCCGTTGAGTGCGCTGCTGATGACCCCAAGAAACTGCGCTGTCACATACGGATCGAGCACAACCGTGACGCGCTTTGACGGCGGCTTGATAGCGCCAAGTAAGCGGGTGGCGCGATCGGCTGCCTCACGCGCTGCCTTGGCAAGATCGAACTCGTGCGGCGAACGCCCGACGCTGAAACCGAAACCGGTTTGGGTCTCGTCGCCGTCGTCGGCAAGCGTGCTGACCGATACGTAGCACGCATTCTCGCGACCATTGACCCTGATCCCTGTGGTGGTTGCAACGGCCGTCTCGCCAGCGCCATCGCTGTAGTTGGCATCGTCGACACGCACTCGCGGATCGGAGGCGGCGGTAAGTCGTTCGAGTTCTTTGGCGAGCGCGATCTTGTCGGCTGTTGGATACGCAGCCAGGGCCTCGTTCCACAGTTCTTGCGGAACTACGGCAACGCCATCGGGTTCGGCGAGGCCGGCCCATTCGTCGGGCGTACCGAACGCCACGTTGTCGCGTGCCTGCGCCAGCACCGAAGCAATAGCTGACTCGTCGAGCGTGCCTGCATAGGCGAACCCAGTGCGACCATCTTTAATAACGCGAATCCCGATGCCCTCGCTCTGCGCGCTCACGAAGTGCTCGACCTCGCCTTCGTAAATACGAATGTCGGTCTCGACACCGCGAGCGACATACGCCTCGACCTGCTCGCCTCGAGCGGCCTGAGCGATGACGCGATCGGCGATGTCTTGTAGCTGCGAAGAACCGGAGCTCATGCGGCTGTACCGCCAATGGTCATCGACTTCACCCGCAAGGTTGGCTGGCCATCGCCCACCGGCACGCCTTGACCATCTTTGCCGCACGTGCCTGGGTTGCCCATCGCGAAGTCGTTGGCCAACGCATCGATATCGCGCAACACCTGCGGGCCATTTCCAATGAGGTTGCCCTCGCGGAGCGGATCGGTGAGCTCACCGTTTTCGATGAGATATGCCTCGGTCATGCCGAACACGAAATCGCCTGAAGCGGTGTTCACACTGCCACCGCCAAGCTTGGCGACGTACACGCCGTAGGGCGTATCGCGAATGATGTCTTCGGCGTTCTCGGTGCCGTTGAGCACATAGGTGTTGGTCATGCGCACCATTGGGAGATGCATGTAGCTCTGTCGGCGGCCGTTGCCCGAGTGGGCGTGGCCCTCTTTGCGGGCTCGAAGGTGATCCCACATGTAATCGGTGAGCACCCCATCTTGGATGAGCACGTTGTGCTGGCTCGGATGGCCTTCGTCGTCGATGCCAATGGCACCCCACTCGCCGGCCATCGTGCCGTCGTCGACCAAGGTGACTAAGGGAGACGCAACGAGTTCGCCCACCTTGCCGCGGTACACGCTGGCGCCCTTGCTCACGAGGTCTGCCTCGAGGCCGTGGCCGCACGCTTCGTGAAACAACACTCCACCGCTACCGGCTTTGATGACGACAGGAATCGCACCGCTTGGCGCAGGGCGGGCACGCAGCTTGGTGATGGCCTGACGTGCCGCGGTACGAGCCAGTTCTTCGACATCGTGCTGATCGAACAGTTCGAAGCCAATGGTGTGACCCAATGACTCGAAACCGGTTTGCATGCCGGCATCGCCATTGGCCACCACGCTGATGCGCAGGATGTGGCGAACCTGTTCGTCTTCAGCCAGCAAACCATCGCTGTTCGCGACGATGATGCGCTTACGACTATCGGCGTAACCCGCCGACACCTGGCCGATCGCGCCGCCCATCGAGCGAGCGGCTTCGTCGACCCGCTGCAACAACGACACCTTGGCAGCCTTGCCAACCGTGTCGGGATAGATCTCGATGCGATTCACCACGTGTGCTGGCGAGCGAGTGAGTGACACGACACGAGTGCCTGCGCCGCCCTGCGAGGCAACCGCACTAGCGGCCTCGGCTGCGGCGCGCAGGCCGGCCTCGGACAGATCGGCCGTGTACGCGAACCCGGTGGTTTCGCCCACGACGACACGGATGCCAGCGCCGCGATCGCGCCCGCTGGACACTTGCTCGACGCGCCCGTCGTCGAGCCCCGCCGACGTAGACGACTTATCTTCGGCGTAGACCTCGGCAAAGTCGCCGCCCTTGCGCAAGGCAGTTGCCAAGACGCGCTCAAGTACTTCGTGTTCAATCACTCGCCCAGCCTACGGGCATGACCCTCGCCACCTGATGGCGAGCGGTAAGGTCCGCAAGGTTGGTAGTGGTATCCGCCCGTCCATCGAGGAGGACACGTGAGTAGCCCCATTCGAAACGGATTTCTCGTTGCCCTTGCCCTCGTTGCGGGCACAGCATGCGGCAGCGACAGCAAGGTCGTGGCGCCACTTGAATCCATCGCAGCAACCGAAACTATCGTTGCGCCCGATACCGCCGATTCGTTGGCGCAGCCGCCAGCAGGCGCCGGAGGCCTCGGCACCGTTCCGCCGTCGAACCAGATCGGGAGCACCGAGCCATCGGTGTCCACACCCGGCGCTGTTGATCCATCTACTGCGCCGTGCACATTCGAGGCCATCCACGCCCAGACCGGCCCTCCCCCAGCCGGGATCACCGACATTGATCTGCGTTGCGAAGGCGACTGGGCATCGTGGGTCGGCAAAGCCGACGACCCAACGCAGTTCGACGGCTATTTCGCAGTAGCTCAGCGAACCGCGCAAGGGTGGAAAACAGTAAACCTCGGAACGGCCGGCGTCTGCGCCGATGGCGGAGTTCCCGAAGCGTTATGGACGGCGCTCAACTGCACCGAGTAGGCCACTACGCCATCGCGGAGCTACGACCACGATCTTGAGCGACTAGGGTTGTCTTTTATGTCTGTGCAAGCCGAGGTCGCTCAACCACAGACGCGCACCCGACTGCCTTGGTTACGTGAAGCAATCGTGCTTGCCGTTGTCTATGTGGTCTACGGACTCGTGCGCAATCGGTTCGGGTCGGCAAACCTCCATGGCGACGATGCTCCGCTGCATGCGTTCAACAATGCGGTACGAGTGATCGACCTCGAAAAGACCCTTGGCCTTTTTCACGAAGCAACGATCCAGCGTTGGTTCCTCGACACGCCATTCATCGCCTTCTTCAACATTTTCTACGGCACCGCACACTTTGTGGTCACCCTCAGCGTGATGATGTGGTTGTTCGTTCGCCGGCATCATGTGTTCGCACGGTGGCGCACCACCTTGGTAGCTACCACGGTCGTGGCGCTCATTGGATTCGCATTGTTCCCGCTGATGCCTCCCCGGCTCGTCAACACTCCTCCAACCGAGTCGCGCTACGGCGGCGGTCAGCTCGCTATCGACCGGCACCTGCCCAACTATGGGTTCGTCGACACGCTTCGCGACGGCGAAGGCGTGTGGTCGTTTGACTCGCAGGGAATGGACGACATCTCAAACCAGTACGCCGCGATGCCCAGCCTGCACATCGGCTGGAGCCTGTGGTGCATGTTGGTGTTGTGGCGATTCAGCCGCCGCCTGATCTCACGGCTCCTTGCGCTGGCCTATCCCCTGCTCACCCTCATCGCCATCGTTGCTACTGCGAACCACTTCATCATCGATGCTGCTGGCGGAATCGCAATTGTGATCGTCGGCTCACTCGTCGCCCACTTAGTCGAGCGTGTGCAAAGAAGTCGGGACGCCGCCGCGTCAAGCGCTGGTCCCACTTCGAGCAGCGATGTTCTCGTTGGCAACTGAGCCCGAGACCGAGCTCGTCACTCGACGAGTTGCCTCTCGCGACATCGCTGTCACCGCTGTCGTCGCAGTCGCGCTGCACCTGCCATCGCTCATACGAAAGGCTGCGTTGAACAGCGACGAGGCCACGATGGCAACCGTCGCTCGAATGATGCGCCACGGAGCGCGCCTCTACACGGGCGCCGTCGACCGTAAGCCACCTGGCGCATTTCTCGTCTACCGACTGCTCGAACCCATCTTTGGCATGTGGAGCCTCACGGCAGCTCGCTGGTTTGCACTCGCAGCCATCGTGGCCGCGGCATGGATCGTCGCGCTCGAGGCGAAACGTCGTTGGTCCCACGTAATGCCACTTGCCGTTGCGCTGTTGTTCGTGGTCGCCTTTGCTGCGCTGCCGGCAGAAGACTCACGTGCTGTCGGATTCGAGTTGCTCGCCATCTTGCCGATGGTCGCCGCCTTCGTGCTCGGTGCCCGAGGGCGCGTTCTGCTCGCCGGCATAGCCCTTGGCATCGCCACGTTGCTGAAACAGCCAATGCTGCTCGGAGCCTTGCCGCTCACAGCGCAATGCCTCACCCTGGCCGCACCATGGTCACGTCGCTTGGTACGACTGATCCTTTCGGGCGCCGTCTGTGCGGCGACGATCGTGCTTGGGCTCGCGCCGTTTGGGTTACACAACGCGCTGTCGTGGTTTGCCGGCAACGGCGACAACTACCTCGGCGGCACCAAGCTCTCGATGGTGGCCATTATCGCGCTCGAGCAAATCGGGTCGATTGTTGCGCTCACCGGCGGACTCATCGTGCTCGCGGCAGTGGCTTGGGGCAAGCGCCGCCTGCCGCTCGACCTCACGGTGTGGGTGATCTCGAGTCTGGTCGCCGCCTCAATCGGTTTCCGATTCGTGCTGCACTACTTCAATCAGTTGCTTCCTGCATTGGTGCTCATGGCTGCGCCGGCATTGGCGAGCTTCGCCGTCGTACGACGGCCCTGGCCGCGGTTCGCCGCTGTATGGATCGTTGGCGCTTCGGCGTTCAGCATGTTCACGTTGCTCACCGCCGACTCCTTCCACGATCTGCCAAACGTCGACAACGTGGCGCGAGCAGTCGCTCAGCGAACCAAGCCGGGCGACAAAGTGTTCGTGTGGGGTCAGGCACCTGAGATCTATTGGCTCAGTCAGCGTGACCCGGCCACGCGCTACCCACACGTTGGGTTTATCACCGGTATCACGCCCAAACGGCCAGGTGTTCCGGCCTATCTGCTCTCGATGCCTTCAGCGGCCAAAACGCTGCTCAGCGATCTCGCCGCCAACCATCCTGCGCTCATCATTGACGCAGCGATCCAACGCGTTCGCGGTGGCGATAGGTACCCAATGGCCACGAGTCCCATCGCTGCATTCGTGAAGAACGGCTACTGCGTTGTTGATGTCATCGACGAGATCTCGCTGCTCGCCCCCTGCAAGCCGTAGGTCGGTTCCATGATCAACCGCAGCAAGTTCACGACACCGGTAATCAAGGGGTAGCGTTTGCAGCGCCATGGCCCTTGAGTCCATTCACCAACCAGCAGATCTGCGATCCCTTTCATACCCCGAACTCGATGAGCTCGCCGGTGAGATTCGCGACTTCGTCGTGCAGGCGGTAGCCGAAACCGGCGGCCATCTCGGTTCAAATCTTGGCGCCGTCGAGCTCACTCTCGCACTGCATCGAGTCTTTGAATCGCCGCGCGACGCCGTGTTGTGGGACACCGGCCACCAGGCCTATATCCACAAGATCCTCACGGGCAGGCAAGGCCGGTTCGATCAGCTGCGCCAAGCAAACGGACTCTCGGGCTACCCAAGCCGCGAAGAGAGCCAACACGACTTCATCGAAAACAGCCATGCCAGCACTGTGCTGTCGTACGCGTACGGGTTGGCCGCAGCGCGAGACGCAGGCACCAGCGGGGATCGACGCCATGTAGTCGCCGTCATCGGAGACGGCTCGATGACCGGCGGCATGGCCTACGAAGCGCTGAACAACCTTGGCCACAGCCAGCGCAGGGTCATCGTTGTGCTCAACGACAATGGCCGCAGCTACGCACCAACCATCTCGAACCTCACCGCGTCGACCATGCCGATGCCGGCGCCGCTTCCCGAGGCTGATCGCATCGAGCCAAACACGGTGCCCGAGCGAATCGCCAAGCGCCTCAGCCACACGCTCACCAACATCCGGCTCAATCCCGTGTACGTGCGCCGGCAGCGCAAGATCGAAAATTTCCTGCGCGAGATACCCGTTGTTGGCCCGCAAGCCGAGAAAGGCATGGAGGCCTTCAAGGCCGCCGTGCGCGAATTCTTGCAGCCGCCAGCGTTCTTCGAAGCCCTTGGCGTTCGCTACGTGGGCCCAATCGACGGACACAGCATCGAAGCCCTTGAGCATGCATTTGCAAATGCAATCGAGCTTTCCGCCGAAGGTCCCATCTGCGTGCATGTCGTGACCCAAAAAGGCCGTGGCTACTCACCCGCCGAAGACGACGACGAAAAGCACCTTCACGACACGCCGGTTTTCGATGCCGCTGTTGGTCCGCCCAAGGCACTTCCGTCGGGCTACACGCAAGCGTTCGCCGACGCCATCGTGAAAGAAGCCGAAGCCGATCTACGCATTGTGGCCATCACCGCAGCGATGCCCGGACCCACCGGCCTGCTTCCCTTCGAGCAGCGATTCCCCGATCGATTCTTCGACGTCGGCATCGCCGAGCAACACGCAGTCACAGGCGCTGCCGGTATGGCGATGGGTGGCCTGCGCCCAGTAGTGGCGTTGTACTCCACGTTCTTGAACCGCGCCTGGGATCAAGTTGTCTACGACGTCGCGCTGCACCGACTGCCGGTCATCTTCTGTCTCGATCGCGCTGGCATCACCGGCGACGACGGCCCTAGCCATCACGGTGTCTACGACATGGCCCTGCTCGCGAAGGTGCCCGGCATGCGCGTGCTCGCACCATCAAGCGCGCAAGAACTTGGCGTGATGTTGCACGACGCAATCTCGCTCGCCAACGACGGCCCCGTCACCATCCGCTACGCACGCGGCGCAGCCCATCAGGTCAGCGAGCACGAAGTGGGCAACGGCTTACTCGCCCGGCACATTCGCGAGGGCGACGGAAGCGTGTGCATCCTCGCCATCGGCAAGATGGTCGCTGCCGCCGAGAAGGCCGCCGAAGAGTTAGCTGGCGAAGGCCGCAGTGTCACCGTGTTCGACGTGCGCTGCTGTGCACCGCTCGACCCCGCAATGATTCTCGAAGCCTCGCGGCACCAGTTCGTTGTCACCATCGAAGATGGAATTCGCGATGGCGGCATCGGCATGACCATTGCCGACCAAGTGCATGCCATCAACGCCTCTGTGCCGGTCGAGGTACTGGGCATTCCCACCAAGTTCATTCCGCAGGCCAAAGCCGATCGAATCCTTGCCACCCTTGGCCTTGACGCCGCCGGTATCGCTGCAACGATTCGAGCCAGAACCGACATCGCCCGGTGAACCTCGAGGCCGAGCTCGAGTTTGCGTTACGGCTCGCCGATCTGGCCGACGCTCTCACACTGCCCTTCTTCGAAGAGCGCGCCTTCACGGTGGACCGCAAGACCGACCGCAGCGAGGTCACCGAGGCCGATCGCGAGACCGAAGCGCTGTTGCGCGCTGCGGTCGCCGAGTCATTTCCAACTCATGGGTTCGTAGGCGAAGAGGCCGGCGTTTCCGGCGACCCCACATCGCCGTGGCGTTGGATCGTCGATCCCATCGATGGCACCAGCAACTTCGTGCGCGGCATCCCTGTGTGGGCCACGCTGATCGCACTCACTCATGCCGACCACGGTCCCGTTGTCGGCGTGGTGTCTGCTCCGGCCATGCAACGCCGCTGGACCGGTGCAGGTGGATTGGGCGCCACGGTCAACGGCACACCGATTCATGTCTCCACCATCTCAAACCTCGCCGACTCGCAGGTGTGCGTCACGTACAGTTCGGGCTGGGACAAGGTAGGCCTCACCCCAAAGCTGGTTGAGTTGCAGCAGTCGGCATATCGCGCTCGCGGCTTCGGCGACTTCTGGCAACACATGCTCGTGGCCGAAGGTGCAATGGAAATCGCAATCGACGCCATTGGCGTGCAGCCGTACGACCTCGCCGCGCTGCAAGTAATTGTCGAACAGGCGGGCGGCATGTTTACCGACCGTCTTGGCGTGCGTACCTTTGAGTCCAACTCAGCAGTCAGCTCAAACGGTCAGATGCACAGCGACGTGATCCGTCGCATCGGCCCAACGCCATGACCGATCTGGTCATTCGCAACGCACGACTCGTCGATGGGTCTGGTGCCGATGCGCGAATGGCCGACGTCAGCGTCACGGGCGACCGCATTACCGGCGTGCACGAAGCCGGCACTGCGTCTACGAGCCACGCCGGGCGCACCATCGATGCCGACGGTTTGCTGCTCACCCCGGGCTGGGTCGACGTTCACACGCACTACGACGCGCAGGTCAGTTGGGACCCATGGCTCACGCCGTCTTCGTGGCACGGCGTTACCAGCATCGTGATGGGCAACTGCGGAGTTGGCTTCGCTCCAGCGCAAGCCGACCGTCACGAATGGCTGATTGAGCTCATGGAGGGCGTCGAAGACATCCCCGGCTCGGCAATGACCGAAGGCATCTCGTGGGAGTGGAGCACCTTCCCTGAGTACCTCGACGCAATCGAGCGCAGGCCGCACGCCATCGATGTCGGCACACAGATCGCGCACGGCGCACTACGTGCCTACGTGATGGGCGAGCGTGGCGCCGCTAACGAATCAGCTACCGCCGCCGACATCACCCACATGGCTGCGCTGGTCGAGGAGGCACTTCGCGCAGGCGCCCTCGGGTTCAGCACCAGCCGCACGCCACTGCATCGCAGCAAGAGCGGCGAGCTCGTGCCCGGCACCACCGCCGACGCCAGCGAACTGCTCGGTATCGGCGAAGCCATTCGCCGAGTGGGGCACGGCGTCTTTCAGTTTGCACCAGAGCACGCCCGGCTGCCCGTCGACGAATGGCCGTGGATGCGCCAGTTGGCCGAGCTCACTGGCCAACCGGTGTGCGTCAACCTCAATCAGCCCGACTCCGCGCCCGAGGTGTGGCGCGAAGTGCTCGGCCTGCTCGACACCGCAGCGGCCGACAACGTGCCTCTATACGCCCAGATCGCAGGCCGCTCAATCGGCATTCTTTACTGCCTGCACGGCAGCGTGCACCCGCTGCTGTTCCACCCGGCGTATAGCGAGATTGCGCATCTGCCAATGCCAGAGCGTCTCGTTGCGCTCAGCGAGCCAGGCCGTCGGCATCGCATCATCAACGAAGTGCCCGACGACGGTGGGCTGTTTCGCTTGGCTGTGCTCAACAAGCTCGACCGCATCTATCCGGTAGATGGCGCCAACATCGATTACGAGCCCGACGCAAACGCCTCGGTGCTCGCCCACGCTCAGGAGCGTGGTGTGCCAGCGATGCAACTGTTGCTCGATCAGCTCACCAGCCTGAGCGGCAACGGCATGATCTACGCGCCGTTCTTCAACTACAGCTATGGCGATCTCTCGATGACCTACGAGGCGACCCAACATCACCGCACCCGAATGGGTCTCAGTGATGCGGGCGCACATTGCGGGGCTATCTGCGACGGCGGCACTCCAACATTCATGCTCACCCACTGGACCCGCGATCGATCACGAGGACCATTGCTTCGTCTTGAGCATGTTGTGCATCGTCAAACCCGACAGACGGCCGAGTTATACGGACTGCACGATCGCGGCCTTGTGGCGCCCGGGATGCGCGCCGATCTCAACCTCATCGACTACAACGCGTTGGCGTTCGACATGCCGAGCATGGCGTTCGATTTGCCAGCACAGGGCCGACGGCTCGTGCAGAAGGCTCGTGGTTACCGCGCCACGTTCGTGGCCGGTGTGCAAACCGTAGACAGCGACCAGTTCACCGGCGCCTTGCCAGGTCACCTCATTCGTGGTCCGCAGCGAGCCTGACCGAGTAGTTACTCAACGAGGTCTGTGTCTCGCGGACCGAACGTGAAGTAGTGCTTGAGGTACGGCGTCGGGTCGTCATTTCCCCAGTCGTACGCAGCCACCTGTGCGACACTTCGACGTCCGAGTAGTGACCGGAACAACTCGAAACGGCTTGCCCGCAGGGTAGCTGGCGCATCGGATGCACCAATTTCGTCACCTTCGGTGGTGACCACTCGAACCGCTGGAAGACCGGCGGCTTGCACATTGGCAACGAATCCGCCAGCGATAATCGGTATGGCCCACTGACCAAAGTCGTCGGGAAGTGAAGCCTCGAGACCAAGCGCTCCACGCAGATCGGCCTCGTGCGCATACAAATCGAACACTGCCCGGATCGGTACGTCCGGCTCTCCAGAAGACAGCACCGATTCGAGTATCGGAGCGTCCTGGGTCCATCCGGCAAGCAGATCGCTGAGGCTCGTGTGTTGATGACGCGCTACCTGCGCGGCAGTCCATGGGTCGGTGGTCACCCCGTCGAGATTGCCTGTGCGCACATCTTCGGTAATGCCCCGCAGGTGGGCTATCACGTCGTGCACGGTCCACTCAGGAGTGGCCGGGCAGGTCTGATTGGCCGCGTCGTCGGAGAGATCGGCTGTCATCTCCGTGATTCGCGAGCGTGCCGATGCGTACAACGATCCCAATCCGTCAGACATGACCGAACTGTACGCCACTTTGCTTCAGAACAGCGTACGTGGGCGCGATTTGGGACAGGTGCTGTCCCAAATCGCGCCCATGCAACTGGGCTGGGGATGGGTGGGGCTGGGCGAATCGAGGCGGGCCAGGGCGTATGGCTCTACTGTGACTACCAACCGCATCACTGAGGAGCCACGATGAACCTTGACGACTACCTGGCAGCGCTTGAGACAAACAGCGAGACCCTCGCCGTAGCAGCCACTGCCGCTGGGTTCGATGCGTCGTTGCCAACATGCCCCGAGTGGTCGATGCGTGAACTCGTGCTGCACCTTGGCGAGGTTCAGCGCTGGACGGCAGCGATCGTGCGCAACCAGGTCACCAACCCCGCGAACGGTGTGGGCGACTTTCTCGGCCCACTCCCCGACGATGCCGGGCTGATGAGTTGGTTCGTCGCTGGCGCGGCGCTGCTGAGCAACACGTTGCGCAATGCCGATCCCGACGTCGAATGCTTCCGCTTCCTCGAGGACCCACCATCGCCCTTGTTGTTCTGGGCGCGTCGGCAATCACTCGAAGCGGTCATCCACCGCATCGACGCCGAACTGGCGGGCGGACCAAGCTCGCCGATTCCGGTTGTGCTCGCTGCCGACGGAATCGACGAGATGCTCACCGGATTTGTGCCCCGCAAGCGCACTCCCCTGCGCAGTGCCAACCCAGTCGTGTTGCAGGTGGCCCCAACCGATGTCGCCTCGGCTTGGCGCGTCACGATCAGCGATCAAACGCCGGTCACTGTGCGAACTGCTGGCGATGCCAACTGCACCGTGAGCGGTACGAGCTCAGACATCTACGAAGCGTTGTGGAACCGCCGCGGCCTCGACTCGCTGGTCGTCAACGGCGACGGCTCGGTGCTCGACGCTTTTCGCGAGAACGTGAAAGTGCGCTGGGGCTGAACCGTGTCGCACGAATGAACCACGCTGATGATCAGTGGTAGTACGGGTTCTCGCCGCTGGTGTGATCAGTGATGTCTTTGACCTGATCGATGCCTTCGACTTGTTCGACGATGGTGGTCTGCACGCCATCGAGCATGGTCATGCGGCTCATTGAGCAGCCGTGGCAACCGCCGCCCATTGTGAGAAAGGCGGTGCCGGCTTCGTCGTGGCCAACAAAGGTGACAAACCCACCGTGTGCCGCAAGCGCCGGATTGACCTCGACGCTGATGATGGCTTCGATCTCGGCCGACAATGCGTCGTCGCGAACGAGACCCTCGATCGAGGGAGCCAACGGCTTGTTGGGGTTGCGAATAACGAGACCCTGCGACTCGGTGAGATCGAGCGTGGCGCCCTTGAGTTGCTCGATGTCTTTGGCGGGGATGATGATCTTGAGGCCGTCGTGCGTGCGCACCTCATCGGTGAACGCAGCCTTGGTGGTGATTTCGAACGACAGGTCGTAGCGAAAGTCGGCGCCTGGATCGCTGATGATCTCGAGCCGAAGGCCGAGTCGATCGGTTTCAGGCTCGTCGTCGCGCATTTGAATGATCTGCGTATGCGCTGCTGAGGTGACCGAAATGATCTGATCGTTTTCGACTTGCGCTGAAGTTTGGCTCACCTCAAAAACGCTACCGGCTCAGTGGTCGGACCGGCTCACCCAGGACCGCCACCGTCACACTCAATACGTTGGCCAGTGACATACCCGGCGCCGTCGCTACACAACCACAACACCACGTTGGCCACATCGACCGGCTGACACACCCGGCCGAACGCCGAGCTGGCATCGAGGCCGCGCAAATCGTGCAGGTCGCGGTCGCCAGTCATCGCCCGAGCCAGGCGCACGCCCATATCGGTCTCAACTAACCCCGGTGCAACGATGTTCACGTGCACCCCGTTGCGACGCTCTTCTTTGGCCAACGTGAGTGCGAGAGCCTCAAGCGCCGCTTTGCCCATGTTGTACGGAGCGCCATTGGGGCCCATGTGCGATGTGGCCACTGAGGACACCATCACGATGTCACCACGATTGCGCTGACGCATCGAAGGCAACACGAGACGAGAGAGGTGGTGCGCACCGAATGCGTGAGTAGCGACAACGCGCTGCATCTCGGCCGGGTCGGTGTCGGCCACTGCTTGGCCACGAGACGCAATGCCCGCGTTGCACACCAGAAGGTCGACGTAACCGAACTCGGCGATGACCGCTTCGACCATCACACGATCTGCCTCGGCATCGTCGATCGAAGCTTGAAACGCCGCGGCAGAACCACCAGCGGCCACAATGCCCGCAACCGTTTCGGCAGCAGCCTCGGCATCGCGGCGATAGTTCACGGCGACCGTCGCACCATGCGCTGCCAACAACTCAGAGATACCCCGGCCGATACCTCGGCCCCCACCCGTAACTAACGCCACACGACCATCAAGCTGACCCATGCCACTCCTCTTTCATTCGTCGCGGTTGCGGCTCTCGCCCCCCAAGTATGGCAACCTTGAGAGGTGCAAGAAGGCAGCAAGAAAGCAATCACCGCAGCATTTTTCGCCAACCTGGGTATTGCAGTTGCAAAGTTCGTTGGCTTCCTCATTACCGGGTCTGCGGGCCTTCTCGCTGAGGCAGCCCACTCACTTGCCGACACCGGCAATCAGGCACTGCTCATGCTCGGCGGCAAGCGTTCCCGGCGGCCAGCAACTGAGCACCACCAGTTTGGGTTCGGCACCGAGCGCTATTTCTGGGCCTTCGTCGTGGCGCTGGTGCTCTTCACCGGCGGCGGCATGTTCGCGTTGTACGAGGGCATCCAGAAGCTGATTCACCCGCACGCTGCCGAGAACATTGGCGTTGCAATCGTGATCTTGCTCGCCGCTGTTGCGCTCGAGAGCTACTCGCTTCTTACGGCCGTCACCGAGGCCAAACGCCTGAAGCCAGCCGGCATGTCGTACTGGCGTTTCGTTCGTACTGCCAAACAACCTGAGCTACCGGTGGTGCTCCTCGAAGATGTGGGCGCCGAGATCGGCTTGCTGTTCGCTCTGTTCGGTGTGGTGATGACCAAGATCACCGACAACGCCCGATGGGACGCGGTGGGCTCTATCGCCATCGGCGTGCTGCTCGGCGTCATCGCAGTGATCCTCGCGATACGCATGAAGGCGTTGCTCATCGGCGAGTCAGCAACTGCGGCTGACCAAAGCGCAGTGATCGATGCGATCACGTCGGCGCCCTTGGTCAATCGATTGATTCATATTCGCACTCTGCATCTCGGGCCTGAAGAACTGCTCGTTGCGGTCAAGGTCGAGTTCGCACGAGACCTCACGATGGCCGAACTCGCCGTGGCAGTCGACGGCGTCGAGCGAGCAATTCGCTCACGCGTGCCGATGGTGGGACTCATCTACATAGAGCCCGATCTGTATCGCGGTGCTCCAGCCTGAGGTCAGCGCCCAGTTCATCGACGTGCTTCGGCGCACGCCGTGACGAAGGAACGAATTAGCTCGCTGGCGAAAGCACCACGAGAGGAATCTCGCGGTCGGTCTTGGTCTGATAGCCGGCGTAGTTCTTGTACGTAGCGGTCACGATTGGCCACATTCGTGCACGCTCTTCGGGCGAAGCAACCGTGGCGATCATTGCCTTTGTGGGCGCACCCTTATAGGCCACCTGCACCTGCGGATTGTCGCGCAGGTTCACAAACCAAGCAGGGTGCGTGGGGTCACCACCGCGAGACGCGACGATCACAATATTGTCGCCCTCTTGCAATGGCGAGGTGAGCATCACCGAACGCGGCTGACCGCTCTTGCGGCCGATGGTGGTGAGTTCGAGCACCGGCATGTTGCCGGCGGTCCAGCCCACCTTGCCGAAGCTGACCTTCAGCAAACAACGGTGAACGGCGTTCATGCTCTTCATTGCAAAGTCACTTGGCATGGGTTTGACCATAGCGGATCGGCAACCGGGCGCTAGCGTGAGCAGTCAACACACGGGGAGCTCGCAGGTTCGGCGGGCTGAGAGGGTGCACGCCAGCGCCGACCCTTCAACCTGCTCTGGGTAATGCCAGCGAAGGGAACTCACGTGCCATCTTCTCGAACTGCCCTCGTCATCGTCGGCGGCTCTGCATTGTCGCCCGACGCCCTTGTTGGCCTTCCGCCAGACGCCTACATCATCGCCGCCGACTCAGGCCTCGACCATGCCGTTGCCGCCGGGCTTCGACCGCATTTGGTGATCGGCGACTTCGACTCGGCGAACCCCGCAACGCTGGCGTGGGCTGTGGCCGAAGGAATCGAAATCGAGCGACACTCACCCGACAAAGACAACACCGACACCGAACTTGCTCTCGCCGCGGCACGTATGTCCGGCGCTACCGACGTTGTCCTACTTGGCGGCGGCGGCGACCGACTCGACCACTCGATCGCCGCGATCACCACTCTCGGCCACCCTTCAATGGCGGTATTTACAACGGTGTCGGCGCGTTGGGACACCACGATGATCAGCGTGCTGCACGCCCCGCGAGCAATCACGTTTGCCACAGAACTCGACGCGACCTTCTCACTCCTTGCACTACACGGAGCCTGCTCCGGAATCGATGTCGACGGCGGATTGTGGCCGTTGAGCGATGCCGAGCTGCAACCTGGGTCGAGCCTTGGTGTGAGCAACCGCACCACCACCAACGAACTCCGGCTTCGCGCTCGCGTCGGTGTACTCACCGTGGTGTTCCCACTTCATTTCGGAGGACAACTATGAACCGAATCTCAGCAATCGCTCTGGCGCTCACCCTTGCAGCGTCTGCATGCGGCAGCGACTCGAAGCAGGCGGCCGAAGTAGCGCCGGCGTCGCTCACGCTCGTGGCCTATGACTCGTTCAGTCTCAAGCCCGACTCGTTCGATGCCTTCACCAAGAGCACGGGTATTGCAGTCAAGATTGTCACCGCAGGCGACGCCGGAACAATGTTGTCGAAAGCGGCGCTCACGGCCGGAAACCCCGAAGGCGACGTGATGTGGGGCGTCGATAACACGCTGCTGGCGCGGGCCCAGCAGGCTCAAGTTTTCTCGCCATACAAGTCGTCCGAACTCGCAGCGCTCGAGCCGACGGCCGCGGCGTTGGTCTCGGGCAACTTGGTCACGCCGGTTGACGAAGGCGACGTGTGCGTGAACTACGACATTGCTTGGTTCGAGCAGAAGAACCTCGACCCGCCGACAACCCTCGACGACCTGCTGAAGCCTGAGTACAAAGATCTGTTGGTCGTCGAGAACCCCGCCGCTTCGTCCACGGGCCTTGCGTTCATGCTGGCCACCATTGCCCACGCGGGTGACAGCGCATGGGAGCAGTACTGGACCTCGCTGCGAGGAAACGGCGTGAAGGTCGTAGAGAGCTGGGACCTGGCGTATTACGAGCAGTTCTCTGGCTCCACCGGAAAGGGCGATCGACCGTTGGTTGTTAGCTACGGCACTAGCCCACCCGCCGAAGTGATCTTTGCCGACCCTCGCCCCGACCGCGCCACCACTGGCGTTGTCGGCTCAACCTGCTTTCATCAGGTGGAGTTTGCAGGCGTGTTGCGCGGCACAAAGTATCCAACGGCTGCCGGCACGTTGATCGACTACCTCGTGTCGAAATCATTTCAAGAGTTACTGCCGCTCACCCTGTTTGTGTATCCGGCGCGAACCGACGCGGTACTCCCTGCGGAGTTCAACGAATTCGCTGTGCGTCCCGCAGATCCGCTAGTCGTGTCGCCAAGCGACATCGAAGCAAAGTCGAAGGACTGGATCGCCACGTGGACCAACCTCGTGGTGAGGTGACATGAGCTCCTCGAACCGGTTGCCCCGCCTGCTGCTCGTTGCACTCGCCGCTCCCGCTTCGCTGTTCTTCGCCGTCTTGTATCTGTGGCCGGTTGTCTCGCTACTGAGCCAAACCCTCACTCTCGATTCGATGCGTGCCGCAATGCACGACCCCACCATCCGCCACGTCGTGTGGTTCACCGCGTGGCAGGCGTTGCTCAGCACGGCACTCACAGTTGTCTTGGGACTCGGCCCCGCGTACCTCTTGGCGCGTTATGAGTTCACCGGCCGGCGACTGATCACCGCGCTCGTCACGGTGCCCTTCGTGTTGCCAACGGTGGTGGTGGGCGCTGCGTTCTTGGCACTGCTGCCCGACTCGCTTGACCAAAGCGTGACTGCGATCGTGCTCGCTCATGTGTTCTTCAACATGGCAGTAGTCGTTCGCGGCGTCGGCGGTCTGTGGCAGCAACTACCCACCGAACTCACAGGCGCGGCACGAACACTTGGCGCCTCGCCGCTACGCACAATGCGCGAGATCACCCTGCCG
Source organism: Actinomycetota bacterium (assembly GCA_037140375.1). Taxonomy (GTDB): domain Bacteria; phylum Actinomycetota; class Acidimicrobiia; order Acidimicrobiales; family Ilumatobacteraceae; genus WLMZ01. The sequence continues at coordinate 25,387 of JBAXER010000003.1, forward strand.
TTGTTGGCACCCGCCATCTACGCGTCGGCGAGCATCGTGTTTTTGTTCACCTTCACATCGTTCGGTGTTGTGCGATTGCTCGGTGGGCCTGCGCACACCACGCTCGAGGTCGAGATCTGGCAGCGCGCCACGCGCCTCGGAGATGTCAGCGTGGCTGCCGTGCTTTCGGTTGCACAGTTGCTGCTGCTCGGTGTCGCCGTTGCATGGTTCGCACATATTCAGTCGCGCCACCGTCGTGGTCTTCAGCTGCAGCCCGTAGGTCAGCGTCGACGCGCGCGAACTTCACGGCAGCGTTCGCTTGTCGCACTCACCTCGGCGGCCATTGTCATCACGATCGCCGCACCATTGATCGCGTTGATCGAGAGAAGCCTGCGAACCACCGGCGGGCATTCGCTCGCGGCGTGGCGGGGCGTGTTCGGCGCCTCAGCAGATCGGCCTGCTCGCCCCACCACCGGTGTTCTTGTCGACCCATTGGCATCACTTGGCACTTCGTTACGGTTTGCCGTGATTGCAACCGCCATCAGTTTGGTGATCGGCACAACCGCGTCACTCGCAATCGCCGCGCTCGGAAGGCGTGGCCGCGTACTCGATATTGCGCTGATGCTTCCGCTCGGAACAAGCGCCGTCACCATCGGCTTCGGTCTGCTGGTCGCTTTTGATTCAGGCCGACTCGACTGGCGGGCTTCGCCGCTGATGATTCCCCTCGGTCACGCGTTGGTGGCCACCCCCTTCGTTGTGCGCGTGGTGTTACCTGTGTTGCGATCGGTCGAGGCTGCACTGCGCGACGCAGCATCCACGTTGGGTGCATCGCCCCTGAGAGCATGGCGCGAGGTAGAAGTTCGTCTCATCGCTCGCCCACTTGTCACGGCCGCAGGCTTCGCAATGGCCATTTCGCTTGGGGAGTTTGGGGCAACGAGCTTCCTCACCCGCCAAGGGCGCGAGACTCTGCCCATCGCAATCGAACGGCTTCTCAACAGTCCCGCTTCCCTGCTGCACGCGCAGGGCTACGTGCTAGCCGTCGTGCTCGCAGCGCTCACCTTTGTGATTGTGGCGGCCCTCGAGACCACGAGCAGCGGAGTTGATCGCCGTGCTTGAGGTTCGCGAACTCAGTATCCGGTTTGAGCAGCGCGTGCTCTTCGCCCAGGCCTCGCTGACCGTGGCCGACGGCGAGATCGTGGCGCTGCTTGGCCCATCAGGCTCGGGCAAGAGCACGTTGCTCAAGGTGATCGCCGGCCTGCTTGACCCAGATGAGGGTCGTGTCTTGCTCGACAACGTAGACATCACAACGGTGCCCACGCATCGGCGCGACATCGGCATGGTGTTTCAAAACGAGCAACTCTTTCCGCATCGAAACGTTGCGCAGAACATCGAGTTCGGTCTGCGCATGCGCCGGTGGAGCTCGCAGCGACGCGCTCAGCGCGTCTCGGAGTTGCTCGACCTCGTCGGCATGTCTGGCTTCGAACAGCGGCGGGTTACCGACCTGTCTGGTGGCGAAGCAAAGCGCGTTGCGCTCGCCCGCACGCTTGCCCCATCACCACGCATTGTGTTGCTCGACGAACCACTCACCGGGCTCGATCGCGAGCTGCACGACCAGTTGGCGCGCGATCTGCATCAACTCTTGTGTGCCACGGCAACAACGGCGTTAATCGTCACCCACGATCGTGATGAGGCAGCGGTGCTTGCCACACGGGTCGTGGCGTTCGCCGATCTCACGCCTCGACTGCCAGCGGCCGAAGCCGGAGACCTACGGTAAGCGAAGGCAATACACAGGAGGCCGCGTTGTCAGCGACGAGTCAGATCACGCCCATCACCGAAAGCGACGATTTCATTCGCGCTGCACTGCTCGATGCCGACATTCCGTCGTTGCTTCCAGCGCTGGCACATGTGCTCGGCGATATGACGTTGTTGCGGCCAAGCCTGGCCCACCTCGCGATGCTGTCCAACGAGCCGCAAGCCGGGCTCACACCTGAGCAACTCGACGAAGCCCGACAGCTCGCGCTCGAGGCTCTGATCAAATTCCGCGACGGCGGTTGCGTACCTGCGCCAGCACCATCGCACGATGAACTCCGCACGCTGATGTCATACGCCACAAGCGGCGAAACCACCGACGCCTACATCCCCTTGCTTCGCGAAGAACTCAGCATCGACGGTCACGATCTACGAGCGCCCCAATGGCAGGCCAGCGCCATCGCACCCAACACCAACTTCACGGTCGCGATTATCGGCGCCGGCATGTCTGGTTTGCTTGCCGCACACCGCTTGCATCAAGCCGGTGTCGAGTTCGTCATCCTCGAGAAGAACAGCGAAGTGGGCGGCACGTGGTGGGACAACACCTACCCCGGTTGCCGCGTGGACACACCCAACCATTTGTACAGCTACTCGTTCGCTCAGAAGGACGATTGGCCACTGTTCTTCTCCCCGCAGAACGTGCTGCTCGACTACTTCCGCAACTTCGCAAAAGAGTTCGGTCTGTACGAGCACATCCGTTTCGATACCGAAGTGGTGTCGGCCGATTTCGACGATGCCACGAGCTCGTGGTCGCTGCATGTGCGCTCGGCACAGGGCAATGAAGTGCTCGGTGCGAACGCTGTCATCAGCGCGGTTGGTCAACTCAACCAACCCAAGCTGCCCGACATCGCAGGGCGCGATACCTTCGCCGGACCCAGCTTTCACTCAGCCCGATGGGATCACAGCGTCGACCTCACCGGCAAGCGCGTGGCGGTTATCGGCACAGGCGCCAGCGCCATGCAGTTTGTGCCCATCATCGCCAAAGAAGTGGGCCAACTCAGCGTGTTTCAGCGCACCCCAAACTGGCTGCTTCCGGTGCCCAACTATCACGACCCTGTGCCCGATGGTCTCAACTGGTTGCTCAGTCACGTTCCGTTTTACATGCAGTGGTATCGCTTCTGGTTGTTCTGGCGCATCGGCGATGGTCGCCTGATCATTGCCCAGGTAGACCCCGAGTGGACGGGCGACAAGCGCTCAGTGTCCGCAATGAGCGACCTCACGCGCGAGTTGCTCACGATGTACTTCCAGATGCAGCTGCCCGACCAACCCGATTTACTGAGCAAAGTGGTACCTCAGTATCCGGTAGCCGCAAAGCGCATGTTGCTCGACAGTGGTACGTGGATCCCCACGATGCAGCGCGACAACGTGAGCCTCATCACCGACGACATCAAGCAGATCACTGCTACCGGCGTCGTCACTGCCGATGGCGTGCATCACGAGGTCGATGTCATCATCTACGGCACGGGTTTCCATGCCTCGAAGTTCCTCACCCCGCTCAAGATTCGCGGACGCGGCGGTGTCGATCTTCACGACGAATGGAGCGGCGAAGCCCGCGCCTACATGGGCGTCACGGTGCCCAAGTTTCCAAACCTGTTTCTGCTCTACGGACCCAACACCAACATCGTCATCAACGGCAGCATCATCTATTTCTCCGAGTGCGAAGTGAACTACGTACTCGAGGCCATTCGTGAACTGCTTGCGCACGACGCTCGCGCGCTCGACTGCAAGCAGACCGTTCACGATGCCTACAACGCTCGTATCGACGAAGGCAACCAACGCATGTCGTGGGGTGTTGCCGATGTGCACAGCTGGTACAAGAACGACTCCGGGCGAGTCGCCCAAAACTGGCCATTTACCTTGCTTGAGTTTTGGGAACAGACCCGAACCGTGAACCTCGGCGACTACGAGTTGCTGAGCTAATTAGGGTCAGGCTCGCAACAAGCGCTGCATCGTTTGCTCGGCGCTCACGAGATCGTCTCGACGACCATCTTCGAGTCGGGTGAGGTATGAGATCGATACTTCGTCGGCTTCGACAATGCCACCATCGCTATCGGGTGGCAGTGGCACGGCATCGCCCCAAGTCATGCGCACGTTGAACGAGCCGTCGTGCCCAGCTATGGGCTCGAGCGTTGCCCCCGACATCTTGCGTGGCGGCTCCATACCGATGCGCCCGTGGCGCCAGCCCTTGATCATGTCGACCTCGACGTTGGGCACGTTGATGTTCACGACTACTGGCTCAGACGGCATGTGGGCCACGAGGCCCTCGACAAAAGCATCGGCAACTGCTGCGGCCGAGTGCCACTTCTGCCCAATGAGCATTTCGTCCCAGCCCTGACCTTCGACACCAAAACCGGAGACGGCCTGGCTCACGGCAACTCCCGAGATGCCGCCGTTGCGCGCCGTGAGCGCTGCACCGATCGTGCCCGAGTGGTACACCGAGCGACCCACGTTGGCTCCTGGGTTGATGCCGGCGACAACGAGATCGAATGGAGCGCCAAACGCACCGAGGCGCGAAAACATTACGCACAACGCCGGCGGCCCAGTGACCGACCAGGCCTCATCGATGCCGTCGATGGTGCAGCGGTGCACCTCGGGCTGAATGAGGTGCAGGGCACCCAACGCTGCGCCAGCGCCCGAGAACTCGCGGTCGGGGGCAGCCACCACAACCTCACCGTGTTTGCGCATTGCTCGGGCCAGTACGTGTAAGCCAACAGAGTCGATGCCGTCGTCGTTCGTGAGAAGAATTCGCATGACCTCATCTTGGTGCAGTGCGGCTAACGTCGCCACATATGCGAGTCGGTTTCCTCGGCGCTGGGCTCATCGCCACCTACCACAGCAAGAGTCTTCGCCAAAGCGGCGCCGAAACCGCTTGCGGTGTCGTACGTGCCGGCGTGTACGACCCCGACACCGAACGCGCTGCTGCGTTCGCCGCCGCATCGGGCCACACCCTGTGCGCCACTGAGGCTGAAGTGCTCGACAGTTGCGACGCCGTCTATGTGTGCACATGGACCAGCGAGCACCCGAGGCTTGTTGCCATGGCCGTCGAGCGCGGTCTACATATCTTTTGCGAGAAGCCGCTCGCAATCTCACTTGAGTCGGCCGAGGCGATGGCCACCATCGTCAACGCCGCCGGAGTCACCAACCAAGTTGGTCTTGTTTTGCGTCGCTCACCCGCCTATTTGTGGGCGCGCCAACTCATCCTCGATGCCAGCGCTGGCCGAGTGATGGCGGTGGTGTTCCGCGACGATCAATTCATTCCAACGCAAGGCCACTACGCCAGCACATGGCGCGGCGACAAGGCCCTCGCTGGGTCGGGCACGTTGCTCGAACACAGCATCCACGATGTCGACATGTTGCGGTATCTGGTTGGCGACATCAGCCGGGTCAGCGCCAACGAAGCGAACTTTCACGGCATCGATGGCATCGAAGATGCGGTCACCGCCACCATCGCTTTCGACAACGGCGCCACCGGCACGCTTGCCACCGTGTGGCACGACAACCTTGCCCGCCCCAGCCAGCGACGCGTCGAGATCTTCTGCGAACGCCGCTACATCGTCATCGAAGGCGACGACTGGTTCGGCCCCGTGCACTGGACCGACACCAACGGCGCCGAACACTCACTGCACGGAGACGCGCTTGAGGTCGCTGCGGCACCGCTGACCGATGGCAGCCTCAACCCCGATGGCGAGTTCATTCGCGCCGCGGCCGCTGGCTTGCCGTCGTGGCCCACATTCGACACAGCCGTCGACGCGCATCGGGTTGTCGAAGCCATGTATGCCTCATCTCGAGCAGGCGGCGCGGCCGTTCATATTCAGTACTGACGCACCTCGTCACTCCGATAGCAGACCACCAATGCGCCTCGCCGAAATCTCCACAACCGATACCTACGCGCTTCGCCAAGCGGTGCTGCGCGACCACATGGACAACAAGGACGTCTCGTTTCCCGAGGACAACTTGCCCGGCGTGGTTCACCTCGGAATCTTCGACGACAACGACGAACTCGTCGCCACGTCGTCGTGGGTGCCGCTCAACTATGAGCCAATGACCGAACGCCGGGGGGTGCAGTTGCGCGGTATGGCCACCGCCAAACACGCACAAAGCTCCGGGCTCGGCGGCATGCTCATCGAGGCTGGCGCCGCACGTTTCGCCGAGGCTGGCTTCGATCTGCTCTGGGCCCGAGCTCGCGACGTGGCACTCGATTTTTACGCACGCCACAACTGCGTTGTCGTCGGCAACGGGTTCCTTGAGCAGGCCACTCAACTCCCCCACCACGTTGTCGTGCGGCACCTCGGTGACCAAGCCGTCTAGAACAGACCGCACGCACTACAGAGCAACCAACGATTTCCGTGCAATGAGCCCCAGAGCACTCAACCCTGCAAGGAAATCACATGACCGCATCAGCTCCTTCTGCCGCCGAACTTCAACAACGTGCGATCAACCTGCGTCATCTCGCGCATCGCATCGAGCAGCTCGATGCCACCGTGTTGTATCGGCGGGCCGGCTCCGACACCTGGATTGGTCCAACGGCACAACGCTGCATCGGCGAGTTGATGACCGCACGCACGCTGTTGCTGCAAGCAGCAGATGCCTCACGTGTCACCGCACGCAAACTCGAACTTCGTGCGGCGAACCTATGACCGGCTTCTTGGGCTACGACAACGATCGACTACTGAACCTCCGCAGCGCGATGGACCGCGCGCTACTCGAACTCAGCGACCTACACATCTCCGATCCTGAGGCCAATGCCACGCTGCAACTTGTCCGCCGCGCACATGTCGCCATTGCCGATCGCTGCCTACCGCCCCTGCGCGCCCTGCTGTCTTGCCAGGCCTCAACCACCTATGCGCCAGCACGCCTGCAGCGCAACGACATCGCCGTCGCCCGCTTGGCGACACTTCAGCTCACACAGGGCTGGTCGGTTGTCGCCGATCCGCTCAACCCGCGACCACACTCAATGACCATTGAAGATGCACAGAGCTTGGGCTGGGCGCTGTCGCAGACTCATCTGAAATCGCTCACGAAGAACGCTGAGATCTCGTGGCTCGCAACCAGCCTCGCCGAGATTGCGCAACGCCCCGAGCTCGTTGCAGCGTTTCTTGCCAACATGACCGACGATGCATGGAGGCACCTGTGTGATCAGTTAGGCGACGATCGAATCACGTTGCTTTCTACGCTCACTGTTGAAGGCAGGCTGAGCGACGACAACCGGTCACGCCTCGCAAGTATCGATGCGGTGTTTGCCCATCTGGGCACGATCATGGCCAGCGGATCAGCAACCGCACTCAACACGATGCATCCCTATGCGGCGGCGATGCTGGTGCAACATCTGCAGTTGTCTGCTCGAGATCTCGCAACGCTCAGCGTCGATCTCATTCGTCACTATCGCGTCGGAGGGTGGGCCGACGTTCAGCGTCCTGGTCCCGGCACGGGCGATCTGTTGATGCGCACGATGCTTGACACGCCCGGCGCTCCTGCTGCTTTCATGTTGTTGATTGCCAACGACCCAGCGGTGGTGCTCGATTCAGCGCACAACCACGCCCTGGCTGAACAACTGATTCTCGAAGGCACCAACCCGGCCCGCATCACGACTCAGCAAGCTGGCACTGTTATTCCTTCGCTCGCTCGCTACCTACTGAGTTCCAATGCAGCGCAGTCGGGTTTCTATGGTCAACCAGTTCGCGACAAGAGCGCTTTCGCAGTCGATTTGATCGCGCCATGGCTGTTGCAGTTCACGGCAACCCACCACAACGACTGGCACTTCGCCAACGGTGAAGGCGCTCGCCTACTTGCCACAATCATCAACGACGGCGAGGCGTTTGCTCGCCTCTCTCTTCGGCGTAGCGAAATCGCGGCCGGCCTCAGCGTCACCATCGCAACCGCTGGCGACAGCGGTCGTCACGCCGTCGAAGACCTCGCCGCAATCCTTGGGCTCATCGACGCCTTGGCCCGCCAACACAACATTGCGCGTGCCGCTGAAGAGCGACAGCTCTGGAACATTGGATTCGCGCTCATCAGCGTGGCCGCAGCTCAGTTGCCTGGAGGCGCTATCGCTACCGTCGGGGCTGGCTTGTCGCTGGCGGCCCTGCGCAAGTTGCTCGTGCAGCACGGCATCGCCCCGAAAGACGCACAGGCCGTCGAGCACGACACGCTCTATGCACTCGACTGGCAGACCACCGTGGCCGCGGCAACTGTGGTGTGCCTCACGTTCGATGAGATGACTCGCGACGGTCGCATCGCAGCGCACACTCCGCCGCCTCCGCTGCCAGACCCGCATGCGGCTGCACCCGGAGCGCGCTACTCGTCAGACTTCGAGATGTGGCTCGACACGGCCAATCTAGGCTCGGCGACCGCAGTGCTTTTCGGACTGAAGCAGACCCTTGCCAGCACTCACGAAGCCGAGCGAGACGCAGCGGAGTTGATTACGGAATAACGACTCCGCTGCTGAGCACTACTGATTGTCCAGCCACAGGCTCGACGGTGATCTTGAGCACCCAGTCACCAGCAAACGGCAGCGTGACCTTGCCGCTGTAGTGGTTCGTGCCTTCTGTGGTGAGGCTGACCTCGGTGTCGACAATTTGTTGAGCAGGAAGGCTCATCGTGGCCTTGATGCTGGACACCGGCACCAAGCTGCCGCCCGAGGGGGTGACCACAAGATGCACGTCGTTGAGTCCAACACGACCCGGGGCAAGCGACACCTCGGCGATCAAGCCGCTCTCAGTGAGCGAGGCGGTGAACGCCTTTGCGGGTGCGGAAACGGTTGGAGGCTGGGTCACGAGACCAGCGGCAAGACCGAGCACTGCGATGCCACAGACGGCCTCGGTGAGCACTAACCGGCGCAGGGCCCCTGGGCCCTCGTGCGACAGCAACCAGCGCGAGGCTGCACCGATGGTGACCATGAGCACTGCGATCGCAACCTTGGCGAGCAGCAGGCGGCCCCACGTGGTGTCGGTAAGGGTCGACAGGCTGGCACCAAGCCGCCATGTCTGAGCGAAGCCAGTGGCGATGATGAGCGGGATGCCGATGGTGGCAACACGCGAGAAGCCTTTGACTGCGCCAGCGAACTGGGCGTCGCGTGTCCACGCACCTCCGCCGACCGCCATCATCACCAAGCTGCCGAGCCACAACACAACGAATGCCATGTGCACGGCGTCGACGCCAATCCACAACGCTGCTTGATCGGCGACGCTGGGGTGACCGGCAGCGCTAAATGTGAAGACCGTGAGTAAGCCCAGCAACGGCACGGCAATTGGCCACCATGCGGACTGCTTGCGGTTGACGAACATCACGACTGGGATGAACAACGCAACCAGAACGAATCGGGCGACCAACAGACCGCCAGTGCGCGTGCCAGCCACATCGCCCCAGAGCGAGGTGTCGAACATGTCGCCAAGCGATCCTGCTTTGGAGATCGCGCCAAGCAAACCAAAGTTGGCGAGTGAGCCAATCGCCAGCAAGCCCCACCCGAGCCAGAGCAGACGACGGGTAGCCCAACCATGCACCGCCTCGCCCCCGGCCATCATCACCATGAACAAGCCGCCGAGCAGAATCGCTGCTCCGAAGAACGCACCAAAGCGCGCCACGCCACTGGTTCGGCCGACAACCGGAGCCGCATGCGAACCGTGCAGCACCGTGTCGAGCAACTTCGCCGAATCTCCGCCTGCGGCCGTGCCAACTTGAAAACTGAACGCGCCGTCGACGACGTGACCGTCGCTCGACGTGACGCGCCAAACAACCGCATACAAGCCATCGCCAATGGTTGGCACGGTTGACTGCACGATGGTGGTGTCGCCGCCTGCGGTGGGTGAACCAAGCGGAACGATCTTGCCGGTCTGGTCGAACAACTGAATGGAACTCAGTGGAACTTCGATGTCTTCGTCGAAGTTGAGCACCACAAGTGGCGGGGCCGTTTCGAGCACCGACGACGCTGCCGGAATGCTGGCCTCGAGCGACGCGTGGGCCAATGCGCGTCCTGCGCCAATGGCGCCAACACCGATGAATGCAATTGCCAGCGCACAGGCTGCGCGTGAAATCAGGTTGGGTCGCATGGTTCCTTCGATTGGTTGCACTGAGTGTGCACTACGAGATACCCGCTGGCTCTAGTCCAACGACATCGAGTCGGCCCCACAGCCACGCAAGCCGCTGCGCTGGCGGTAGCGCCAAGGCCGCAGCAGGCAGGTTGGTGAGACCCATTGGTTTGCGGCTCGCCCACTGTGAGGTCATCCGCGTGAGATCGATGCGCACGTATTCGGCGGGCCAATCGGCGATGCCATAGCCAAGGCCGAGATCGGCACGATGAATCTCGACTTCGCGCCAACGGCGAAACACAATGTCGAGCATCGCCACGTCGCCAACCAACGAAGCGCCTCGCCCCTGCCAGCCCTGTGCGGTTGTAGTGACCCACGTGGCTTCAAGTTGGTAAATGCTCGACCGCACATCGGCGACGAGCTCGTGGGCCGACCGCGCTGCGCCAGCTTCGATGTCGGCATTGCGCCCGCGAGCGCCATCGTCGTATTGCCGAGCCACTTCGCCACGTTCGGCACCCTGCAACATTCGCACGTGACTGTCGGCGTTGCGGGCGAGGTGGGTGAGCACATGCCCCACCGACCACTCGGGCAAGCGTGACGGCTGACGTGCTTGCTCGTCGGTCAGCGCATCGAGCGATTCCAACAAGCGCTGATGCGAGCTCGCGCATCCGGCAACATCACGATCAAGCTCCCGTAGATCCACGAGAGAGCACAGTAGCTGTCGGCGTTAGCTGACTCGGCGTGGCACCACGACGACGGTGCCATCGGGTTCGTGATGCACGGTCACGCTCACCCCATAAAACTCGGCAAGCGTTTCGGCGCGAAGCACCTGCGCTGCAGTGCCAGCAACAACTAAGTGGCCCTCGTGCAGCAATGCCAATCGATCGGCGTACAAGCCCGCAAGAGTGAGGTCATGCATCGCAGAAATCACCGTCAGGCCGTTTTCGCGGCGCAGACGATCGACAAGCTCGAGCGCCTGCTGCTGATGTCCGATGTCGAGCGCGCTAGTGGGTTCGTCGAGCAACAGAATCGGTGCCTCTTGGGCCAACGCTCGGGCAATGACCAAACGTTGTTGCTCTCCACCACTGAGCGAGCCAAGTTCGCGGTCTGCGAACTGATCGAGGTCGAGTCGGCGCAATACGTTGTGCACCATCGCACGATCGTGCGCCGATTCGCCACCGAAGTAGCTCACATACGGATTACGCCCCAACAAGACGTATTCGAAGGCAAGCATCTCGTCGGGCAACACCGGCGACTGCGGCACATAGGCCACCAGTTCGGCACGACGGCGCGGGGTGCGAAGCCGAAGCGGTGAACCATCGACATTGATCTCGCCGGTATGGGCCGCAAGCCCAGCTACCGCACGAAGGATCGACGATTTTCCGGCTCCGTTGGGCCCAATGAGACACAGCCAATCGCCGGGCTTGATGGTCTCTGTGTATTCATGCACCACGGTTCGTTTGCCGTAACGAACACTGAGACGAGAAAGAGCAACGGAGCTCATTGCGACAACCTCCTGTTCATCAGCACCACGATGAAGAACGGCGCTCCAAAGAACGCTGTCACTACTCCGATAGGTGTCTCGGCACCGTGGGTGAGCACACGACCGGGAATGTCAGTGAGAATCAAGAAGGTGGCACCGAGCACAACCGTGAGTGGCAGCAGACGTTTGTAACTCGCGCCAGCCATCATGCGCACTGCATGCGGCACAACAATGCCTACGAACCCGATGAGACCGCTGACCGAAACCGCGGCCGCTGTACCGAGAGTGGCAGCAATCACCACAATGAGCCGGACCCGGCCAACCTGCATGCCCAGCGACGCGGCTTCGTCGTCGCCCACTCGCAGCAGATCGAGCTGGCGTCGGTGCAACAACAACACGATCGAGCTGATCACGATGTACGGCGCAACGAGTCGAACGTCTTGCCACGTCGCTGTGTTGAGCCGACCCAAAATCCAGCTGTATACCTCGCGGATGACATCGTTGTTTTGATACAGCACGAAGGTTTGAATAGCTGTGGCCAACGAGGTGACAGCGACGCCCGCAAGCACCAACGTGATCGACGATCGCGATGAGCTCGAGGCCCCAAACGCTGCACCCACCATGTAGGTAAACATCACTGCAATAAGACCGCCAACGAACGCCGCCAGCGGCAGTGGATCGATGAGCCACCCATTGGTGTTGGCACGGCCAATCACGAACACGATGGTGGCACCGAGACCGGCTCCCGAAGCAACGCCGAGTAGATACGGATCTGCCAACGGGTTGCGGAAGGCTCCCTGATAGCTGGCGCCAGCGATCGACAGCATTGCGCCGACCAACGCAGCGAGTGCAACGCGCGGCATACGCACACTCCAGATCAAATGCCAGTTAGCACTCGAGATGCGACCAGCGGGTCCGATGCACGCACCGAGCACAAAAGCTCCGATGAGCATCACAATGGACGCGGGCAACCACCAGTTACGACCGGACACGCGACGCGAGTCGGTGTCGAGGCTGGTGGTTGCCAGAGCCATTCGATCAGCCTGCCGAACCCGCAGCGGCCGCTTTCACAGCGTCGACAACTGCACGCAAATAGTCAACAACACGAGGCCCCCATCGCGATGCGATGTCGTCGTCCATCGCCACGACGTTGCCGTTCTTGACCGCATTCACCTGCGACCAACCATCGCGTGCGATCACCGTGGCTGCGTCTTGCTGGCAGCACTTGGTGTCAGCAAGAAAGACGATGTCGGGGTTCTGCGAAACAATGAACTCAGCGCTCAGCTGCGGATAGTCATTGCCCGCTTCGGCGGTGTCGGCGATGTTGCGCAGGCCCGCCATTGCGTACAACTGGCCAACGAACGTGTTCGACGTCGCCGAGTAATACGTGGGGTCGAGCTCGTGGTAGTAGGTGAGCGGCGTGCTCAATTTGGGCACATCGGCGACGATCGCTTCGACGTCGGAGGTCATCTTCGTGACCAGCGCCGAAGCGGCCTCACCGTTGCCCGTGAGCGCGCCAAGTTGGTTGATCTGAGCGTAGACATCGTTGAGCGACGTTGCCGAAAGACCAAGCCACACCGGAATACCAATCTGGCTGAGCTGCTCAGCAAGCTTGGACATATCGGCGCTGATGACCACGAGGTCGGGCTCGTAACCAGCGATCGCCTCGATGTTCGGGGTGAAGCCCGACAGGTCGCTCTTCACGGCAGCTGCTTCGGCCGGGAAATTCGACTGGTCATCGACTGCAATGACTTGGCTGCCAGCGCCGATTGCGAACAGCATCTCGGTGTGCGTAGGCGACAGCGAAATGATCTTCACCGGCTTGGCCGACAAGGTGACGGTGCCGTTGGCATCGGCAGCTGAGTAGGCAACCTCGGTAGTCACCGAAGCGACTTCAGTAGTTGATGACGCCGCTATCCGATCGGGCGCTACAGAACCGGTATTGGCCGCCGTAGGTGCATCGCTGCCGCAGCCGGCAAGCACCGTAAGCGACAAGCCCAGCAGCGCTACCGCCGGTCTGAAGCGGGAATAACTGACACGTGACATAAAAAAATCCTCCAAGGATTTGGAGGACAAAGACGGATCCGAGCGAAGGTTGCCCTTCAAGCGAACCACCCTTGCCTCGAGGGTTTCGGTTGCGCATACAGACCAGGCGACCGGACTCGTCTGTTCACATCTTGTGAACAGCATCACCGTTGCGGGACAGCGTCGGGTTTACACCGACTTCGCTGGATTCTGTATCACTCGGCGGGCCGAGCGAACCGAACATATCAGGTGCTGTCTAGACTTCGCGCTTCCATGAGTACTCACACCCCCAACGACAACTCGGCCGACGATCCACTCACCGAGGACCCCCGACCCGATGGTCTGCGCAGCGCGAAATCGCTGTTGCTGGTAAACACCGGCAACGGCAAAGGCAAGAGCTCAGCGGCCTTTGGCGTGATGGTGCGCGGCGTAGCTCGCGGCTGGAACGTGGCCGTGCTGCAGTTCGTAAAAAGCGGCGAATGGAAGGTGGGTGAAGAGACCATCGGCCGCCAACTCGGCGTTCACTGGGAATCGTTCGGCGACGGTTTTACCTGGGACTCCGAAGACCTCAGCCACGACAAAGAAATCGCCCAACGCGGTTGGAATATGGCCCGCGACATCATCGAAGCTGGCAAGCACGACCTCGTGATTCTCGACGAGCTCACCTACCTGATGACCTGGAACTGGATCGACAGTGACGAGGTCATTCGAGTGCTGCGCGATCGCCCCGCACACGTGAGCGTCGTGGTCACCGGACGCGATGCAGCGCAAGCACTCATCGACATCGCCGACACCGTTACCGAAATGCGCGAGATCAAGCACGCCTACACCAGTGGCATCGCCGCCAAACGCGGCATCGACTACTGAGATCGCCCCGCTGATTTTCTCCAGCAAGCGTCAGCGCACGGTTACCGTGCGCTGACGCTTTCTGAGCGAACGGAATTAGCCGGCGACGAACTCGCCGATGCGGCGGATGCCCTCGATGAGATCTTCGTCGCCGAGCGCGAACGAGAAGCGCGCGTAGCCCGGAGCACCAAATGCCTCGCCGGGGACGAACGCAACCTTCGACTGGCTGAGCACAATCTCAGAGAGTTCGAGCGTGTTTTTTGATGTGTGACCGCTGAGCGAACGACCGAGCAAACCGCTCATATTGGCGAAGCAGTAGAAGGCGCCCTGCGGTTCGATGCACGTAACGCCCGGGATGTCGTTGAGCATGCCGTGCATGATTTTGCCGCGGCGCTCAAACGCTTCACGCATCATGTGTACGGCCGATAGATCGCCGCTGACGGCCGCCAACGCAGCGCGCTGCGCAACGTTGCTCACGTTTGATGTTGCGTGCGACTGGAAGTTGATCGCTGCCTTCATCACGTCGTTGGGCCCAATCATCCAGCCAACACGCCAACCGGTCATCGCGTAGGTCTTGGCAACGCCGTTGACGATGATGCACTGGTTCGCAACCTCGGGAACCAACGTGGGCATCGAGACAAAGCGGTTCTCGCCGTAGGTGAGGTGTTCGTAGATCTCGTCGGTGATGACCCAGACGCCCTTCTCGACAGCCCAGCGGCCAATGGCCTCAACCTCTTCGGGCGGATACACGGCACCGCTGGGGTTGTCTGGCGACACGAACAGCAACACCTTGGTGCGACTGGTGAGCGCTGCGTCGAGCTGTTCTACGGTGACCCGGAATCCGGTCTCCTCGGTGGTTTCGATAACCACCGGAACACCGCCAGCGAGGGTGACTGCTTCGGGATAGGTGGTCCAGTACGGGGCCGGCAAAATCACTTCGTCGCCTGGGTCGCACAATGCCGCAAATGCTGTGAACACTGCGTGCTTGCCGCCGCAGGTAACCAACACTTGATTGGCGGTGGTCTCAAAGCCGCTGTCGCGCAGGGTCTTCACGGCGATGGCCTCGCGCAATTCGGGCAGACCAGCCGCTGGCGTGTAGCGATGGTTCTTGACGTCGCGACATGCAGCAACCGCTGCTTCAACGATGTGCTCTGGCGTTGGAAAGTCGGGCTCGCCTGCACCAAAACCGATGACGTTCTCGCCAGTGGCTTTCAGCGCCTTGGCCTTGGCGTCAACGGCAAGCGTGGCCGACTCAGCAATCGAGGCCAGTCGCTCAGACGCGCGGCGAGGTGTTACAAAACCCATGGAGGAAGACGAACTCATAGCTGACATGCTTGCACAGTGACAGCGACGGACCCACGTTCAATTTCAATTCCCGCCAGCCTGCGCCCAGTTGATGGCCGGTTCGGTTGTGGCCCCTCAAAGGTGCGCCCAGCCCAGATCGAAGCCTTATCGGCGGCCGCCACCACCATTTTGGGCACCAGCCATCGCCAGGCTCCGGTGAAGAACTTGGTCGGCGCGGTGCGCTCGGGCCTCTGCGACCTGTTCGGCCTCCCCGACGGATGGGAAATCGTGCTGGGCAATGGTGGCTCCACCGTGTTCTGGGACATCGCCACCTTCGGTCTCATCCGCGAGCACAGCGCACACGCCGTGTTCGGCGAGTTCTCATCGAAGTTCGCCGAGGCGGCTGCAGCAGCCCCACACCTTGGCACCCCCACCGTGGTGCGAACCGATCCGGGCGACCACCCCACGCTCACCGCTATCGACGGCGCCGACATCTACGCCCTCACCCATAACGAGACCTCTACGGGCGTGATGATGTCGCTCACGCGCCCCTCTGGCGCTGCGAGCGATTCTCTGGTGGTGGTCGATGCAACCTCGGCCGCAGGCGGGCTGCTGTGGAGCCCAGCCGAAGTCGATGTGTATTACTTCGCACCGCAAAAGTCCTTCGCCAGCGACGGCGGTCTGTGGCTTGCGGCATGTTCGCCGGCAGCGCTCGAACGCATCCGTTCGATCAGCGCAACCAAGCGCTGGGTACCCGCATCGCTCGATCTCAACATCGCACTCGACAACAGCTTGTTGAACCAGACCTACAACACGCCTGCGCTCGCCACCTTGGTGATGCTCAACGATCAACTGCAGTGGATGCTCAGCAACGGTGGCCTTGCCTGGGCGAACCAACGCAGCGTCCAGTCGTCGCAGGCGTTGTACAACTGGGCCAACCAGCGTGACTGGGCAAGCCCATTTGTGGCTGATCCAGCCAAGCGCTCTGAAGTTGTCGGCACAATCGATCTCACCGGCGTCGACGCAAACGATGTGTGCACAGCGCTGCGCGCAAACGGCATCGTCGACACCGACAGCTATCGCAAGCTTGGCCGCAACCAATTGCGCGTGGGCATGTTCCCGGCTGTCGACCCCTCCGATGTGATTGCCCTCACCGAATGCATCGACTTCGTCGCTGCAGCGCTGCAAGACTGACCCCATGCGAGTCGACGATGTGCTCAGCACCCACACAGAAGGCCTCGCGCCGCTGAACCGACCCATCTTGATCGTGGCCCTCACGGGCTGGTTCGATGCTTCGGCTACGGCTACCGGTGCGCTCGAGTGGTTGCTGCGCGATCGCGTCGCTCCGGTGGTTGCCACCATCGATCCTGATCCGTTCTACGACTTCACCCAAGAGCGCCCCGAGGTCTGGTTCGACGAGAACGAAGAGCGCCAGATTCGCTGGCCCGTCAACGAGTTTCGCCTCGCTCGCTTTCCGGGTGGCTCGCACGATCTCATCGTGCTGTCGGGCGTCGAGCCCCACGTGCGCTGGAGCACTTACTGCGACTGCATCTCAGCCCTCGCGCTGCGGCTCGAATGCGAGCTCGTGGTCACCATCGGCGCTAACGCCGACGCCGTTCCGCACACTCGGGTGCCACTGGTTGTGGGCAGCTCTACAAACGACGAACTCGTGCGTCGCTTGGGTCTCAGCCGTCCGCAGTACCAAGGCATCACCGGTGTGGTTGGCGTGCTGCAGCAACGGCTTGAGAAGCTCAACATGGCCGCCATCTCGTTGCGTGTCGGCGTGCCGCACTATTTGGGCAACGCTCAACATCCCAAATCATCGGCGGCCCTGTTGCACCATCTCGAGCATGTGCTCGGTGTGCCCACAGATCATGTCGAGCTCGCCGCCGAGATCGAACGGTGGCAATCGCTTCACGACGAAGCCGTAGCCGAAGATGCTCAGGCCATCAGCTACGTGCGCATGCTCGAGCGTCAGTTCGACCAACGCGCCGAAGCACTGTTGCCTACGAGCGAAGATCTCGCCGCGGAACTCGAGGCCTTTTTGAATGACCTCGAGTTCCCCGACGAACCGTAATTGCAGTTACCGCGTGGCTCAGCCCGCGGCAGCAGCGAAGCCCAAGGCGAGGTCGGCGAGGATGTCGTCGATCGACTCGAGGCCAACGCTCAAACGGATCAGCCCTGGCGTCACGCCCGACTGAACTTGCTCGGTGTCGCTGAGCTGGCTGTGGGTGGTGCTGGCTGGGTGAATCACCAAGCTGCGCACATCGCCAATGTTGGCCACGTGGCTGTGTAGCTCGACGCCTTCGACGAACTTCTGGCCGGCCTCAACGCCGCCCTTGATCTCGAAGGCAATGACTGAGCCGTAGCCCTTGCCGCCGCCGTACTTCTTGGCACGCTCGTGCCATGCGCTGGTCTCGAGACCGGCATAGTTCACGCTGAGCACCTGTGGGTGAGCAACCAAGAACTTGGCCACCTTGTCGGTGTTCTGGAAGTGACGCTCCATGCGCAGGCTCAATGTCTCGAGGCCCTGCAGAATCATGAATGCGTTGAATGGCGAGATGGCTGCGCCGAGGTCGCGCAAGATCTGCACGCGCGCCTTGATGATAAATGCACCATGGCCCAGAGCTGGGAAGTAGGGCAGGCCGTGGTAGCTGGGGTCTGGCTCAATCATGTTCGGGAAGCGACCGCTTGCGGCGTAGTCGAACGTGCCGCCATCGATGATTGCGCCACCGATTGATGTGCCGTGGCCACCGATGAACTTGGTGAGGCTGTGCACGATGATGTCGGCGCCCCACTCGAATGGGCGGATGAGGTATGGCGTGGCGACGGTGTTGTCGACCATCAACGGAATGCCGTTTTCGTGTGCGACCTTGCTGACACCTTCGATGTCGAACACGTCGTTCTTCGGGTTCGCCAAGACTTCGCCGAAGAACAGCTTGGTGTTCGGCTGAATGGCGTTGCGCCACTGCTCGAGATCGTGTGGGTCATCGACGAACGTGACGTTGATGCCCATCTTGGGAAGCGTGTGATGCAGCAAGTTGTAGGTGCCGCCGTACAGCGATGGCGAAGCCACGATGTGTCCACCAGCCTCGACCAAGGTGAGAATTGCAAGCGTCTCGGCCGACTGACCCGACGCCACAACCAGCGCGCCTGGCAGGCCAACCGCTGTCATGCAACCGCCCTCAAGCGAGTTGATGCGCGACTCAAGAGCGAGCTGCGTGGGGTTCATGATGCGGGTGTAGATGTTGCCGATCTCGGCCAGCGCGAAGAGGTTCTTGGCGTGCGCCGAATCGCGGAACTGATAACTCGTGGTCTGATAGATCGGAACTGCACGGGCACCCGTGGTTGGGTCCGGCTCGCCACCGATGTGAATTTGGCGGGTCTCGAAACCCCAGTTTGGATTGCTCATGACGACTCCCTTTGACATGTTGCCCGAGCACCAGGAAGCGGCTCGACGACGCCGCAGAGCCTACCGCTCAATTCCCGACTCAATCAATCGGGAATTAACAACACGTCACTACGGGTCACAAATCGAGCAATGGGAAATCGTGCCCGGTGAGCCAGTGACGCCCAACCGCTTTCGTCGATGCCCAGCGCTGCACCAAGCGATCGCCCGTGGGGTCTTCGTCGGTGATCTGGCCGAAGTCTCGTGGCGTTGGCCCAATTCGCTCGGCGTGCGGCGCCAACTTGGCGAGGTCGAACGAGTACACATCGGCGGCAGCGAGGCCGACCATCCGGCGAGTCTCTTCGATGGGCATGTCGTGGAAGGTCTTCTTGAGCCACGCGGGAGTGTTCGGCCAGGTGCCCTCGGGGTGCGGAAAGTCGTTGCCCCACATGATGTTGTCGACACCGATTTCGTAGCGCATGCCGAGCTCGCGGCGCTTGGTGTTTGATGCGCCGATGAAGACGTTGCGGTCGATGTAGTCAGACGGCGGCATCGAGACGGCACCGCGGAATGGATCGGCGCCAAGCTTCTCTGTGCCCTTTTGACCAAGGTACAAACGGTCCCAGAACCACATCAACGCGGGCAGCCACCAGCAGCCTGCTTCGGTGACACCGAACTTGAGGTTGGGGAAGCGCTCGAACACACCCGACCAGAGCATGAACCACATTGGTCGTGCTGGCCACCACGTGACCTCGGTGACGTAGATGCCAAGGTGATCGCCGTATTCGTGACGTGCCGCCGGACCCGAGTGGGTCACGATGGGCAGGTTCATCTCTTCGCACAACGCCCACACTGGGTCGTAGCTGCGATCGTGATACGGCGTCTGGTTCATCCACATCGCGGGGATCATCACGGCGCCAAGACCGTCGGCCTTGATGCGTCGAATCTCGGCGAGTACCTCGTGCATCGGCGCCGTGATCGGCACCAAAGCCACGCCGCGACGGCGCTCGGGGCTATGCGCACATAGGTCTGCGAGCCAACGGTTGTGCGCCTGCGCGCCAGCCAATCCCAACACCGGATCCATATCGCCCGACAATCCGAGGCCAGCGCCAAACGGCACGCAGGTACGGCTTTCGACGGCATCGGCATCGGGGAACACCACTTCGCCAGCAACGCCGTCGCCGTCGAGTTCGAGGTCGCGACGGTCGGCATCCCAGCCGCTACGCAGGGCTTCCTCGTGCTCCTCGAACCACTTCTTGGCGTAGTCCTCGTTACGCACTCCAAGTCGCGTGCTGGCCTCGAGCACTGCGGCGCGCTCGCTGAGGAACTCGTCGAACTGCGGATGCACCTTCGATGAGAGATAGGCGCGGTAGTCCTCGGTGGGCAAGCCAGCGTGGCTGTCGGCCGAGACGATGATGTATGGGCTATTTGGATCAGTTGTCATGAGCAAGTTCTTTCAGGAGAGCGGGGTCAGCCGGGTACAGCGCGGAGGTAGGCGGGATTGGTTCGGTTCAAGATTGAGTCGGTGCGGGCGAGCAATTGGTTGTCGCCGCGTTCGCTGCGCGGATGCATCCAAAACTCGTTGGCGAGAAGGCCGGCCACTACGAGTTCGGCCACTTCTTCGACGGGCGTGTAGGCGATGTTGACACCGGCGGCCTTCATCTGCGCCTCAAGTCCCTCGACCGTTGTGTACGGGGTCTTGCGTGGACGCTCTTTGGCGAACTCGTCGGTGCGGCTGCGCCACGACTCGAACAACCCAGTGCGCAAGATGTGCGGCCCAGGAAACAGCACTGATGCGCCGAGCTTCGATCCAACTTCTTGAAGTTGTCCGTACAGACACTCGGTGATGGTGACCACTGCGGCTTTGGTGGCTGCGTACTGCGGTGTGCTGGGCAGCGGCGAAACGCCGCCGTTACCCGACGACGTGTTCACGATGTGTCCTTCGTCGTCTTGCTCGAGCATCACGGGAACGAATGCATTAATGCCGTGCACGACGCCCATCATGTTGACGCCGATCGCCCACTTCCAGTCGTTGAGTTCGTGCTCCCACATGCGGCCCTCGGCGCCAGCGCCGATGCCTGCGTTGTTACACACAACGTGCACTGCCCCGAACGCCGACAGCGTGGCGTCACGCAAGGCCTCGACCGACGCGTAGTTGGTCACGTCGGTGGGCACGCCGATGATGTCCATGCCTGCGTCGCGACACTCGGCCACGGTGCGGGCCAATGGTTCGGCTTGCACATCGGCCAACACAACTTTCATGCCTGCGCCAGCGAAGCGCTCGCCCATTGCTCGGCCCAAACCACCGGCACCGCCGGTGACCACTGCGACGCGACCCTCGAGAGTGCGCATTAGTCGGCCGCTCCGATGACCGAGAGGTCGTCGTAACGCTGATGCACAAACGGGCGAACCCACTCGCCTGGCACCGTGGTGATGATCTCGCCGTGCTGCTTGCTCGAGCGCTCAGCGAACTCCATATAGCGCAACTTGCGCACCGGAAGATCGGCTACCGGATCGAATTTCGATTCGCGCAGAATCAGCTCGCCATCGACCTTCCACACAGCGCGGGTCTTCTCGTCGCGGTGGCAATAGACCAGCGCCGGATCGCTATCGAAGCCCTTGCCTGATGGGTCGAGCAGAAACTTGAAATAGAAGTCGGTGCGCCGACGATCGGGGGTAATTGGTTCTTCGCCAACCACGCGTCCGTTGATCTCAACGAAGGTGACGCCCATGCGGGCGAACCAGCCCCGCACATCGTCGCCCACTCGCGTGAGCGTGACGTCGGCAAGCTTCTTTGGCTCGCCAAATGTCTCGCGACCACCAACAACTGCTTGCTCGGTGGTCATCGGCATCACCAACGGGTACCCGCCAATAAGACCGTCGTGCATCGCCTCGACCGAGAACGTGCCCGCACCAAACGGTGCACGACCGTGACCAATATCGACCGTCGCAAAGGTGACCCGCACCAACGGCTCGGTGCTTGGCGTGAGTGGCTGCGGCAGCACTGCTGCGATGGCTTCCGGATCGGTTTCGTACACCGCAGTAAGTGTCGTGGCCCACGTGTCAACCGAGGTGGTCTCGAGTTCGCGGTTACGCAGTTGGTCGACCGAGCGGCCGCCGTATCGAATGTTTCCCATGTGATATCTCCCGTCATCTCTTCACTAATCGGGCCGTGGCCCACTCACTACTTCGCTCCGAAACCCACTAGTGCCGGACACTTCTCGGCTTCCATTGGCACATCGCCAGGAAGCAACGGAACATCAACATCGCTGACGAGCGGCCCGATGCGCTGCGCGATTGGGCGTAGCGCCTCGAGGTCGAAGCCGTAGACACGAGCGGCGTTGCCACCGAGCATCATCGCCACCTCATCGTGAGGCACTCCGGCAAACTCGGCGCGCAAGGTTTCGAGTGTGTACGGCGTGCTCGCCTCTTTGTGTGGGTAGTCGCTGCCCCACATGATCTTGTCGAGGCCAACCTTGTGACGCAGCGGCACCTCGGCCGGACGAATAAAGCTGGAGCCAACGTTGCATTGGCGAGCGAAGTATTCGCTCGGGCTCAACGACAACTTCGACATCACCGGCTCACCCCACACATGCTCTTGGGAGCCAACGGCGGTGCGCATGCGATCGAAGAAGTAGTCAAGACGGGCCAACTCTTCGGGGATCCACGCGGTGCCCTGCTCGGTGAACACCAATTGCATATTGGGATGACGCTCGAGCGCTCCCGACACCATCAGATGGGTCAGTGCTCGGTGCGAGAACCACGTGATCTCAAGCAAGAAGATGATCGGCGACTCGACCGCATCGGTCATCGTGGGGCTGGCGCTGCCACCGTGATGGTTCACCGGCATCGAGAGTTCTTCGCACACCTGCCACAGCGGTTCGTAATAGGCGCCGTCGTACAACTCGGGCAAGCCGCAGTTGGGCGGCACACCCGGCAACAACACGCCACCGGTAAGACCATTCGCTTTGGCCCAACGAACCTCAGCCACTGCAGCATCAATGTCGTGCAACAAGATCTGAGCGATGCCAGCACGACGGCCCGGCGTGAGCGAACAGAAGTCGGCGAGCCAACGGTTGTGCGCCTGCAAGCCTGCCCAGCGGCGGGCCACATCGGCAGCATCTACGGCCGGCGGTTGAAAAGTGAGCGACGACCGTGGGTAAAACGGCGGCACGGTGTTTGGGTAGATGACCTCGGCCACGACGCCGTCGGCTTCCATGTCGGCAAGACGACGATCTGAATCCCAGTTACGTGTTCCGAGATCACCGAGGAGATCTGGGTAGATCATGTCGTACGAGTCGGCCCACGCATCGAACTGCTCGTGCAAATGCGACGGCAGATACGGGCGGTAATCGAGCAAGGCTCCACCGCCATGACAGTCGGCAGAAATCACGGTGTAACGGTCGTCGCCAACCACAAACCCTCCAAAAACTTCTGTATCACTAGGTGATACGAATAGTTATTCTGTGATACAGTCTGCTCCGCACTTCTATGGCTGTCAAGACAATCCAATCCGTCGAGAACGCGCTCCTGGTGATGGAGACGCTTGCCTCCGTTCAGCCCATTGGGGTCTCGGCACTGGCGCGTCTGGTGAACCTCGACAAGAACGCTGTGCAGCGCATCTTGATCACCCTTGGGCATGCCGGATGGATACGCCAAGGCGACAGCGGCGAGTGGCAGATCACGTCTCGGGCCTTTCAGATAGGCACCCGCTACACGGCGGGCCTGCGCGACGCAGCGCGTCCACATCTCGAAGTGTTGCAACACGACACCGGCGAAACCGTGCTGCTGATGGCCCGCGAAGGGCTGAGCATGGTGGTGGTCGATGCCATCGACAGTGCGCACGCACTACGCATGACCGTGCCAATCGGCACCTTGGTTCCCCTCAGCACCGCGGGGGCCTTCGATACGTTCCTCAGCGACGCTGATCAAGCGCATCTGGTGAACGTGCAGCCAATGGCCGGGCGGCCGCGCAAACTATCGAAGCGAGCAATCGCCAACGTTCGCGCAGCTGGGTTCTACGTGCTCGACGACATGTATCCCAGCTCAATGGCAGCGGGGGCACCTGTGTTCAGTGAGCACAATGCCCCGATCGCGTCAGTCACTGTGGTTGGGCCACGAGCCAGAGTGAGCAAGCCAATGGCTCATCACTTCGGTGAACTCGCTGCCGCCACGGCTGCCGCAATCGGGGCATCGCTCGGTGTAGTGAGATAAGGCGTCAGCCTCCGGAAATGTCGGCAACCTTCTGCTTGCCAGCGCCGAGGAACGGCATCATGGCACGCAATTCAGCGCCAACTTTTTCGATTGGGTGAGCAGCGCCAGCGGCACGCAGTTCGTTGAAGCGCGCACGGCCGCTTTCGCTCTCGGCAATCCATTCCTTGGCAAACTTGCCCGACTGGATTTCCTTGAGGATCTTCTTCATCTCGAGCTTGGTCTTAGCGTTCACAACGCGAGGACCACGGGTGACATCGCCGTACTCGGCGGTGTCGGAGATGGAGTAGCGCATGCCTGCGATGCCCTCTTCGTACATGAGGTCAACAATGAGCTTCACTTCGTGCAAGCACTCGAAGTAGGCCATCTCGGGCTGGTAGCCAGCCTCGACCAAGGTCTCGAAGCCAGCCTGCACCAGCGAGGTGACGCCGCCACAAAGCACGGCCTGCTCGCCGAACAAGTCGGTCTCGGTCTCTTCGGTGAAGGTGGTCTCGATGACACCGGCGCGAGCTGCACCAATGGCATCGGCGTATGACAGCGCCAACGCGTGGGCGCTACCGGAAGCATCCTGATGCACGGCGATGATGGCAGGAACGCCGCCACCCTCGGTGTAGGTGCGGCGCACGAGGTGACCTGGACCCTTGGGGGCGATCATGATGACGTCGACGAGCTTCGAGGGACGGATGCGCTTGAAGCGGATGTTGAAGCCGTGAGCGAAGGCCAACGCCTTGCCCTTCTTCAAGTACTTCTTGATCTCGTTCTCGTAGGTGTCCTTCTGCTCGGTGTCGGGCATGGTGAGCATGATCAGATCGGCCCACTTGGCGGCCTCTGGGATCGTCTTCACCGTGAGACCAGCGGCCTCGGCCTTGGCCTTGCTCTTCGAGCCTTCGCGCAAGCCGACAACGACCTGGACGCCCGACTCTTTGAGGTTGAGAGCGTGAGCGTGACCCTGCGACCCGTAGCCGATGATGGCCACCTTGCGGTTGCGAATGATCGACGGATCCGCATCGGCCTCGTAATACACCTTGGCTGCCATCAGACTACTTTTCCTTTCACAGCGCGAAGACGAGCTTCGCGATCCAGTTTGGGCAACGCAACCCGACCGGTGCGCTGCAATTCAACGATGCCATAGCCTCGCAGAAGTTCTTCAAAATCGTCGAGTTTGTCAGGATGGCCATCGAGGCTCACCGTGATTGCGTCGACGCCGACAGCAAGAATCTTGCCCTCGAAAATGTTGGCCAGCTCGACAACTTGGCCGCGATCATCGCACGTGGCCCGCACTGTAGCGAGCAACAGTTCGCGCTCGACACTGCGTCGAGGATCGAGCTCGCTGATCTTGACGACCTCGATCAGCTTGAAGAGCTGCTTCACGATCTGCTCAAGCGGTGTGGACTCGACGTCGACAACCACGGTGATTCGGCTCAGCGCCTCGTCTTCGGTTGGCGCCACGGCCAGCGAGAAGATGTTGTAGCCACGGCGGGCGAACAGGCCCGCCACACGAGCGAGAACGCCCGAACGGTTCTGAACGAGCACGCTGAGGATGTGGTAGTTGGGCTGACTTGTTGTTGATGTAACGCTCATCGCAGGAACTCCTTGCGAGCCATTTGTGAGGGGGGAAGCAGCAGATCGTCGTTGCCGAAGCCTGCGGGAACCATCGGGAACACCTTCTCTGAAGCGGCAACGCGGAAGTCGACCACAACGGGGCGGTCATCGATGCTGTTCGCTTTATCGATGGCCGGCTGCACTTCTTCTGGCGAATCGACGCGGATGCCAACGCAACCCATTGCCTCTGCCCACTTCACAAAGTCGGGGGTATCGGGCGACAGGTAGACCTCGCTGTAGCGCTCTTCGTAGAACATCTCTTGCCACTGGCGAACCATGCCGAGGTAGCTGTTGTTCAAGATGGCGACCTTCACGGGGATGCGCTCGGTGCTGGCGGTGACGAGCTCTTGGGCTGTCATCTGGAAGCAACCGTCGCCATCGATGGCCCACACGGTGGCGTCGGGACGACCGACCTTGGCGCCGATAGCCGCAGGAACGCTGAAGCCCATCGTGCCGAGACCGCCCGAGTTGACCCATGTGTACGGCTGATCGAAACGCCAGTACTGCGACGACCACATCTGGTGCTGGCCAACTCCGCTGACCAAAATGGTGTCGGGCGGCGCACTATCGCGCAGGGCCTCGAGGCAGAACTGCGGCTTGAGTGCCTCGCCTGGCTCGCTTGGCTCGTACGACAACGGGAACTGCTCGCGCCAGCCGCTGATGCGGCTCTTCCACACGGCAGTGTCGGCCTGGGTTGATCCGGTGGCCAACAGCTCGCGAATTGCCTTCACGATTTCTTCGATGACCAAACGGCAATCGCCAACGATTGGAACATCGGGGCGACGAACCTTGCCCTGTTCGGCTGGGTCGATGTCGACGTGGATGATCTTGGCCTGCTGAGCGAACGACGACACTTTGCCGGTGATGCGATCGTCGAAACGGGCACCTAAGGCCACCAGCAGATCGCTCTGCTGCATTGCCGTGATGGCAGTGGCATTGCCGTGCATGCCAGGCATACCGAGGCACAACGGGTGGCTATCGGGGAAGGCACCGCGGGCCATGAGGGTGGTGACCACGTGGATGTTGGTGAGCTCAGCAAGCTCGACCAACGCCTCAGCAGCACGAGCCTTGAGCACACCGCCGCCCACGTACAAGATGGGGCGCTCTGACTCGAGAATGAGCTTGGCGGCCTCCTTGATCATCCGTGGATGACCCTTCATCGTGGGGCGATAGCCGGGAAGGCTGTCGATGACCTCAGCGTCAGTTGGCCAGTGCCACTCCATGCTGTTTTGCAGCACGTCCTTAGGAATGTCGATGAGCGTCGGGCCCGGGCGACCAGTAGTGGCGATATGGAACGCCTGACGAATGGCGAGCGGAAGATCTTGGGCGCTCATCACCAACTCGTTGTGCTTGGTGACGCTGCGGGTGATGCCCACGGTGTCGCACTCTTGGAAGGCGTCGGTGCCGATAGCCGAGGTCGGAACCTGACCGGTGATGCACACCATTGGGATCGAGTCCATATACGCGTCGCACAACGGCGTGACCATGTTCGTGGCGGCCGGGCCACTGGTGACCATGGCGACGCCCGGACGGCCGGTCACGTGTGCGTAGCCCTCGGCCATGTGGCCGGCGCCTTGCTCGTGACGCACGAGAATGTGGCGAATGCTGCTGTCGAGCAACGGATCGTAGGCGGGCAAGATGCACCCGCCTGGAAGTCCGAACATGACTTCGGTGCCTTCCATTTCCAATGCTTTGATGAGGGCCTGCGCCCCGGTCATCTTCACGTGTTACTCCTCTTGGATTGCTCGGACTTCTTGTGTGCTCATCGTGCAAAAACTGGGCCGAAAAACAAAACAACCTCCCGGTTGGGAGGTCGTGCGGCACAGACGGCGTGTAGCCGGTGCCGCTAGGTGAGTACTACGAGAACTGTTGTGCTGCGTGTCACGGGAGGGATTCTGCCATGAAAACACGCCGAATAGCAACAGTTCGCAGTCATTCTTGACAAATCACCCGCCTCCGCTTGAGGAACAAGGTCACCAGGTGTCGATGTTGGCTCGCTTTTTGGGTCGAGCCGACCACGTGGGCACCGGTGCCGTTGAGCGCAGCAACGTGGCCAACCAACGACGGGTGTCGGCTGGATCGATGACATCGTCGATCTCGAAATGCGACGCAGCGTTCAGCGCTTTGCCGTGTTGGTACATGCGGTCGACCATCTGTTGGAACATCGCTTCGCGCTCAACCGGATCGGTGATCGCTTCGAGTTCGTTGCGATAGCCGAGGCGAACCGCACCCTCAAGACCCATGCCACCGAACTCGCCCGACGGCCAAGCAAGCGTGGCCAGCGGGGCCTTGGTGCTGCCACCCATCATCGCTTGTGCGCCGAGGCCATAGGCCTTGCGCGTGACCACGGTGATGTACGGCACTGTGATGTTGGCGCCGGTGACAAACAGGCGACTGCAGTGACGCACCAACGCGGTGGCCTCAACCTCGGGCCCAACCATCATTCCAGGCGTGTCGCACAACGAGATGATGGGAATGTCGAACGCATCGCACAGCTGCATGAAGCGCGCGGCCTTATCGGCGCCGTCGCTATCGATGGCGCCCGCAAGGTGATTGGGATTGTTGCCAATGACGCCAACGGCAATGCCCTCGATGCGGGCGAGCGCCGTGATCATTCCGAGGCCGAAGTCGCGGCGAAGCTCGAGCACCGAGCCCGTATCGAACAACGCATCGAGAACGGCGCGAACGTCGTAGCCGCGCTTGCGATCTTCGGGGATCACGTGACGAAGGAGCCGTTGATCGGCGTGTTCCCATGTGGCAAGTGGGCCCTGGAAGTACGAGAGGTACTGCTTGGCGACCTGCACGGCTTCGGCTTCGTCGCGCACAACAATGTCGACCACGCCGTTGGCGCGCTGCACCTCAATCGGGCCGATCTGCTTGGGCTCGAAGGTGCCGAGACCACCACCTTCGATCATTGCTGGGCCACCCATGCCGATGTTCGAGTCTTCGGTGGCGATGACCACATCGCAACAGCCCAAAATCGCCGCGTTGCCTGCGAAGCAGTATCCGGCGTTCACGCCTACCAACGGCACCGAACCGCTGAGCTGCGCGAACCATAAGAACGCCAGGCAATCGAGACCGCTGACCCCTACCCCATCGGTGTCTCCGGGTCGGCCGCCGCCACCCTCGGTGAAGAACACCACCGGTAAGCGCAGTTGCTCGGCGAGTTCGAAGAGTC
Organism: Actinomycetota bacterium; assembly: GCA_037140375.1. GTDB lineage: Bacteria > Actinomycetota > Acidimicrobiia > Acidimicrobiales > Ilumatobacteraceae > WLMZ01. The sequence goes on from JBAXER010000003.1 coordinate 54,216, forward strand.
GATCCTTCTTGCGATGGTTCTGTTGCCCCTGCGTGCCGGCGAGCACGGTGTAGTCGTATGACATCGCGACCACCTGCGCTGCATGGCCCGTGAAGTCGCGACCGTTGACGGTGCCGATGCCACCAATCATTCCGTCGGCCGGTGTACGCGCAATCAAGTCGTCGATGCTGCGCCGACGACGCTGGGCGGCGATGACCACTGGGCCATATTCGACAAAGCTGGCGTCATCGACAAGGTCAGCAACGTTTTCGCGAGCAGTGCGGCGGCCAACCGAACGACGTCGCTGCACGGCATCGGGCCGCGCTGCATCGAAGCCGACATCGTGGCGCGCAAGCACCTCGGCGAGATCGGCTCGAACGTGGGCGAGGTCTACAACTGCCTCGGTGACATCGACACCGGCGGAGACCTCGACACGATCAACGACCAGCAAGCGTTGGCCAGCGAGCACGGTTTCGCCCTCGATGACAAGCACCTCACGAACCACGCCGCTCTCGGTCATCTTCACGTCGTGGAGCATCTTCATGCTCTCGAGCAATACCACCGTTTGGCCAACACGAACCGTGTCTCCGGCTTTGACAGACACCGCAACTGCAGTGCCCTGCATCGGCGATTCGACGTTCAGTTGGTCCCCCATCTCGCCAGTGTGTCACGCCGCGCGGCGCATCAACGTCACGCGCTACGGCGACCACATCACCGCCAAAGACCCCTTCTCGGCATCACCACCTGCGGAGCGGCCGAACTCTCAATTCTCGCCGCGCGGGTTGGGGCACTAGGCTGACGCACCTAACGGTTTTGGTCGCGCTCTACGGCTGCGATCTCAGGAGGAAACACCACATGACCACGCCCCCTTCACCAACAGTCGCACCCGCAACGGGGCTCCTCGGTGTACTTACGGTCGGCCTCGGCGCCGTCGCCACGACGCTGATTGCCGGTGTCGAACTGGTCAAGCGAGGCCAGGGCCTGCCCGTTGGCTCAATGACTCAGATGGGAACTATCCGCCTCGGTAAGCGCACCGAAGACCGCAGCCCACTCATCAAAGACTTCCTGCCATTGGCCCGCCTCGAAGACATCGTGTGGGGCGCATGGGATGTCTTCCCAGACGACGCATACGTTGCTGCATCACGCGCCGGCGTGCTCGAGGGTGGCAAGCACATCGAGTCAGTTGCCGACGCACTGCGCGACATTCGCCCCATGTCGGCTGCGTTCGAGCGCAAGTACGCACGCAACCTCGACGGCGAGCACACCAAAGGCGACATCGGCAAGCGCGCCATGCTCAACGCAATCCGCGAAGACATCAACACCTTCCGCGATGAGAAGAAGGTCGATCGTCTCGTGATGATCTGGTGTGCAAGCACCGAGATCTTCATCGAGCCAGGTCCAGCGCACATGAACCTCGAAGCGTTCGAGGCCGCCATCGATGCCAACGATCCAACCATCGCCCCATCGATGCTCTACGCATACGCAGCCATCCTCGAAAACGTTCCGTTCGCCAACGGCGCCCCGAACTTGGCCGTCGACACACCGGTGCTGCGCCAGCTCGCCACCGAGCGCAACGTGCCCATCAGCGGTAAAGACTTCAAGACCGGTCAGACCCTGATGAAGACCGTGCTTGCCCCCATGCTCAAGGCCCGCCAGTTGGGCCTCGCCGGTTGGTACAGCACCAACATCTTGGGTAACCGCGACGGCGAAGTGCTCGACGCTCCTGAGAACTTCAAGACCAAAGAAGAGTCAAAGCTCGGCGTGCTCGAAGACATCCTCGAGCCTGCGAAGAACCCCGACCTGTACGGCAACGTGTTCCACAAGGTGAGCATCAACTACTACCCACCTCGCGGCGACAACAAAGAGGGCTGGGACAACATCGACATCTTCGGTTGGCTCGGCTACCCAATGCAGATCAAGGTCGACTTCCTCTGCCGCGACAGCATCCTTGCTGCGCCACTCGCACTTGACCTCGTGTTGTACAGCGACTTGGCTCAGCGCGCCGGCCTCGGCGGCATCCAAGAGTGGCTCAGCTTCTACTACAAGAGCCCACAGGTTGCGCCTGGCTTGTACCCCGAGCACGACCTGTTCATTCAGCTCACCAAGCTCAAGAACACCTTGCGGTGGATCATGGGCGAAGAGCAGATCACCCACCTCGGTCGCGAGTACTACGACGAAGTCGAATGATTCGTGCGGGTCACGGCTTCGGCGTGTGACCCGCCAGAATCGTTGCTAACAGCGACGCATCCAGATTGCCGCCGGTCAGCGTGACGCCTATGCGTCGACCCTGCTGTTGGTGGCGCTCAGCAAGCAATCCGGCAAGTGACACCCCACCCGCTGGCTCAGCGATGTTGTGCGTGGTCGAATACATCAATCGCAACGCGTCGGCGCAAAGGTCTTCGCTCACTGTGATCACGCGCGCCGCGCCCTTGCAGATGATCTCGATAGCCGCCGGATCTGGCACGCGGCACGCAACGCCGTCGATGAATGTGTCGGCCGTGTCGGTGCTTACTGCATGACCTGCAGCAAACGACAGCGCAGTAGCTGCCGCATTCTCGGCGACTACGCCAACGATTTCGGTTCGTAAGCCGAGCAGGTCGCGCACCGCAATGTGCGCGCAGATGCCTGACCCAAGACCAACCGGCACATACACCGTGTCGAGTTCGGGAGTGCCCGCCAAGAACTCTCGGGCGTATGTAGCAACGCCGATCACAAGGTCGGGGTGATACGAGGGCACCATGTGTAGACCCTGCGAATCGGCGAGCTGCATCGCGTATTCGCGCGCCGCTTGAAAGTCGTGGCCGTGCTCAATCAGCGTGGCGCCAAAGGCGCGCATCGCTGCGTTCTTATCGGGGCTGTTACCGAACGGCACGACGATGGTTACCTCGAGCCCAAAGGCCCGACCGGCGAAGGCAAGACTTTGCCCGTGGTTACCACGCGTGGCGCTGACGAGACCCGAGGGGTTGGCGTTCTCGCGCACGTAACGATCGGCAAAGACCAAACCACCGCGAACCTTGAACGCGCCCGTGGGCGTGTGGTTCTCGTGCTTCACCCACACTTCGGCACCGACCGCGTTGGCCAGCATGGGCCACGCGAACTGCGGAGTTGGGGGCACGTATCGACCCACGAGCTGCGCTGCGGAATCGAGTTGTTCAAGCGTGAACGGTGCTGCCATGGCGGTCACTGTGACCCACCAGAAGCGTCTGTGACCACGCGCGACACACGTTGGTCGTGCGCCTCACCCGGTACGGCCGGCACAATCTGTTCGTCGAAACACACGCCGAGAGTGATGCAGTCGGGTCGCAGCAGCGGCAGGTAGCGGTCGTAGTAGCCGCCGCCCTGACCAAGGCGTTGCCCATCGCGTGTGAACGCTAGGCCGGGCACAATCACGAGGTCGATGATCTGCGCATCGGTTGGCGCACCGACAGGCGATGGGATGCCGTATGCGCCCACCTCAAGTGTTGTGTCTTGGTCGCATCGAACCGCAACTATCACCTCGCCCTCAACACGCGGAACATGCACAACGGCACCCAGTTTGCCGAGCATGTGCAGCAGCAAGGTGGTATCCGGCTCACTTGCGACGCCCACAAAGGCCAGCACATGCAGGCCGGCGAATCGTGACGCCGGTAACGACGCAACAACGGCGTCCCACAATCGCTGCGTGCGCGCTTCACGCTCGGGCACGGCGGCACGGACGCGGCGCATCGCTGATCGCAAATCTCGCTTGGCATCGCTCATAGTTCTCCACCTTGGCACCGCTACAGTCGCGTTTGATGTCTATCTCACCAGAAGAGTTCGATTCCGCCCGTTATCGCCAGGTGCTGGGGCACTTCCCCACTGGTGTCACCATCGTTACCGCGATGGTCGGCGACCAGCCCGCTGGGTTCACCATTGGTTCATTCACATCCGTCTCGCTTGAGCCCCCGCTCGTTGGCTTCCTGCCGCAAACCAACAGCGAGACATGGGCCGCGATGGCACCGGGCGGCAAGTTTTGCGTCAACGTTCTCGGCACCGATCAGGGCGACGATTGCTGGCGCTTCGCGAAGAAGGGCATCGACGATCGTTTCGACGGCGTTGCGTGGCACCCCAGCGCTTCCGGCTCGCCCATCCTCGACCGCTCCATTGCTTGGATCGATTGCGCCATCGACTCGGTTCACGAACTCGGCGACCACTACTTCGTCGTTGGGCGAGTCACCTCAATGAGCCACAGCGATGATGAGCCTGAGCCATTGCTGTTCTTCAAGGGCAAGCTCGGCGTCTTCCAGTTGCTGCCATGATCACCAAGCGTGCGCAACTTGCACTCGCTGCCGATCTCGTTGCCGTCATTGCGTTCGTCGCTATCGGCCGCCGCAGTCATAACGAACCCGGCAATGTGCTCGTGGGTGTTGCCAAAGTGGCGGCACCGTTTTTGATTGCAGTCATTGTGGGCTGGCTCATCAGCCGGGCATGGCGCAACCCGCTCAGCAACGTCACCGGCGCAATCGTGTGGCTCACCACTGTGATTGTCGGGCTACTGCTGCGCCGCTTTGCGTTCGACCGCGGCACGGCCACAGCGTTCGTGATTGTGACCACCGCAACGGTGGCCGTGTTCATCCTTGGGTGGCGCGGCATCGCACGGTGGCGACTCGCAACGAGCGAGTAGCCACCCCGCGATTAGAGCGTGTTGGTGATGGCGCCGGTCTCGGCACCCTGCACCAACTTGGCGTACTTGCCAAGCACACCGCTGCTGTACTTGTTGGTGTTTGGCACCCAGCCAACCCGACGCTGAGCGAGCTCTTCATCGGAGACCAACAGGTCGAGGCTGAGCTTGTGCACATCGACCCGAATGCGATCGCCGTCGCGCACGAATGCAATTGGTCCGCCGTCGACAGCCTCGGGGGCAACGTGGCCGATGCAGAAGCCCCATGTGCCACCGCTGAAGCGACCGTCGGTAACCAGCGCGCAGTCGGCGCCACGACCGGCACCCTTGAGTGCGCCGGTGATCGCCAACATTTCACGCATACCGGGACCGCCCTTGGGGCCTTCGTAGCGAATCACGATGACTGTGCCTGGTTGCATCGAACCGCTGACGATGGCAGCCATTGCGCCATCTTCGCCGTCGAATACGCGGGCTTCGCCCTCGAACAACATCTGGTCGGCGCTGAGGCCAGCGACCTTGACCACTGAGCCCTTTGGCGCCAGCGAACCGGTGAGTACGTTGATTCCACCCTCGCTGTGCAACGGCTGGTCCACCGGGTACACCACAACGCCATCGGGTGGCGGTGGATTGATGAACGCAAGGTTCTCGGCCATGGTCTTGCCAGTGACAGTCATGCAATCGCCGTGCAACAGACCAGCATCGAGAAGATGCTTCATGACTACGGGCACGCCGCCGACGCGATCGAGGTCGCTCATGTGGAACTTGCCGCCCGGCTTCATGTCGGCGATGTGTGGCACCTTGGCCGCAATGCGGTTGAAGTCTTCGAGCTCAAGCGCCACGCCGGCCTCGTTCGCGATGGCGAGCAAATGCAACACAGCGTTGGTTGAACCACCGAGTGCGCTGGTGACCGCAATGGCATTCTCGAACGCCTTCTTGGTCATGATCTGGCGTGGCGTGATGCCGAGACGAAGCATGTTGACCACAGCCTCACCAGCGAGCACTGCGTCGTCTTCACGACGACGATCGACTGCGGGCGGCGATGCACTGCCGGGCAGGCTCATGCCAATTGCTTCGGCGATGGAGCTCATTGTGTTCGCGGTGAACATGCCGCCGCATGCGCCCTCGCCGGGGCATGCCTTACGCTCGATCTCGCCGAGTTCTTCTTCGGTGATCTTGCCAAGCGCACAAGCGCCCACCGCTTCGAACACGCTGGTGATGTCGAGCGCAACGCCGTTGTGATTGCCCGGCAGGATGCTGCCGTTGTACACGAACACACTGGGCAGATCGAGACGAGCAGCGGCCATGAGCATGGCGGGAATGCTCTTGTCGCAACCAGCCAGGCCAACAAAGCCATCGAGTCGCTCGGCATGCATGACGCACTCGACCGAGTCGGTGATGACCTCGCGGCTCACAAGCGAAGCGCGCATGCCTTCGTGGCCCATGCTGATTCCGTCGCTGACGGTGATGGTGCCGAACTCCATCGGGAAGCCACCAGCGCTACGAACGCCTTCTTTGGCGCGCTCGGCAAGTTTGCGCAAGGTCATGTTGCATGGAGTGACTTCGTTCCACGCGTTCGCAATAGCGATCTGGGGCTTCTGCCAGTCGTTGTCGGTCATGCCGACAGCGCGAAGCATGGCGCGAGCCGGAGCCTTTTGGTAGCCGTCGGTTACGTCGCGGCTGCGTGGTTTGATGTCAACGGGCATGTCGGTCGATTCGGCCATGCCGCCACGGTATCAATCAGCGGCACACGATGATGAGTCCGCTCGCCAGTGGCAGTACTCCTACAGATTGAACACGTCGACAGCGTTGTCGCGCAAAAAGCGCGGCCACACGTGGTCACGAAACGGCACTTCGCGTAGTTCGGCGACAATGCGATCGAGCGATAAGCCCATTGGGTAGTAGCCCGCGTACATCACCTTGTTGACGCCACGACTGTTTGCGTAATCGACGATCTCGCGCGGGAAATACTTCGGCGCAAACGCGCTGGTCATGTAATACAACCCAGGCCATTTGAGCATCAGCTTCACGGCAAGCTCCTGCCACGGCTCGGCCCCATGACGCATGACAATGCGCAAGTCGGGGAAGTCGTAACACACCTGATCGAAGTGTTCGACGTGCTGACACAGCATCGGCACCCGCGGTCCGGGCACTCCGGCGTTGATGATGATGGGGAGATCAAGCTCGACGCACGTTGCATACAGCGGGTAGTAGCGGGCGTCGCTGACCGACACCTGCGGCAGGCACCCAGATGGAAACGAGGTGACGGCCTTGATGCCCCACTCGGCGTGCCCATGGCGGATACGACGAATCGCGCCGGTGATGTCGTTGGGGTCGGCGTCGATACAACCGATAATGCGATCGGGATGATTGCGGAGCGCCCGCACTGACTCGTCGGAGCCCATATGCACCATGCCCCGGGCGACACCGCAACGATCCATGTCGGCAATGAGCATCGCGACCGTGTCGGTGTCGGCCTGCACATCGGAGGGCACCTCGGTGAACATGTACTGCGCTGGCATCGTCATTGTTTTGGACTCGGCGTCTTTTACGGCCCCGGCCAGAAACTGATAGTGATCGGCGGCGTTCTTCTTCGGAAAACCGATCATCAGATCGACGATGCCGATCTGGTCGATGGGATGGCTCATGGGCGCACCATAGATGCGCTCTTGGCTACGTTAGAAACCGTGGCACACGCAGCGGGTAAAGGCAGCGACAAAAACGGGGCCAAGGGCTCGACGCCGGCAACCGTGCTTCTGCAGAAGGCCGGTGTCTCGTTTGCTCTGCATGAGTTCGCTCACGACGCCGCCGATCGCAACTACGGCACCGCAGCGGCTGTCGCGTTAGGCATCGACTACAACCGAGTCTTCAAGACGTTGCTCGCAGTGGTCGATGGCATGGCCACCGTGCAGGGCGTGCAACCATCGAAGACCGTCGTCGGCATCGTGCCGGTCAGCGGACAGTTATCGCTGAAAGAACTTGCCGCCGCCACACGAACCAAGCGCGCCGAAATGTGCGACCCAGCGGTGGCCGAACGGCTCACCGGATACGTAGTCGGCGGGATCAGCCCCTTTGGCCAACGCAAACACTTACCGACGGTCATCGACCAAAGCTGCCTCGAGTTCGACACCATTTTCGTCAGCGGTGGCAAGCGCGGGTTCGACATCGAGATCGCGCCAAGCGATCTCATCGCTGTCTTGAGTGCGCTCACCGCACCAATTGGCGTCGAGCGTTAGGTCAAGCTTCGTCGCCTGTCGGCGGCGCGGCGCATCAGCGCTTCGATGTGGGCCACCCGACTACGCGCCGATGGATGCGTGAGCTGTGTGTCAGTACGCGTTTGGCTCGACCTGGTCGCCTGCTCAGTAGCTGCAACGCGTCGCAACGCCGTCGCCAGTTCGCGACCGAAACCCATCTCGACCGCCCGCCGATCGGCTTCAAGTTCGGAGCGCTTGCCGATGGAGTTGGCCATGCGATTCGAGAACACCAGCGCCGACAAAAACACCCATCCGATTGCATTGAGTAGCCCACTCACTAAACGCCCAACCGCTGTCAGCGCAGACGAGTGGCTGACGAATGATCGGGTGGCAGCGACAGCAACGTTCTGCAAGAAAAAACCGACGCGAGCCAACAAGAAGATCGGCAAGCTCAACCACTGCCGAAGTGTGAGTGCCACCGTGTGTAAACCAAGGTGATGCGCGACCTCGTGCGCAAGCACGCCGGTCATCTCGTCACGCGGCAATTCTTCGATAGCAAACGAAGTGACCACCAACAAACTTCCACCGCATGCAAACGCGTTCAGATCGTCGGATGGAAGTACCGCCAATGCAAAGCGCCGGTGGGGAATGGCCAGCTGCTGGGCAACACTGCGCCACGCCGGTTCGAGCCGCTTGGCCTGCTCGGCCGAGGGTCGTCGCGCTCCTAACATGCGCATCACGAGAACCTTCTGCAACGGTCGCCAGAACATCACCACCACAGCACCAAAGTGCAGCCCGGCAAGGGCCCAAAACCCAACGTGCCACCAGATGCGCACGGGCAACCAAAACACCACGAGCGACACCAACCACACGGGGACGATGGCGACCAACGGCAACACCGCGGTGAGCGACGACATCTCAACCGAACGCTGGGCGCTACGAGAACGACTCATGCCTTCTCGTTTGTTCGCAGGTGGGGGCGCGTGCTCAACGATTCACAATCTAGAGCGTTCGCTGCATCGCCGCGTCCAACGTGACTTCGACGCGCACATTGCGTTCAAAAACACGACTGCTCAGCGCGGTTCTCTGCCACCGAAAGCGTCATGCAGTGAAGCACTGTCAAGGTTGACCTAAGAAGGTTCGCTATCCCTGACTCATTTTCCAATGTTGACTAATCTTTGAGCCTCACGAGTACGCAGATCCGGTGTGGGCCTACCCACATGCAGAAAGGGGTGCGAGATGACTGTTGATGCAACAACCGATACATCACGCACCACTGGCGAATCAGTTCGCGAACTGCTCGATCGGGCGAAGAGCATCGAGCTCGACGATCCCGCAACGTCTCGCACATTGGTGCAGCAGGCCCGGGTCACGGCGCATTCACGCGGCGATGAAGCCGGTGAGGCCGAGAGCCTCTACCACCTCGCCAGTTTGGCTTATTACACCGGCCACGCCGACGAAGCATTTGGTGTTGCCGTCGATGCTCGCGATCTCGCCCGCAAGGCTGGCGCTGTCGTTGTCGAGGTGTGGGCGCTCAACCTAATGGGCATCGTGCACTCAAACGCCGGCAACCACAGCGAGGCGCTCGCCTGCTGTCTACGTGGCCTTGAGCAATATCGCACCACCGATCACCGCGTGAACGAGGGCGGGCTGCTCAATACCATTGCATCGATCCATCACTCCCTCGGCGATACCGATCGCGCCATCGTCACCTACGAGGCGGCGCTCACGGCCAACAAACAACTTGGTCGCCCCGACGATGACGCCATCACGCTCACCAACATGGCGCAGCTTCGATCGCAACGCGGCGAGTTCTTCCTTGCCGCGAGCCTGGGCGAATCGGCGCTTGAGATGTCACGTCAGCACGCTCCGGCGTTTGTGCCCGACGTACTTGCGAACTTGGGCGAGGCGTATTGCAGCCTGGGCGACTCGGCTCACGCTGCTCAGTGTTTCGACGAAGCGCTCGAACTCATCGACGAGCGCATGCAGAACGGTCCGATGCCCACTCCATCAACGGTGGCCAACGTGTTCATGGCGCGCGGTAAAGCGGCATTGCGTGAATTCAACTTCCTGCGTGCCGAAGCCAGCTTGCTCCGCGCACTCGAGGTTTCGCAGCAGTCATCGTTGCCCGCAGTAGAGCTCGACGCTCGCGAGTTGCTCGCCAAGGTGTACCGCGAGCTCAGCCGCTTTGAAGAGGCCCTCAACCACCAAGAGGCGCGTTTCGATCTACACCAAGATCTGTTCAACCAGGGCACCGACCTGCGCATCAAGACGCTTCAAATCGCGCACGACACCGAGCACGTTCGTCAACAGGCCGAGATCTTGCGACTGCGCACCACCGAGCTTGAAGCATTGGTTCGAGGCCGCACGCACGAACTCGAGGAATACCAACTCGAAGCATTCCAGCGTCTCGCCGTATTGGCCGAATTCCGCGACACCGACACCGGCGAACACACCATCCGAGTCGGCGACCTCTCGGCCGAAATCGCCCACGAACTCAACGAAGACAGCGACTGGTGCGAGCAGCTCCGCATGGCCGCACGGCTACACGACATCGGCAAGGTGTCTGTTCCCGATGCCATCTTGCTCAAGCCGGGTCCGCTCACCACCGAAGAATTCGAGATCATGAAGACCCACACAACGGTGGGTGCTCAGATCCTTTCGGGAAGCACGTATCCGCTCATTCAACTCGGCGCCATCGTTGCCCTGAACCATCACGAGCGGTGGGATGGCACGGGCTACCCAAGCGGACTCAGCGGCGCCAATATTCCTCGATGCGGTCGCATTGTCACCGTGGCCGACGTGTTCGATGCACTCACCAGCGAGCGCGTCTACAAGCGAGCGTGGTCTCAAGAAGAGGCGCTCGACTTCATCATCAGCGCCCGCGGGCATCAGTTTGAGCCCGACGTGGTCGATGCATTTATCGCCATCATCGTGCGGCGCCATCCACACCTTCGTGCAGTGGTCGATGCTCATTCCACAATGCCTGCGCGACCACACAGCTGAGCAGTCGCTCGCTCTACACTCGCTGCGATGGGCGCCACGCGGACCGAACGAATCGAACACCACACGCGTAATCCCAAATGGAAGAACGCGCCCGTGCGCATCGAGATGCTCGAGTGCATCAACTGCGATGCGTGCTTACGGCACTGCCCCGATCAATTTGGTGCCATCTTCAATCACGGCGCCGATGTGGTCATCGTGCCCGAACTCTGCAGCGGCTGCGACAAGTGTCTGCCGGCGTGTCCGGTGAACTGCATCTACCCATTCCCCGAATGGGAGCAGGCGGGCTCACCGCAAGAGTGGTGGGAGCTACCGCTCTCGAAGGAAGATCCATACATCTAGGTGCTGCCTCGTGCGCTAGAACAAGGACATGACTTTTTCCATCATGCCCGGTGCCGACGCCTGGTCACACTCAACCACTGCCGCTCACGGCGCCCTCGTCATCCACGGTTTCACGGGTAACCCCGCATCAATGCGCGGCGTTGCCGAAGCATTCGCAGCGGGCGGTTACAACGTTGAGCTCCCCCGCCTGCCGGGCCACGGCACAGCGGTTGAAGACATGCTCACCACCAGTTGGTCCGACTGGAGCGCAGAAGTAGAGGCTGCGTATCAGCGACTCGCAGCGCGATGCAGCACCATCGTGGTGGCCGGGCTCAGCATGGGTGGCCTGCTCACGTTGTGGATCGCTGGCAAGCACCCAGAGATCGCTGGCATCGTGTGCATCAACCCAGTCACGCAAGCGCAGGCGCCCGAGGTTGTGGCCATGCTGCAGGGCATGATCGACTCCGGCACCGAGATCATTCCCGGCATTGGCTCCGATATCGCCGACCCCAGCTCAAAAGAGAAGGCGTACGACGGCACGCCAATTCGTTGCCTGTTGAGCCTCGTGAACGACGGCGCCGCCACCGTTGCGCCGTCGTATCCATCGTTGAAGATGCCGCTGATGCTGATGAACTCGCCGCAAGACCATGTGGTTGAGCCCGCCCAATCCGACTATCTCGCTGCCAACTACGGCGGCACAGTCGAGCGGCTCACACTCGAGCGCAGCTATCACGTGGCCACTCAGGACTACGACAAAGAACTCATCTTCACCGAAGCAGTTGCGTTTACGAACCGTGTGATCTCGGCGTGATGCATCTGAGCCAAGTTGTTGGCAGCATTCCCAGCCCATCGGACGGCACCTTCAATCTCGGGCCGCTAAACATTCACGCCTACGGAATGATGATCGCGCTCGGCGTAGTGGCCGGTGTGTGGCTGATGGGCCGTCGCTTCGAGCAACGCGGTATCGGCACCAAAGACGACGCCAATGCAATTGCGATGTGGGGCGTCATCGGTGGCGTCATCGGCGCCCGGCTCTATCACGTGGCTACCGACTGGTCGAAGTTCTCGAATCATCTCGCCGACATCCCCAAGATTTGGCAGGGCGGCCTTGGCATCCCTGGCGGCTTGCTGCTGGGCACGTTCTTCGGGGTGTGGGCCATTCGTCGACGCGGACTGCCCGTAGCAGTCGCACTCGATTGCGCTGCGCCAGCAATTCCACTGGCCCAGTCGATTGGCCGATGGGGTAACTGGTGGAACCAAGAACTCTTCGGTGGACCCACCAAATTGCCGTGGGCGCTACGCATCGATGCGGCCCACATGCCCGAGGGCTATGCCGAAGGAACCACCTTTCATCCAACGTTTCTCTATGAATCGCTGGCCAACCTTGCACTGTGCTTGGCGCTCGTTGCGTTGAGCCGCAAGGTGAAACTTCGTATGGGTCATCTGATGGCCACCTACATCATCGGCTACGGAATCATTCGTTTCTTCGTCGAGGGTTTGCGTATCGACACCGCTCATCACGTGGGCGGTTTGCGATGGAACCAATGGGTCGCGCTGATCGCGATTGTGGGCGCCGGCCTCTACATCGCCATCTCGTCGCGACGCGAGTTGCCGATTGAGCCAGAAGCGGTTGAGCCCGAAGCGGATACCGAAGCCGAAGCGGATGCCGAAGCCGAAGCCGACGAGGCTCGCGACTAACCCAGCGCCCGCAGTTGCTCAGCGAGCACTTCGGGAATCACCGGGTTGAAGAACTCGCCGCCGGCCACCTCGGCCGCAGCGATAAAGCGAGGCACACCGGCTGCGCGCCACGGCGACACGATCTCGATGTGGAACCACGCATCGGACCAATCGCCGCCACCCGAGGGACTCTGCATAAGCCACATCATGTACGGCAGTGGTTGCTCATAGAGCGAGTCGAGCCGAGTGAACACATCGACCAACATCTCGGCGAGTTCGTCGCGGGCGCCCTCGGACAAGACTTCGAGATTGGCCACCCGCTCGGTAGGCGCAATGGTGACCGCCACCGGATACGTGGACGCTTCTGGTACGTAGGCCGACCAATCACCGCGCACTGCAACGGCGCGATCGCCTGGCGCAGCGTCGGGCTGCCAGCCAGCGGCGAACACACGCTGAGGACGATCGGGAACGTGATCGTATGCGTAGATCTGACCGTGCGGATGAGCGATGGTTGCGCCCACATCGGCACCACGGTTTTCAAAGACCAACACGAACTGCACATCGTCGCGAGCATTGAGATGCACCGAACGCTCGGTCCACAGATCGATGACCTTGCGAACACCACTGGCTCCGAGCGACCAAAACGTGGCGTCGTGATCAGGCGTGTACAGCACCACTTCGCAACGATGGTTCGGCATCGCTGGCCAACGGTTCTCAAACCAGCGCACGTCGTAGTGATCGGGTGCCTCGAGCCCACCGGGGCAAAACGGGCAGCCGACACTGGGCAGATTGGGGCGGGCTTGGCGAGTGCCAACCACGTGAACCACGGTGCCCAAAAACGGGTCGACACGCACATCTGTTGACGGTGTCCGCTGGTCGTCGCTTTCCATCCCCTGCATTGTGCAACGTGGAGCGCACCTCTGCCGAACTTACGGCGCACGCCGCTGAGGCGCGGGGCAACTGAAATACGCCAGACTGCTCTGCGATGGAGACGAAACGGGGTAGGCAATGCTGATTCATTTGACAGGCAGTTGGGCCAGTGTCGTAGTCGATCTCAGCACCGGCGTGCCCACAATTCGGCACTGGGGCGCGCTGTTGGGCAGCAGCCTCGATCTCGATGCAATCGTGACCGCGACCACTCGGCCCATCGCCCACGGCGGCCTCGATATCGAGGCACCGGTGTCGCTGGTGCCCGAGCATGGCAGTGGGTTCACCGGTCATCCCGGGCTACTCGGTCATCGCCGCCGCGGCACTGCGTGGGCGCCGCGGTTCTCGTACGAATCACACACAATGGGCGGCGACAGCTCGGTGACCGCCCACGCCATCGACACGGTGGCGCAGTTGCGACTCACATCGGTGATATCGCTCGGCGATGTGTTGTGCGTGCGTGTCACGCTCACCAACCTCAGCACCACCGATCGCTACCTCCTCGATCAACTCGACATTGCATTGCCGCTTCCTGCGCAGGCGAACGAGTTGATGCAGTTCAGCGGGCGCTGGACCCGCGAGCTGCATCCGCATCGCGTCGCATTCGAGCGCGGCTCATTTGTCACCGAGAACCGTCGCGGTCGCACATCACACGAGAGTCCGCCGTTGATGTTTGCTGGCACGCACGCGTTCGGCGAGTGGCACGGCGAGGTGTGGGGTGCACATCTGGCGTGGAGCGGCAATCACCACACGCGGGCCGAGGTGCTCGCCGATGGCCGTCGCTACATCCAGATGGGTGAGCAATTTCATCCCGGCGAAATCTCGATCGACGCGGGGGCGAGCTACACCACACCCGAGCTCATCGCCACATACTCCCCCAACGGCCTCACCCAAGCGGCGTGGGGATTTCATCGCTCGATGCGCCAGCGCGCAGCGCACCCAACGACACCGCGCCCCGTGCTGCTCAACACGTGGGAAGCCGTTTATTTCGACCACGACCACGAACGCCTCACCCAGCTCGCCGATGCGGCGGCTGCAGCAGGCATCGAGCGATTTGTGCTCGACGATGGATGGTTCGGGTCGCGGCGCGACGACCGTCGCGGACTCGGCGACTGGTGGGTGTCGCCCGAGGTGTACCCACACGGTCTGGCTCCACTCATCGATCACGTTCGCTCACTCGGCATGGAGTTCGGCATCTGGGTTGAACCCGAGATGGTGAATCCCGATAGCGACCTCTATCGCGCGCATCCCGATTGGGCGCTTGTGACCGAGGGTTACGAACCTGTGCTCGGGCGCAACCAGCTTGTGCTCAACCTTGCCCACCCCGGCGCGTACGCGCACGTGCTCGGTCAACTCGATGCGTTGCTGCGCGACCACGACATCGCCTACGTGAAGTGGGACATGAACCGCGACCATGTGCAGGGCAGCGGCGCCAACGGATCCGCTGGCACCCACGCGCAAACCGAGGCCTTGTATCGCCTCATCGACGAACTCACTGCGTTGCATCCATTGGTCGAGATCGAAAGCTGTTCATCTGGCGGTGGACGAATCGACCACGAGATCCTGCGCCGCACGAGGCGCGTGTGGACCAGCGACTGCAACGATGCGCTCGAACGACAGACCATTCAACGCGGCGCCTCAATGTTCATTCCGCCCGAGGTCATGGGCGCACACATCGGGCCGCGACGAAGTCATACAACCGGGCGCAACCATTCGCTCAGCTTCCGCATAGCTACGGCGATGTTTGGCCATCTCGGCGTTGAGTGCAATCTGCTCGACATGACCGAAGCCGAGCGCAACGGCGTTGCCGAAGGCATCGCCGTCCACAAGCGTTTCAGGTCGCTGTTGCACACCGGCGACGTCGTTCGATTCGATCCCACCACCGCCGCAGCCCACGCTCACGGCGTGTATTCGCCAGATCGCCGTGAAGCCCTGGTCGCGTACACGCAGCTACAGACCGACCTGAGTCTCACGCCTGCGCCGCTGCGACTGCCTGGCCTCGTCGCTGACCGCCTTTACCGAGTCGAGCGCGTGGCACTACCGCTCGACCGCGCCGAGCGTGGTCCGGCACGCGCTCAGCCGTCGTGGCTCAAAGACGGCATCACCCTGTCGGGCCACCACTTAGCGGTTCTGGGTCTGCAGCTGCCCGTCATGAACCCCGAGACAGCGTTGCTGATTTCGATACGTTGCCACTGACCGCCCGTAAGATCATGGGCGTGTCACAACGGATCACTACCGCCGACGTCGTCAAGGTGGCCAAATTGGCCCGCCTCGACCTCGACCCTGAAGCCATCGAACGAACTACTGCACAACTTGCAGGCATGCTCGAACACTTTGCCGATATCGACGCGCTCGATCTCGACGGTGTGCAACCGATGAACCAGCCGTATCCATTGACCAACGTGTTTCGCGAAGACGTCATCCTCCTCGGCCTCGACCGCGAAGAAGTCTTGGCGTCAGCACCAGAGGCCGAAGATGGCCGCTTCCGCGTTCCACCAATTCTCGGACTCGACTCGTGAGCGACTCGATGACACCACGCACCGCAATGCAGATCGCCGCCGGAGTTCGCGCTGGCACGCTCAAAGCCGCCGACGTGCTCGAAGAGCACCTTGCCCGCATCGATGCGCGTGAGTCCGATGTGCACGCGTTCAACCTCGTGATGACCGATCAGGCGCGCGCCGCCGCTGCCGCCGTCGACGCAGCAGTTGCCGCCGGCAACGACCCGGGCCCTCTCGCCGGTGTGCCGGTTGCGCTCAAAGACAACATGTGCACCCACGGCATCCCCACGACGTGTTCGTCGAAGATGCTGCAGGGCTGGAAGCCGCCATACGACGCAACCGCAGTCACCCGCTTGGCCGCCGCAGGTGCCGTGGCCGTTGGTAAGACCAACCTCGACGAGTTCGCAATGGGTTCAAGCACCGAGAACAGCGCATTCGGCCCAACCCGCAACCCTCACGACCTCAGTCGTGTTCCTGGCGGCTCAAGTGGCGGCAGCGCAGCGGCAGTTGCAGCAGGCTTCGCCAGCGTCAGCTTGGGTAGTGACACGGGTGGCTCCATTCGCCAGCCAGCCGCCCTCTGCGGCGTGGTTGGCGTCAAGCCCACCTACGGCTACGTCAGCCGCTACGGACTTGTTGCATTTGCAAGTTCTCTCGATCAGATCGGGCCGTTCACACACACTGTCGAAGACTCAGCGCTGTTGCTCGATGTCATCGGCGGTCACGACATCCTCGACTCCACATCGATTCCTGCACCGCAGCCCTCACTTCGTGACGCCATCAAGCAAGACGTCACTGGCTTGCGCGTCGGCCGCATCACCGACCTACCCGAAGGCGCCGACCCCGATGTGGCCGAGCGTCTTGAGGCAGCGTTCGATGCGCTTCGCGCTGCTGGCGCAACCATTGTCGACGTGCAGGTGCCCGCGTTCAGCTACGGCCTCACCGCCTACTACCTCATCGCCCCTGCCGAGGCCAGCAGCAACCTTGCCCGATACGACGGCGTGCGTTACGGCCTTCGGGTCAATGCTGCCGACACCAACGCCATGTACGGCGCCACCCGTGTCGCTGGGTTCGGCGAAGAGGTTCAGCGCCGAATCATGCTGGGCACCTATGCGCTCAGCGCTGGCTACTACGACGCGTATTACGGCAAGGCACTCAAAGTGCGTCGGCTCATCGCCGACGACTTCGATCGCGCCTACCAACACGCCGATGTGCTGCTCACGCCCACGTCGCCAACTGTTGCGTTCCCGTTCGGATCAAAGAGCGACAATCCGTTCGCGATGTATCTCTGCGACGTGTACACAATCCCCACCAACCTCGCCGGACACCCCGCGATGAGCGTGCCATTCGGCACCGGCGCCGAAGGCCTGCCCGTTGGTGTTCAGATCCTGGCCGGCACCTTGGGCGAACCACAGATGTTCCGTGCCGCAGCAGCACTCGAGCGAGCAATGGGAGTTTCGAAGTGAGCGAGTCGCAAGGCACCACAGGCAGCATGGTCTACAAAGCTGGCGCAGTCACCGGCGATGAGATCTTGGTCGATGGTTGGGAACTCATCGTGGGCCTCGAGGTTCACGTAGAACTGGCCACCGCCACCAAGTTGTTCAGCGCCAGCGCCAACCGCTTCGGCGACGAACCGAACACCAACATCGATCCGGTCACGTTGGGTCTGCCAGGTGCACTGCCGGTGCTGAACCGTCACGCCGTAGAGCTTGCGATGCGCATTGGCCTCGCTCTCAACTGCACAATTCAGCCCAGCACATTTCACCGCAAGAACTACTTCTACCCCGACCAGCCCAAGGCGTATCAGATCAGCCAATACGACCAGCCGATCAACATCGATGGTTTCTTAGCGCTTCCCGGCGGCAAGAAGATCGGCATTGAGCGCGCCCACCTCGAAGAAGACACCGGCAAGAGCACCCACATTGGTGGCGCCGGTGGCCGCATCCACGGCAGCGATTACTCGCTCATCGACTTCAACCGTGCCGGTGTTCCGCTGGTCGAAATCGTCAGCCGTCCCGACATCCGCACCTCTGAAGAAGCCCGCCAATACGTGACCGAGTTGCGTTCAATTCTGGTGGCCATCGGCGCGAGCGACGCGAAGATGGAAGAGGGCAGCATGCGCTGCGACGCCAACGTCAGCGTGCACAAGCCCGGAATGCCTTATGGCACGCGCTGCGAGATCAAGAACGTGAACAGTATTCGTTCGCTCGGCCGGGCCATCGACTACGAGATGCGCCGCCAGATCGACATGAACGAAGCCGGCGAAACCGTTCGCCAAGAGACTCGTCACTGGAACGAAAACGATGGTCGCACGCACACCTTGCGCAGCAAGGAAGACGCCGACGATTACCGCTACTTCCTTGAGCCCGACCTCGTGCCGCTCGACCCATCACCCGAGTGGATCCAGGCCGTGCGCGATGCCATGCCAATGCTCCCCGGCGCCCGGCGCGCTCGGCTCTCCGCCAGCACTGGCCAGCCCGCCGATGCCGAAGCCGTGATGGTCGTGGTCGAACGCGGCCAAGACGATTACGTGCTCGAGGTCGCCGCTGCCGGTGGCGATGTCGGCCGTGCACTCATCCACGTGAAAGAGGGCTTCGCCGACGAAGGCTCAACGCCAACGGTTCCCGCCGCAGATCTCGCCGGCCTCACCCGTCTCGAGATCGGCGGTCAGCTCACGGCTACTCAAGCCAAGACCGTGCTCGCCGAGATTGTGGCCAACGGTGGCGGCGACGCTGCAGCCATCGCTGCCGCCAAGGGCTTCGAGGCAATGGACACCGGCGCGCTTGAGGCAATGGTCGATCAGATCATCGCCGACAACGCAGCCGTGTGGTCGAAATTTTGCAGCGGCGAAGACAAGGCCATGGGTGCCTTGGTTGGTGCAGCAATGAAAGCCTCGCAGGGCAAGGCCGACGGCAAGTTGGTCACTGCGCTGCTGCAGGCCAAGCGCACTGCCTGATCGCTACGCGCAGCCGCATGTTGCGCTGATCAATCGGACTGATCAATCGGGCTGGTTGAGCTCGATCACATTGCCACTCGGATCATTGATGAA
>JBAXER010000004.1:0-71122 GCA_037140375.1 Actinomycetota bacterium
CCGGCGAAGTGCTCGCACTTGTGGCCGCCAACAGCTGAACGTCAGCTTCCCCGAAAGTTCGGCACACGCTTTTCTAGAAATGCGCGGGCGCCTTCGCGGTGATCATCGGTAGTGAACAGCTCGCCGAGCGATGCCGACACCCACCGACCAAGTGCGTTCCAATCAGGATCAAGCGCCTCACGTAAGCCTGCCTTCAAGCGCTGCACTGCAAGCGGCGGATTGGCGGCGATCTTGGTGGCGAGTTGCATTGCGGTGCCGACCAGTTCGTCGTGCGCCACCACCCGCGACACAAGCCCAATGCGCAACGCTTCGTTTGCATCGATGACATCGCCGGTGAACAACAACTCGGCGGCCTTCTCACGGCCGATGAGTTGAGCCAGACGGCCAAGGCCCGCCACATCGCTGACCAACCCGCGCAACACAAACAACTCACCGAACTTGGCGCGCTCACTGGCCACCCGAATATCGGCCATCAACGCAAGCTCCATGCCCCAACCAACCGCGGCACCATTGACTGCCGCAATCACCGGAACGTCGGTGTGCAGCAACGCGTCGGCAGCGGGGGTGAGCCGCGGCTCGCGAGCAGTCACGCTGACCGGCGCCTTTCCTTCTTGGCCGGCGCCCATCACCTGTCGCACATCGTCGCCACTGCAAAACGCTGGATCGGCACCCGTAACCACCAAACAGCGAACACCTAATGCTGGCGCATTTCGCACCGCTTGTTCGAGCGCCGCATACATGCCCCACGTGAGCGCGTTGCGCGCCTCGGGACGATTCAGCGTGATGACGCCAACCTGATCGTCGGTCATCTCGAACGACAACGAGTTATCTGGTGGCACAACTAGCACTTGTAGTAGGTGTACCGACCGCCGCCAGCTTTAGCGACCGTGTCCATATAGGTGTCAACACATCTCGCCAGGCTTTCGATTCTGGCGCCGAACCCACCGAGCCCACCGACGGTAGAACTCACACCATCGATTTCGGCCTTCAGGGCGTCGACCGCTATCTGCACCGCTTCGACGGCCGAGGAGAGGCCCCCCGGCTCATTGATCGCGGCCATAGACGCTGCGGTGAGCGCCTGACGCGTACGCAAGGATCCGAGCTTGCTCTCGAGAGCCGTGAGCTGAGTCTGGAGATTGTCGGCGTTGAAGCGAGTGTCGCTGAGTTCGGCTCTCGCCTTCTTCGCTTCTTCGAGCGCGTGGTTTGCGATCAGCCCGGAGCCCACGGCAAGCAAGATCGCGATGACAGCAACAACAATCATGGCCACCGACAGCTTCGGTGACTGCGCCCGACTAACGCTGGTCACCGGAACCGAGCCGTTCAGCGGAACCGAGCCGTTCAGCGGAATCGAGCTCGACGGCGTATTGTCTGTCGAAATTTGCACATCCATGACTACCCGCTTTCGTGAGCTCGAACGACCTGACGGCTTGAACACGCCGATAATTACACAGACCTTCCGCTAACTTCCGACCGAAGTCAATAGGCATTTAGCGCCGGGCCCCCATAAACATGCCCTTCAAAGCGTCGTAATGCTCGATGCAATGACCCGCACCGAGCACCACTGCCTCGAGCGGCATCGGCGACATACGCACCGGAACCTTGGTCTCGCGCTCGATGCGCTGAGCTAGGCCGCGCAACAAGCCGCCGCCGCCAACGAGATACATGCCACGAACCAAGAAGTCCTGAGCGAGTTCGGGCGGCGCCTTAGCAAGACAACGAACCACAGAGGCAACGATGCTGGACACCACGTCGTCGATCGCGAATCGAATCTCTTCAGGGTTGAGCAACACGGTCTTGGGAAGTCCACTCATCAGGTCGCGGCCGCGAACCTCGGCTTCGTTCTCGTCGCCCGTTGGGTCGGCTGACCCAATGGCCACCTTGATTTCTTCGGCGGTGCGCTCGCCAATGGCAATGCCGTGCTCGCGGCGAACATAGTTCTGAATCGCTGCGTCGATGTCGAAGCTGCCAACGCGAACTGCTTCGAGCGCAACGACGCCGCCAAGGCTGATGACCGCTGTCTCGCTGGTTCCGCCGCCAACGTCGATGACCATGTTGCCAACCGGTTCGTCGATCGGAAGGTCGGCGCCGATTGCGGCAGCCATCGGCTGCTCGATGAGTTGTGCATCGGCTGCGCCTGCACGGCGGGCCGCATCGGTGACTGCTCTGCGCTCGACCTCGGTGATGGCCGACGGCACGCAGATGACCACCTTGGGTCGGGTGAAACGGCTGACGCCAACACGCTGCAACAGCAAGCGGATCATGCGCTCGGTGATCTCGAAGTCGGTGATGGCCCCGCCACGAAGTGGACGAACGGCCACGATGTATCCGGGAGTGCGGCCGATCATCTGCCACGCCTCGCGCCCCGTTGCGAGTACCTCGCCGGTCTGGCGGTTCAGTGCAATGACCGAGGGTTCGTTCAGCACAATGCCGCGGCCCTTCATGTACACGAGCGTGTTCGCCGTGCCGAGATCGATCGCGAGGTCGCGGGCCATGTGCTATCTACTTCCCTTTGCCCGATTCGCGGGCGTTCTGCACGCGCTCAATGACTTCACGGCGCGCCTCGGGCGAGAGCGCATCGATATGGCGACGAAAGCTCGTGACACCATCGTCTGGCCGACGACGAGCAATGACGAGAAAGGCAATGGCCGATGCGGCCACAAGACAGGTCACAATGACAACGGCGATGGTCACTGTGTGCCGCCACTGCGTTGCAACGACGACTGGTCGGCAACATCGTGTGGAGCGGTAACGACATTGGCTCCGGTTCCCCAATCGGAACCGCCCTGCCACACTTCGTGCTTCCAGATCGGAACGCTGGCTTTGAGCGCATCGATTGCGTAGCGGCCGGCCTCGAATGCTTCGGGACGATGCGGCGACGACACCACAACCACCACTGAACTATCGCCAAGCTCGAGGCGGCCAGTGCGATGCAACAACACCACGGCTCCGGTGCTTGGCCAACGACGGCGAACCTCGAGCGCGATCTCGTTCATCTTGAGCGGCGCCTGCTCGTCGTATGCCTCGTAGGTGAGATGGTCAACGCCCTCACGGCCCTCGGCATGATTTCGCACGGTTCCAGAGAACAACACCACGGCACCACAATCGGGGCGAACCGCCCACTCGTATGCCTCGGCAATCGGCAACGTGTCAACGGTGAGGCCAACCCACGTATCGCCGCTCGCTGGAGGATGCATCGTGCGCATCGTAGCCTTCACCGCAGCGACATACATTGGTTCTCGCAGTTCACTACCATGACCCCCCGTGGACCGAGGCGAGGGCAACGACGAACCCGAGTACCCCAAAGCGCCGTTACCGGCCCATGAGCGCGCGTGGCGTCACCCCTCCGAAGTCGGCGCAACGCACTGGGCTCTCAACGAGCCACCGCTCGTTGTCGGACGCGGCCTCTCCGTCGCTACAGGCACCATCGGCGCGGTGTTAGCGGTCGGGCTTTTGTGGATGATGATTCCGCATCACAGCGCCGCTGGCGTGTCAGCGGTAGACAGCGCCACAACAATTCGCGAGGTCGTCATTCCGGTCGACTCAGCCGCCCCAATCGATACCAGCGCACCCGAGACCACTCCGGCACCAGCTCCAGTGCCAAGTGGCCCACCGATGCCCACGATGCTTGTCGGCGCGTCCGGCGCCGCAAGCTCCGAACCCGCAACGGCAGTGGCACTTACACCGGGGCACTTCGTCATCACCACAGCGCAAGCTGTCAGCGGCCGGCAAGGAATCGAAGTGGTGCTGCCCTCTGGCGAAACCGTCGTTGGCGCAGTGGTGCTTGTCGACAAGGCCTCTGGCACAGCGGTGCTCTCCATCCCCGCCGAGATCGAAGCGTCGGTGGTTGAGCTCAGCCCCGACACCTCGCGCACGGGCGGTTTGGTGATGATGTCACCCGAGCCCGTCGAGGTCACGTTTGTCTCCGACGACAACGGTCTGCACCTGTCGTTCGACAACAGGTCCGCACCGGTTGAGGGCTCTATCGTCGTCGATCGCAAGGGTCGCTTACTCGGTCTGTGCACCCTCAAAAACTCTCAGGTGTCGCTGGTGTCAGTTGAAACTATGTTGAACGCACTCGACGCTGCGGCCAACCTCTCGGTGCCAGCGTGGCTCGGCATTCAACCCGAACCGACAGCTCACGACGACGGAGTCAGCGTCGCTGCGGTTGTCAGCCACGGACCAGCCGATGCAGCCGGGCTACGCGAGGGCGACGTCATCGAAGCAATCGACGACATGCCGGTGGCACTTCTCGACGACCTTGGTCAGGTCATCGCCGCCCATGCAGCAGGCGACTCAGTACACCTCACTGTGCGGCGAACAGGCGAGACGACATCGGTTGTCGTGCCCGTTGTGTTGTCGAGCCACCCGTCGTCGATGTAGCCAACGCCGCCCAATCAACCAGCGCGGCGACGCCTCGCCCGGCGAACCAATGTCACCGCGAATGCACATGACCCGAAGATGAGCGCAGCCATCGCAGCGAGCGAGAACTCTTGCTTGCGCTTCGGTGTGATCATCGTCCACCACTTCGCTTCGGTGCCTTCAACATACGCCTGCTCGTTGGTGACGGTGGGCGCCCAACCGTGCGACTTGAGGCGATCGTTCGAGACCAGCCACTGCCATTGCGTGTAGCTACGAAGACCCGGAGGAATCGGGCCACGCTGAAAGCGCCAACGAATACGCGCCACCACTTCGGCCAATCGTGTCGGCAGTTTCAGCCGTGGGGTTGACCCCGCGAGGGCCCGCACACGCTCTCCTGCAACCCACCCATCGGCGGCAACGTTGAACACGCCATCGAGCCGCTTTTGAGCAGCCAGAGTGACCGCCGCAGCGAGGTCATCAAGCTGCACAAACTGCGCACCCGGATCGTCTTCACCTGAGCGCTGACCCATGCCAGCAGCGAGCGCTCGGGCCAAGCTGCTGGTGCCGTCGGCCGCCATCGTGACAACCGGACGCAGCACGGTGGCAGTACGGCCAGGCTCGGCGGTTCTCCAGTCGTCGACCATCTGCTCGACCGAAGCGAGCTGACGCGCGAATGCGAAATCGAGGTCTGGACGCAGCGGCGCATCTTCGGTGAGCGGCAGCGGATTGTTGGCCCACGCGCCGTACACCATTGCGGAGGACACAAGAACGAGATGATGCACTCCCGATTTCTCGGCGAGCGCGATGAGCTCGGAGGCACCCTTGGTCACGCTTTCACGGCGGCGCGCACGGGTGTCGTGATCGCCGGCAGACAAGTGCACCGCAATGTCGATTGGGTCAGCGGGGTCGGTCTCGGTAGATGTCTCGAGCGCGGCGCGCTGGGCCGCCGACGACACCACGTCGAACCCGCACTCTGCGGTGAGTCGCTTCGCAACCCGGGTGCCAAGACTGCTCTCGGTTCCCGTCACCAGGATGCTCGTCATGCCGCGACGATAACCGATAGATCCCCCGTAGCATCCTCAATATGACTGCGGGCGACCCCGCCGATAACCCCTTCGGGGGCCTACCAATGTTCGGCGATCTGTCGCGGGCGCTTGCCGGGCAGGGGCCACTCAATTGGGATGCGGCTAAACAATTCGCTCACATCGCGGCAACCGGCGGGACCGCCGAGGCAAACGTCGATCCGAGCATCCGCTTTGCGCTGACCGCGCTCGCTCAAATCGTCGAACCGCACGTCCTCGATGTCACCGGCCACGAGCTTGCTGGTTACGAGATCACCACCGTCACCCCTGGCGTATGGGCGCAGCAAACGCTCGAGGCGTATCGGCCATTGTTCACTCAGCTCGCCGTGTCGCTCGGCAAACGGCCATCACCGGCCGACGACGACGGCAGCACCGACCCCATGGCAGCGATGATGCTTGGGCTCAGCCAGATGATGGCTCCGGCAATGCTCGGCATGGCCATCGGCTCAATGGTTGGGCACCTCGGCACGCGCGCCTTTGGTCAATACGACCTTCCCATTCCTCGTTCCGCCAACGCTCAGGTCACCGTGCTGCCAAGTGCCATCGATGCCTTCGCCGCCGACTGGAGTCTTCCCCAAGACTCCATGCGCATCTGGGTGCTGGTGCAAGAGCTCACGTCGCATGTGGTCTTTTCGATCACGCACATTCGTGAGGGTCTCAGCGCAATGGTTCGTGCTCATGTGGGCGCCTTCGAACCCGATCCAAACGCTGTCGCCGAGAAGCTCTCGTCCATTGAGTTCGATGGCGACGACCCAATGCAGGCGATTCAACGTTCGCTCGGTGACCCCGAGATTCTGCTTGGCGCAACGCGCAGCGCGGCTCAAGAAGCGCTACAGCCGCAGCTCGACGCAGCGCTCGCTGCGGTTGTTGGCTACATCGACCATGTGGTCGACCAGATTGCATTTCGTCTCATTGGCGGCGACGCAGCGCGCATCAGCGAGGCCGTTCGTCGTCGGCGCATCGAGACCTCGCCCGACGACATCTTTGTCGAGCGTTTGCTGGGCCTGCGCCTCACCCGCCAACTCGTCGAGCGAGGCCGCGCGTTTGTTGCCGGAGTATTCGAACGCGAGCAACAGGACGGTCTCAACCAGCTCCTCAATCGCGCTGCACCGCTGCCAACCCCCGCCGAACTCGATGCGCCGGGGTTGTGGCTTGCCCGACTCGAGTTCTCGCTCGACGATCCAACCGCGTAGGCACTCAGCACGCGCACCAAATCAGCGGCGCGCTCGACGCCGTTCGACCTCGGCCAGCATCTTGCGGCCAGCACGCTTGCTGATGGTTTCCGGCAGGGCCTTGCCAGCTTGCACCGACTTGGCACCCACGATGTAGGTGCCCACCGCAAACAGCGCGATCATGCCCACGATTGCAAACCCCACTTCGCCAGGCGGAGTAAAGATCACTGGCGGCAAGCCACCAAGTACCCACGCAAGTTGAAACCGCGTTTCGAACTGGGCGAAGGCTCGGCCTTGGTTCGCATCGGGGGCATCGCGCTGCACGATCGAGTCGAAGGCCAGTCGGGCGAAAGCGGCAGCGAAGTTGACCACCAGCGCCAGCAACACTCCGGCCAACACACCGCCAAACAACGCGGCAAGGATTCCCGAGATCGCAGTGAGCCCTAACGCCGCTGTGAAGATCGATTCCTCGTGAATGCGTTTACGAACTGCTGGCGCGATTGCGTTGGCCAACATCACCCCGATAGTCACCATCGTCACCGAGAGGCCCACGAGGAAGCGGCCAGCGTCTTGAGTTCTCAGCCAGAACGCAAGCAGGAAAAAGCAGAATCCAACCGACGCTCGCAAGAGACCCATCGCGCTCGAGGCCAAGGTGATGCCGGCAGAACGCAACTCGGCTCGTTCTTGCGGGCTGGCGCGCTTCGCCGCAACTACTTCGCTGGGAAGCTTGGTGGCCATCAAGAAGGCGGCCACAAAGCATGCAGCGCCAATGATCAAGCTGCCCTCGGTGCCAGCGACAAGCCGAGCAATCGTGGCTGTGGCGGCGCCCACGAAGCCGAACACGCCCGAGATCAAGCCAAGCTTCGAGTTCGCTTCAACCAGATCGGCTTCGTCGCGAACCACGCTGGGCACCAAGGCGGACCGCGAGATTCCTTGCGTCTTCTGCAGCACCAAGGCAGCGAACGCAACCGGATAGAGCAACACGTCGTTGAGATGAAACGCCATCAGCACCATCGTGAACGCGCGTAGCAACGCAACAATCTGCATCACCAGGCGACGACCGCCAGCGACTCGATCGACCAACGGACCGATCAGTGGAGCAACCACTACAAACGGAACAAAGGTGACCACCAGAAAGAGCAAGACTTTCGGCCGCGCTGCCGTGGGAGTGAGGCCAAAGAACACCGACGCGGCCAACGCAAGCGCAAGGCATCCATCGCCGGCGGCACTCACGGCTTGCACTCGAGCAAGCCGGGTAAACGGGGAGAACCGAGGTTGGGTGGTCAGCGACCGCTTGCCAATTCGAGAAGTGTCGCCACTCGTTCGCGACGCGTGGATCTCAGATCTAGATCCGCGAAGTCGCTCGGATGTCACGAACGCATGCTAGGTGCGGGCCGTTCGTACTTGTAACCGAGTCCCCGGATGGTGACAATGCGCTCAGGCTTCGACGGATCGGGTTCGATCTTGCCGCGGATGCGCTTGATGTGCACGTCGAGAGTCTTCGTGTCGCCCACATAGTCCATGCCCCACACACGATCGATCAGCATCTCGCGAGGCAAGACCCGGCCAGCGTTGCTGAGCAACACGTGCAGCAGTTCGAACTCCTTGAGCGGCAGGCTCACCGGCTCTCCGCCAACGGTGACGATGTGCTCATCGGAGTCGATAGAGACGTCGCCAACAACCAATGAGCGACTGTTCGCTGCGACGGCAGGGACAGCACCGGATTCCATAGAGGCACGGCGCAGCAACGCGCGCAATCGGGCCACTAACTCACGCATGCGATACGGCTTGGTGATGTAATCGTCGGCGCCCACTTCGAGGCCCACGACCATGTCGATCTCGGCGCTCTTGGCGGTGACCATGATGATCGGCACGGTGCTGGTCTTGCGGATCTCGCGGCACACATCGATTCCAGAAATGCGCGGCAGCATCAGGTCGAGCAGAACGAGATCGGGCTTCACCTCATGAAAGCGAGCCAACGCCGTGGCACCGTCTAGGGCTACCTCGACTCGAAAGCCTTCACGGTTCAGGCCCACGGTAAGCGCCTCGACAAAGCTCTCTTCGTCTTCGACAATCAAAATTGTTGGAGTGGTCATGTCTGTGGCACCAGCCGTTCTGGAATGTAGAGACGAAACGTAGAACCTTCGCCCTCGTGCGATTCGACCGTGATCGAACCGCCATGGTTGTTAGCGACGTGACGAACAATCGATAGGCCAAGACCTGTGCCACCGGTGCCACGACTGCGGGCTCGATCGACCCGATAAAAACGCTCAAAGATTCGATCGAGATCGCGCGACGGGATACCAATGCCGTTGTCGGACACCACAAACGTGACGCCCTGCTGATCGGGGTACGCAGTGACCTTCACGACTCCGTTGGCGTCGCTGTACTTGACAGCGTTATCAACGAGGTTGCCGAGCGCCGAAGTGATCTGCGCATGATCGGCGTTGATACTGAGCCCAACATCAATATCGCCAGCGTCGACCGCCACCCGGTTCTGCCGAGCAAGAAAACTGTTGCGCGCCGCCGCCTCGACCACGAGCAAACCGACATCGCACGAACTCACGAGGAGGTCTCCACTGAGTTCTATGCGGGACAGTTCGAGTAGATCGTCGATCATCTTCGCCACGCGGTGCGCTTCGTTCACGGTGCGATCGGCGAGGCGACTCACGACGGCCGGATCGGTTTCATCAATGAGAGTCTCGGCGAGAACCGCCAGCGCACCAATGGGCGTCTTCAACTCGTGGCTGATGTTGGCCACGAAATCGGTGCGCACTGCGTCGAGGCGAAACCGTTCGGTGACATCTTCGACCGTGACCATCGCACCGTCGGGATCTAACGGATGAGCCTCGACGACTACCACTCGCTTTGGAGGTCCGTAGAGCTCAACCGTTTGGGTTCGAGCTTCGCCGCGCAATGCCGAGCGCAAGTTGTACTGCACGGCTGCTTGCACGAGTACCTCGTTGTGCGCATCTGACCCAGCAGTGTCAGCCGCCTTGTTGCGCAACAGCACCTGGCCGTTCTGATCAGCGACCATCACGCCATACGGCATTGCATCGAGGGCCCCCTGCAACCGATGGGCACGAGCCTGCGAGGCCGCGAGGCTCTGCTCGTTCGACAAATCGCTGCCGGGGTCGCCGCCGAGAGGTTGCGAAGCGCGCCGCGACGCCAAGGCTTTCACCGCAACCAGAGTGGCGATCACACCCACCGCGCAACCCGCAAGCAACACGAAGAAATTCATTCGTTAGTCACTATTGCCGGGGATCGGCGGACGAGGCATTTCGGTGGAGTCATCGGCGCGTGAGCGGAATCGTGCTGCACCGCGATGCTCGGGCAGCCAACCGGTAACAACAAAACGAACCCGTTCGCCGATGTTGACGGCATGATCGCCGATGCGCTCGTAGAAGCGAGCAACGACAGCCAACTGCACGGCAACCTGCAGATCGATGCGACCAGCGGCGTGGCTTTCGAAGATGGCTTGCACAAACTGCTTCTGCAACGCATCGAGATAGTTGTCCATGTCGTCGATGGCGGCAGCTTTGGCGGCATCGTTCTCGACGAACGACTCGATAGCAGCGATGTACAACTGCTGCGCTTGCTCACCCATGCGCGTGATGATGCCGCGCAACGTTGGATCGAGGGAGTGGCCGTAGATGCGCCGCGCTGCCTTACAGATGTTGCACACCAAGTCGGCGGAACGCTCGACCTCGGCCACCATCTTCAGCGCAGCAACGATTTGGCGCAGGTCGCCAGCCACCGGCGCCTGCAACGCCAGGATCTGAATGCACTGGTCTTCGAGTTCGAGTGCACGCGCATCGATCTCGTCGTCGCCGTTGATGATCTGGTCGGCGCCCTCGAGGTCGCCGTTCAGTAACACTGCCGTCGCGCGTGGAATGGCCTCGGTGACAAACGCCGCCATGTGAACAAGTTCGGTACGAACATCTTCGATGTCGTGGTGAAAGCTCTTACGCAGTTCGTCCATCAGCCAAACCTTCCGGTGATGTATTGCTCGGTTCGTTCATCAGATGGGTTTGAGAACATCCGTTGGGTGCGCCCAAACTCGACCAACACGCCAGTTCGGCGGTCGTTCTTGACCTGCTCCGAACTCGCTGCACTTTCAGAGGTGAAGAACGCTGTTCGGTCGCTGACGCGGGCCGCCTGCTGCATGTTGTGGGTCACGATCACGATCGTGTAACGCGACTTCATTTCGTGCATGAGATCTTCAATGCGAGCTGTAGCGATGGGGTCAAGAGCCGAACAGGGCTCATCCATCAGAACCACTTCGGGCTCAACGGCGATGGCTCGGGCGATGCACAAACGCTGCTGCTGGCCACCCGAAAGACCAAGCCCCGAGGTCTGCAGCCGGCTCTTCACTTCGTCCCACAAGGCAGCGCCGCGCAACGAAGACTCGACAATGGCGTCGAGCTCAGCGCGCTTTTTGATTCCGGCCAACCGAGGCCCAAATGCCACGTTGTCGTAGATGCTTTTCGGAAACGGATTCGGCTTCTGAAACACCATGCCGATGCGCCGGCGCACTTGGGCGGCGTTTACCTCGGGTCCATACAGATCGATGCCGTGATACGTGAGCAGACCGCTGACGCGTGCACCACTGATGAGATCGTTCATCCGATTGAAACATCGCAGAACAGTGCTCTTGCCGCAGCCAGAGGGGCCAATAAACGCCGTGATTTCGTGCTCGCGAATGGTGAGGTTCACGTTGCGAACGGCGCACTGATCGCCGTAGTGCACTTCGAGATTGCTCGCCACCATGACGACGTGCGTGTCAGAGGCAGGTTCGGTGGCAGTGATCGTGGGTGTCGAGGTGGCAATGCTCATGTCAGGTACGAGCGATCGGCGCGGCAGCAACGGAGCAGGGGCGTTCGTTTCGGGCTGTACTTGCGCAGCGACCATCAGGCACCTTTTGTGAACGATTCATCCCGTGTTTGTCTTCACCTTCACCACATTCGAGCGAGAACTCGATGAACAACGAGGCGAACGGTACGGCATCAAGGTAACCGATAGCCCCACCTCAGATGAACAAGAGGTGAACACCGCAGCCCAGCGGCCATGCGGTGCGCTAGCGAACTTGGCGTTCGCTCACCCAGTGATACATGCGTTCTTGGCTATGTGGCGCGAACGAATCGGTGGGCCCAACGCGCAACCACGTGTCGTCGGGCTGCATATCGAAGGCAACGACATCGGGGGCCAGATAGAAACTGATCACCTGATCGAGCCAAGCAATGTGCTTGGGATGCTCGACCGGCGCCAACAATTCAACTCGGCGATCGAGGTTGCGCGGCATCAGGTCGGCCGAACCAATGAAGTGTGCAGGTGACCCGTCGGCGCCGCCGTGACCAAATCGGTACACCCGCGAGTGCTCGAGATAGCGGCCGAGTACACAACGAACCCGAATGTTGTCGGAGAGTCCGGGCACGCCAGCACGCAGGCAACAAATACCGCGCACCAACAGGTCGATACGCGCCCCAGCCTGGCTCGCTGCGTACAACGCCTCAATGACCTCAGGATCGCCGATGGAGTTGGTCTTGATGGTGATATGGCCCTCGCTGCCATAACTGGCTTCGTTGGCGATGAACTGCAGTAAGCGACTACGAAGCCCGTGTGGCGCAACGACAAGCGACTTGTAGTCATGGGCCCGGCTGTATCCGGTGAGGTGATTGAACAGCTGGGTCGCGTCTTCGCCCATCGCGGGGTCGCACGTCAGGAAGCCGATGTCTTCGTAGACA
This sequence comes from Actinomycetota bacterium, assembly GCA_037140375.1. Classification (GTDB taxonomy): domain Bacteria; phylum Actinomycetota; class Acidimicrobiia; order Acidimicrobiales; family Ilumatobacteraceae; genus WLMZ01. Next base: position 12,358 of record JBAXER010000004.1, read on the forward strand.
CGAGCGGTCTTTGAGTTGTAGTTGCCGGTGCCGAAGTGCACGTAGCGCCGCAAACCATCGGCATCGGATCGCACGACCAACACGCACTTGGCATGGGTCTTGAGCCCAACCACGCCGTACACCACATGAACACCCGCACGTTCGAGCGTGCGCGCCCAAGTGGCGTTCGTGGCTTCGTCAAAGCGGGCCTTGAGTTCGACCAGAACAGCAACCTGCACGCCGCGTTCGGCGGCCCGAATGAGGCTGCGCGCAATCGGGCTATCGCCCGATGTGCGATACAGGGTCATCTTGATCGACTGCACCCGAGGATCGGTGGCGGCTTCGTCGATGAACGCCTCGATCGAGCTCGCAAACGACTCGTAGGGGTGATGCACCATCAGCGCCCGTTCGCGGATGACCGAAAACAGACTGCGATCGGTTTCTTCGGCCCGGGCAATGCGCCCCGCCGTAACGGGCGGCCACGGCGCATCTTTGAGCGCAGGTCGATCGAGTGAGTGGATGTTGAATAAGCAGGTGAGGTCGAGCAACTGGCGATGGAAGCTGACCGCGTCGTTGGCAAGCTCAAGCTCTCGCTGCAATACATCGAGCATTTCGGGGCTCATTGAGGTCTCGACCTCGAGACGCACAGCGCGGCCAAAGCGACGGCGCCGAAGCTCGAGTTCAACCGCCGCCAACAGATCGTCGGCTTCTTCGTCCTCTACGGTGAGATCGGCGTTACGGGTGACACGAAAAACGGCCCACTCTTCGATGATCATCCCGATAAACAACGTGTGCAGGTGCGCGGCGATCACTTGCTCTACCGGCACGAACCGCTGGCCATCGCTGAGTGCCACCAAGCGGGGGAACACCGTAGGAATCTTGAGGCGGGCAAAGCGGCGCTCGCCAGTCTCGGGGTCACACACCATCGCGGCGATGCTCAACGCCAGGTTTGAGATGTAGGGGAACGGGTGTGCCGGATCTACGGCCAGCGGGGTCAGAACTGGAAAGATACGCCGCTGAAAGATCTCGACTGCGTAGCTTTTATCGAGCTCGCTGAGTTCGTTCCATGACAAGATCTCAATGCCTTCGGCGCTGAGCAATGGCCGTAGCTGATTTGCCACGATGTCTTCTTGGATCGAGATGTGCTCGCGCACTGCCACGGTGATCGCAGCAAGTTGTTCGAGCGGCGTGCGACCATCGGGCGTAGCCGTGACGATGTCGGCGGCTACTTGGTCGTGCAGCGCTGCAACGCGCACCTGGAAGAACTCATCGAGGTTTGATGATGCAATCGCGATGAACTTGACGCGTTCGAGCAGCGGAACGCCTGATTCGCCAGCGAGCGACAGCACTCGGCGGTTGAAATCGAGCCAACTGAGTTCACGATTGAGGTGGCGCTCATCGACCACGGGTCAGTGACCGATCTATTGCTGTTCTTCTTCGTCGGCGTAACCGAGAAGCCATTCGATCGAAATGCCCTCGCGCTCGGCATCGCGAACAACGCGCTCACGATTGCGGCGGAACTGTGGGTCGTCACGAGGCAAGAGCACCAGACGGGCCAACACGCGTGCACGGAACTCTGAAAGCAACGTGTGATCGCCGTAGCCGAAGTCGACCTCCCAATGAGGCGACACGGGGCCGAGATACACGATGCGAGCGTGGGCTCGTGGTTGAACGGTTGTGTCGGTCATGACTCACTCCTGGCGTACGAAACGCTGATTGTACCGGACAGCCTTGGATTCGCCGAACAATTGTGCTTGACTATCCGAAGCGGGAACCAAATGGATGCGCTGTTCGTCTGAAGAGAGACGTACACGTGGTCCGGTTGTCCCAAGCCCCTCGGGGCTCGTGCGGGCGGACCACCAAATGGTGGAACCAGCGAAAGGCTCGTTAATGCACGATCACACTTCAGAAGAGGAAGCCACCATCTGGATGGCTCAAGGCAACTGCCGCAACTACCCTCCAGAAGCGTTTTTCCCAAGCGACGGAGTAGGCGTCGACCGAGCCCGCAAAATTTGTGCAACATGCTCTGTGGTCGACACCTGCCGCGAATACGCGCTGCATAACCGAATCGAGCATGGCGTGTGGGGCGGATGTAGCGAGCGTGAGCGTCGCCGCATCCTCAAGCGCCGCCGCCTTGCCGTGGCACCAGGCTGAGCACCACTCGGCGTTGGGTCACGACCAACTTCGGACGAAGACGAAAACGAAGACGAAAACATCAAACGCCGGTGTCTGCGGACACCGGCGTTTGCATATCAGTTCGTAACAATGTGCTGCGGCGGGCGAACCCGCCAGCAAACAATCAGTTGCTTTCGGTCTTCTCCGCAGCCTTGGCCTTGTCGAGTTCCTCGAGGCGCTTGAGCTTGTCGGCATCGCTTTCGACGGCGACGTCTTTACTGCCGGCATCAAGACCCTTCTTGAATTCGTTCTGGGCCTTGCCGAGGTTCTTGGCCAACTTGGGCAGCTGTGAGCCGCCGAAAAGCACGAGGACCAAAACAACGAGCAGGCCAATCTCTGGGGGATCAAGAAAAGAAAGCATGTGCCTACCTTACCAGTGGGTCGTTGAGAGAGATAGTCGCCAGACTCTGTTTTTCGTCTAGATGCAGCGACCTGCGGGGCGTTAGGCCGTGGCCGTGCGGCGTGTGCTCTGGGCGCGCTGACGACGCAAGCGACGACGCTCGCGCTCGCTGAGGCCACCCCAGATACCGAACTTCTCGCCGTTAACGAGAGCGAACTCAAGACAGTCGAGACGCACGACGCAGCCCCGGCAAACCTCTTTCGCCTCACGCGTGCTTGCGCCGCGCTCTGGGAAAAAGAGGTCTGGGTCTACGCCCAAACAGTTCGCCTGGTCTTGCCAGCTGCGATCGTCGTCATGTGTGTTACTAAAACTCATAAGGAGGCCTCCTGCCCTTCGTCGGCCATGGGTGCGATTGTCGCTCAAATTGCAGCGTGATCGCACCCCTGTAATTACATTGCTGTCATTGTCCCCTATCACATCACGTTCGCGCAAGAGAGGATTCATTATTTGTGAGATTTCTCGCGCCGTCCGCGCGAACTAGTTCTCACGCTGCACCCCCACGCGACGAAGTGGCGGCGCTCACGCCCCTCATGGAATCGTGCGCCGCCACTTCGCCAACGTGACGGCAGCTAGGGGATCAGCCGGCAGCGCGGCCGCCGCCGCGGGCCATCTTCTTTTTGTTCTCGATGAAGTCGACGAGCACGTAATCGCCGAGCGTGTCGGGCGTGGTGAAGAAGGCGCGACCACGGTTGATGGCCGTGAGCTTCTCGACGAAGCTCTTCAGCGAACGATCGGCATCGAGCATGAACGTGTTGATGCGGATGTTGTCTTTGGTGCAGCGCACCACTTCTCGCAACGTGGCTTCGATGGTCTCTTGCGTGGGCGGATAGTTGAAGTACGGATCGCCGTTGGGTGTGATGTGAGCCGTGGGCTCGCCGTCGGTGATCATGATGATCTGCTTGGTGCCGGTCTGGCGCGACAACAGCTGACGAGCAAGCATGAACGCGTGCTGCATGTTGGTGCCGTACGCAAAGTCCCAACTCACTTCGGGCAATTGCTCGGCGGTAATGACGCGAGCAACTTCGCCGAATCCGACAAGACCCATGTAGTCGCGAGGGAATTGCGAGGTGATGAGCGAGTGCAGCGCCATCGCAACTTTCTTGGCGGGCAAGAAGTTGTCGCGCATGGGCATGCTCATCGAGAGGTCGAGCATCAAGACAGTGGACGACTTGGTGACGTGCTCGGTGCGCTCGATCTCGAAGTCGTCGGGCGACAGCTGCACTGGCGTGCCTGAGCCGCCGCGACGAATGGCGTTGCGCAGGGTGCGCTGCAGATCGAGGTTGAACGGATCGCCGTATTCATAGGCCTTGGTCTCGTAGGTGCGCTCGTGGCCCTGGCCGAAGCGATCCATTTGGTGCTGGCCGGCTTTGTCTTTGGCGAGCTTGGTGTAGAGCTCGCGCAGCGCATTGGAGCCGATCTTGCGCAGGCCTTTGGGGGTGAGCTCGAGGCGGCCCTCTTTGTTCTGGATGAGGCCGGCCTCTTCGAGCATCTTGGCCATCTCGGCCAGACGCGCCAACGACTTGGCGGCATCGTCGCCCATCAGATCGCGGACACGATCCATATCGGCTTCGGCCAGAGCACCAGGCGTTGAAGCGTTACGCAACAGGTTCTCGAGCTGATCGAGCTCGCCGAGCTCTTGCATGGTCTGCATTGCCTGGCCGAAACCCATTGGGTCTTGGCCTTGCATGTCGTATTCGCGGTTCCAGTTCATCTGCGGGAACATGCCCTGCAGGTTCTGGCTGAGCTGATCCATCTGCCAGCGCAGATCCATGTCTTCCATGAGCTGATCGCTGAGCTGCTGCATCTGCGCACGCTGCTCGGGCGTCATCGAGTTCATCATCGCCTGCATTGCTGCCATGCGCTGAGCCATGGTCTCGAGCAGCTCTTCGAGCGTCTCGGGGTTCTCGGGGAAGAAGTCGCCGAACTGTTCCATGAACTGTTCGAAGCCGGGGTCTTCGCCTTGCTGTTGCTTGTCGAGCATTTCGTTGAGCCCAGCGAGCATGTCCTTCATGCGTTGCATGTCTTCGGGGCTCATGTTCTGCATGTCGCCGCTCATCTTGTCGACGGCTTGCTGCATGAGTTGCTGGCGAAGCTTGTCCATCAGCTCATCGAAGCGCTGTTTGGCTTCGGCGGATTCGAAATCGTAGGCCTGCAGTTCGCGCACCTTGCCGGCGAGATCGTCGGGCAGCATGTCGAGTCTGAAGTTGCGATCTTCGGCGGTCTGGCGAGCGGTGTCGGCGCGCCGTTCGTCGCCACTTTGCTCGGCTGCGTTCTTGGCGTTCTCTACGGCGTGACGTTCTTCGTCGACGATGTCGTCGAGCGCATCGGCGATCTCTTGAAACACACCACCGAGGTCGCCGCGATCGAGACGCTCTTGGCGCTCTTTGCGCAACCGATCCATGATCTCGCGCATGCCCTGCAGACGATCGCCGTTGCGGTCGCGCAGACCCTCTTGCATCATCCGTCGCAAGGCACTGTTCACGTCGCCGTGATAGAGCAGATCGTCGGTCATTGCGTCGAACAGTGTCTCGGCGTCGAGATCGAAGCCCTTTTGGGATCCATCCCAGCGGGAGTAAATAAACCGTGCGGCCATAGAGGCACGCTAGCCTGCCGATTGTCATGCGTGTTCCTCGTACCTTCGCCTTTGTTGACCTTTCGGGGTTCACGAACTACACCGCTGCGTTCGGCGACGACGCCGCGGGGCGAATCCTCAGCGCATTTCGCGGCATTGCCCGAGACCTGGCCAGCGCCCACGGGGTGCGAATTGCTAAGTGGCTCGGCGACGGCTGCATGATCGTGGCCATGAACCAGTCCGACTGCGTTGCCTTTGCAATCGAGCTTGAAGACAAAGCCTCCGAGGTGTGCGCTCCCCTGTCGTTGCGGGTTGGCATTGCTTCGGGACACGCGTTGTTGTTCGAAGGCGACGATTACATCGGCTCGGCCGTGAACCTTGCTGCTCGCCTGTGCGATGCCGCCGGCCCGTACGAAATCCTCATGCCCTCAATGCAACTTGAGCGCTTGCCCGAAGGTATCCACGCCACACCGCAGGGCACACTCGAGCTGCGCGGCTTCCCCGGACCGATCGAGGTATTCGAGATCAGTGGCGCACTCGCCGATAACGCCAGGCCCGACACCAGCGAACTCTGGACTCGCGCCCCGTACGGCATCTAGTGCCCGAACGAGATCCATCGCTGCCTGCGCGCGGCATCGTCATTCCGAGCTCACATCTCGACCGCACGCGCCTGCACGAAGACATCGAGTTGTTGGCCGAACTGGGCACGCAAGAGCTGCGCATCGGCATCGACTGGGACTGGATGCAGCCCGCCGCTGGCGTGGTGAACGGCGACGCTGTCGAGTTTTACCTTGGCGCCACGCAAACGGCCCGAGCCTGCGGAGTCTCATTGCAGTTCACCTTGCTTGAACGCAATGTGCCGAAGTGGTTCGATAACGACGGCGGATTCGGCGACGCGAAATGGACCGGTCATTGGTGGCCGCGTTGGGTCGAAACCTGCGCCGACACATTTGGCGACAGCGTGGCCGGCTGGGTGCCCATCGATCACCCGTTAGCCGTTGCCAACCGTCTATATCCCGATGATCCTCGACGTCACGGCGAAGTGCTCGACACCGTCATCAAGGCGTGGCGCGATGCGTGGCGAATTCTGCAGGGCGGGCCACCGATCATCACGTCGTTCGGCGTAGAGATCGTGCGACCCGTAGACCAGACAATTCCTGCCGAGCACGCTGCGAAGCGACTCGATCAGATTCGCTGGCGGCTCTGGTTACAAGGTCTACGCGATGGCGTTGTGAGCATTCCCGGCAGAGCCGACGTTGAGGTCGCCGATTTGGCCGGCTCATGCGACGTGCTGGGCATCACGGTTCGTCACGAACGCGATGCGTTGGGGCTGTTGCACCGCGCCGCCGAAATGGGACTCGATCGCCCCATGGCAGTAACCATGTTGCTCCCCGCTGGCACCGATGCCGACCGCGAGTTGGTGATCGAGCGTTACATGCAGCAGGCCACCGAAGCAGCCTCGGGGCTGAAGCTGCTGGCGATTGCGGTGAGTCCGGCGTTCGACGTGGTCGAGGGCGATCGCGGCATCATCAGCCGTGATCGAGAACTCAAAGACAGTGGCCGCGTGTATTTCGGCCTCACCGAATAACGCCCAAGAATCAGCGGCCGCGGTAGGTGGCCCGAGAACCCGAGGCGTCTTTGTTGAGACGCTTCGAGAGATGCAGACCTTCGAGCACGAACTCGACCGCTGCGGCGAGTGCTGCGGGTGATTGGTCGGCGCCGGCCAGAGCCGACACTGGCGCACGCAACGCAGGCACTGACTCGAGCAATGCCACTTCGTCGGCAGAGGCAATGTCTTCGCCCGTATGAGCAACAACACCTTCGTCGAATGCTGCGATGACATCGCGCACTTGATCGGGGGTGACCCGCTGCTTGTACACGGTGAGCACCGCGGCACGGACGAGGTTCTCGAGAATGGCGCCTTCGCGGCCGTCTTCGAGCGACTCAATTTCGATCTTGCCCGATGTCGATGCGGCGATTGCACCGAGGTCGCACACGCGTGGCACGACTTCGGTTTCGCCGGCACGCAACGCACGGCGCAATGCGTTGGCGGCAAGCACCTCGCTGTTGCTGACCGACAAACGAACCGACACACCACTGCGCTGGTTCACCTGGCTGCTTGAGCGGGCGAGGTGGCTGAGGGTGGCGATGACTTCTTCCATGTAGTCGGGCACGCGCACACTGACATCACCCACGCTTGCGGGGCGGGCTTCTTGGCGCATGATGGCCACTTCGGTTTCGACTTCGAGTGGGTAGTGCGTGCGGATCTGGCTACCGAAGCGATCTTTCAGCGGGGTGATGATGCGGCCGCGGTTGGTGTAGTCATCGGGGTTGGCCGAGGCAACGAGGATGACATCGAGTGGCAGGCGGATCTTGTAACCACGAACCTGCACATCGCGCTCTTCGAGCACGTTGAGCAAACCGACCTGAATGCGCTCGGCGAGGTCGGGGATTTCGTTGATGGCAAAGATGCCGCGGTTGGTGCGCGGCACGAGGCCGTAGTGCAACGTGAGTTCGTCGCTGAGGTAGCGGCCCTCGGCAACCTTGATGGGGTCGACTTCGCCAATGAGGTCGGCGATTGAGGTGTCGGGTGTCGCCAGCTTTTCGCCATAACGATCGCTGCGGTGCACCCACGAGATTGGCGCGTCGTCGCCCTTTTCGGCGACGAGATCGCGAGCGTGCTTCGACACTGGCGAGTATGGATCGTCGTTGATCTCGCTGCCCGCGACAATGGGCATCCATTCGTCGAGCAAGCCAGTGAGCGAGCGGATGATGCGGGTCTTGGCTTGCCCACGCTCGCCAAGGAAGATCACGTCGTGACCCGCCAAGATCGCGTTCTCGAGCTGAGGCATCACGGTGTCTTCGTAACCCATCACGCCATCGAAGAGCGGCTCGCCGGCGGAGATCTTGACAACAGCGTTGCGACGGATCTCCTCCTTCACGGGCCACGACTTCCAGCCGGAAGCCTTGAGTTCACCAAGAGTTGTTGCCATCTGAGCCATTCACGAAACCTAGCGAAGATTCGCACCACGCGCTCAGACGGGCAACGTGTTGGGCGTTCGCACGGGCGGCTCGCCTGCAACCCGTTGGCCTCGCCCCGCCCCATTAGGCTGCGTCGAATGGATCTCAGCGGCACGTGGCGAGCAGTAGCTGCCGATGACCAACTCAGGCGTATCGCCATTGGCATGGACTACGACGACTCGACATGGACCCCCATCGAAGTGCCGGGTCACTGGAGATCTACTGCCGAGTTCGCCGAGAACGACGGGCCGCTGTTGTTCCGCACACACTTTGCGTTCGACACTCCGCCGGCCGGCCAACGTTCGTGGATCCTCATGAACGGCCTCTTTTACCAAGCCGATGTATGGCTCGATGGTGCGTACCTTGGCGACCCTGAGGGCTACTTCTTTCCTCACTCGTTCGATGTCTCATCGCTGCTGCGCATCGGCGACGAGCACGTGCTTGCTGTTGAGGTCGCATGCGCCCCGCACAAGTCGCATCGCGGTCGCCGCAACATCACCGGCGTGATGCAGCAATGGGACGCAGCCGATCCAAACTGGAACCCCGGCGGCCTGTGGCGCTCGGTGCAGATAGAGACCACGGGGCCCGTGCGTCTCGACAAACTTCGAGTGCTGTGCCGCGACGTCAACGAGTCGAGGGCACACCTTCGTTTGCACGGACGCCTCGACAGCGACGAATCACGCACCGTGAAGATTCGTACCGTGGTCGATGGCGTCATCGCCGCCGAGGTTGAGCAGCCCCTGGCGCGTGGCACCAACGCAGTCGACTGGAACATCGATGTCGATAATCCGCGGCTGTGGTGGCCATATTCGCTTGGCGCTCAAGAGCTCAGCGATGTGCACGTAGAAGTTGTGGTCGACGGAATCGTCAGCCATTCGCGCACGGTACGCACCGGCATGCGCGAGGTCGCGATGCAAGATTGGGTGTGGTCGATCAACGGCGAACGCATCTATCTCAAGGGCGCGAACCTGGCTCCCACTCAACTCAATCTCGCCGCCACCGAACCATCTGCCTTCCGACGCGACGTAGAGCTCGCACGCGACGCTGGCCTCGATCTGCTGCGAGTGCACGGCCACATCGCACCGCCAGCGCTCTACGAAGCTGCCGACGAACTCGGCATGCTCTTGTGGCAAGACTTTCCGCTGCAGTGGTCATACGCGCGCGATGTGCGCCGCCGTGCAGTGAGCCAAGCGCAAGAGGCCGTTTTCGAGCTGGGCCATCACCCGTCGATCATCACGTGGTGCGCCCACAACGAACCAGCCGCCACCAACATCGACCTGCGCAACAACCAACCGCGCTGGAAGAACGCTGCTCGCTATTTGGTGGGCCAACAGGTGCCGTCGTGGAACAAGAACATCCTTGATCGGTGGGTGAAGCGAGCGTTCGAAAAGGACGACGACACCCGACCCACCATCGCGCACAGCGGCGTGATGCCCCACCTTCCCGAGATCAACGGATCAGACAGCCATCTGTACTTCGGTTGGTATCACGGCGACGAGCACGAGTTCCCCGCCTTCGCCGCAGCGTTTCCACGCATGGTGCGATTCGTCAGCGAGTTCGGTGCACAGGCAGTGCCGCCGCATCACGAGTTCATCGACACCAGCACATGGCCCAACCTCGATTGGGACACGCTCGAGAACAGCTACGGATTGCAGCGCACGATGATGGAGCGTTATGTGCGCGCTGTCGATTACGCCACGTTCGAAGAGTGGAGCGAAGCAACGCAGCGCTACCAGGCAACGCTGTTGCGCTATCACATCGAAACCATGCGCCGGCTGAAGTACCGACCCAATGGCGGCTTCTGTTTGTTCATGCTCAACGACTCAAGCCCGATGATTTCGTGGAGCATCCTCGACCACACGCGTGCACCAAAGCTGGCGTTTCAAGTGGTTGTCGACGCGTGTCGACCGGTGATTATCGTGGCCGATCGACTGCCCGCCACCGTGGCGCCAGGCGATGCAATCGCGCTCGATGTGCACGTCGTAAACGACCTACGCCAACCACTGGTAGACGCCGTGTTGCACGCTCATCTGCAATGGGCCAACGGCGAACACAAATGGACCTTCGTGGGCACCAGCGAAGCCGACGATTGCACGCGCATCGCCACGCTGCAGTTTGTGGTGCCCGACGCAGCCGGGCAATTGGTGCTTGATCTCACGCTCGATGCTGGCAGCGTTGCCGCCGCCACAAACCGAGACGAAACACTGATTGCGTAACGCAGCGCGGCCACGAGTGGCCGCGCCGACTGGTTACGAGCGAGCGATTTCTTTGCGGTTCGCGAACTTGGCCTTGCGGTAATCCTTGTTCATCAACGCGATGACGTCGATGGAGATTTCCTTGGGGCAGGCTGCCTCGCACTCGCCGTGGTTGGTGCATGAGCCGAAGTATTCGTCCATGGTCTCAACCATCGCCTCGGCGCGGGCGTAACGCTCGGCCTGACCCTGCGGCAACAGGTTGAGGTGAGCAACCTTGGCGGCAGTGAACAAGTTGGCAGCACCGTTAGGGCACGCTGCGACGCAAGCGCCGCAACCGATGCACGCGGCCGAGTCCATTGCGGCATCGGCCACAGGCTTTGGCACAGGGACGAGGTTTGCATCGGGAGCACCACCGGTTTGAGAGGTGATGTAACCACCCGATTCGATGATGCGGTCGAATGCGCTGCGATCGACCATCAGGTCTTTGATGATCGGAAACGAAGTGGCGCGCCATGGTTCGATGACGATGTTTGCACCGCTCTTGAACTTGCGCATGTGCAGCTGACACGTGGCGGTACCACGCTGCGGACCATGGGCCTGCCCATCGATCATCAGCGAACAGCTGCCGCAAATGCCCTCGCGACAGTCGTGTTCGAAGGTGACCGCATCGCGGCCCTCATCGATCAACTTCTCGTTGAGCACATCGAGCATCTCAAGGAACGAGGCTTCGTCGCTGATCGAGTCGATGCGATAGCTCTCAAATGCGCCGGCGGCGTCGGGGCCCTTTTGGCGCCAAACCGACAGGGTGAGGTTGGTGAGATGCTCACCGTGTGATGCAGTCACTTGTAGCTCCGAGTCGCGAGGTGGACAGTTTCAAATTCGAGTGGCTCAACATTGCGGATCGCCGACATTGGGTCGCCGTTCCATTCCCATGCGGCCACATGGGCGAAGTTTTCGTCGTCGCGCTTAGCTTCGCCTTCGTCGTCTTGGTATTCGGTACGGAAGTGGCCGCCGCAGCTTTCGTTGCGCTCGAGCGCATCGCGGCACATGAGCATTCCGAGTTGGAAGAAGTCGTCGACACGACCGGCCTTCTCGAGGGTCTGGTTGATGCTGTCGCCATCGCCGGTAACGCGCAGATCGTTCTGGAACTCTTCGTACAGCGGTGGCAGATCGGCGAGGGCCTGCTTGAGGCCGGCCTCGGTGCGCTCCATTCCGCAGTTGTCCCAGATGATCTTGCCCAACTCACGGTGGAACCAATCGGGTGAACGCTTGCCGTTGGTGCCGAGGTAGCGGCTGTAACGGTCGCGGGCTTCTTGCTCGGCCAGCTTGAACGCTGGATGATCGGTGCCCGGAATCGGCTTGTTGAGCAACGGAGCAAGCTCGTTGCCGATGGTGTACGGCAACACGAAGTAACCATCGGCGAGACCCTGCATCAGCGCCGAAGCACCGAGGCGGTTTGCGCCGTGATCGCTGAAGTTGGCCTCGCCAGCGGCGTAGAGGCCGGGCACCGTGGTCTGCAGTTCATAGTCGACCCACAGGCCGCCCATCGTGTAGTGAGTGGCCGGGTAGATGCGCATTGGTGTGTCGTATGGGTTCTCGCCCGAGATGCGCTCGTACATCTCGAACAAGTTGCCGTAGCGCTCTTGCACCACGTCTTTGCCGAGGCGCTCGATGGCGGCTGCGAAGTCGAGGTTGACACCGTTCTTCAGTGGGCCAACACCGCGACCCGAATCGACGGCACGCTTCGCGGCACGTGACGCAATGTCGCGAGGCGCCAGGTTGCCGAAGCTCGGGTAGAGGCGCTCGAGCACGTAGTCGCGCTCGTTCTCGGGAATCTGTGCGGCTGGGCGGGCGTCGCCTGGGTTGAGCGGCACCCACACACGACCGTCGTTACGAAGCGACTCGCTCATCAAGGTGAGCTTCGACTGCGTTGGGTCGCTTTGCGGAATGCACGTTGGGTGAATCTGGGTGTAGCACGGGTTAGCGAACATCGCTCCCTTGCGGTGGGCACGCCATGCAGCCGTCACGTTGCACTGCATTGCGTTGGTGCTGAGGAAGAACACGTTGCCGTATCCGCCCGTGGCCAACACCACTGCGTGAGCAGCGTGCGACTGAAGTTCGCCGGTGAGTAGGTCGCGAACCACGATGCCAGCGCAACGACCATCGACAACCACCGTGTCGACCAGTTCGGTGCGGTTGTAGAGGTTGACTCCACCAAGGCCCACTTGGCGAGCGAGTTGCTGATAGGCGCCGAGCAGCAACTGCTGGCCGGTCTGACCACGCGCATAAAACGTGCGGCTGACCTGTGCGCCGCCGAAGCTGCGGTTGTCGAGCAAGCCGCCGTATTCGCGCGCGAAGGGCACACCTTGCGCAACCATCTGGTCGATGATGTCGACGCTGACTTCGGCGAGGCGATGCACGTTGCCTTCGCGAGCGCGGAAGTCGCCGCCCTTAATGGTGTCGTAGAACAAGCGGTGCACGCTGTCGCCATCGCCGCGATAGTTCTTGGCTGCGTTGATGCCGCCCTGAGCCGCAATCGAGTGGGCACGACGAGGTGAGTCGTGGAACGTGAAGGCATCGACCTGGTAACCCAACTCGGCGAGCGTGGCCGCAGCCGACGCACCCGCAAGTCCGGTACCGATCACGATGATCTTGAACTTGCGCTTGTTGTTGGGGTTCACCAACTTCATGTCTTCTTTAAAGTTATTCCACTTGTCGGCGATGGGGCCTTCGGGAACCTTGGAGTTGAGGCGGGGGTCAGTTGCAGTAGTCATGGGTCCTCACTGACCAACGATGCCGGCGAGCACGGCAATGGGAAACGACACGTTGCCAACGACAACGATGGTGGCAATGGCCGTGGCAAGCCAGCGTCGCCACTTGTTAAAGCGAGGGTTGCTCCAGCCGATGCTCTGGAACAAGCTCCAGACACCGTGGAACAGGTGGGTTCCGAGCGCGATGTTGGCAACGATGTAGAGCAGCGCCACCGGTGGGCGCTCGAAGCTGCGAACCACGTTGCCGTAGGCGTCGCCACGAACGAAGACACCATCGGCCGTGGTGGTGCCCAGCGCATTGGCCGTGCCCCACGTGAGGTCGGCGAGATGCCAGAACACGAAGAGGAACACGATGATGCCAGTCCAGCGCATGGTACGGCTGGCGAACGTGGCCACTTGGTAGTCACGAGGCGACTGGTACTTCACCGATCGCGCCCCACGGTTGAGCAACGTGAGGCCGTAGGCGGCATGAACGTGCAGCACCACAGCACCGAGCAACCCTGCGCGAAGGATCCACAAAAATACCGTGCGCGGCAGGATGGGCACGAGGAGCTCGCGGAGGAACTCGGCGTAGTGATTGAAGTCCTCTTTGCCGAGGTACATCTTCAAGTTGCCGATCATGTGGGTGATCACAAAACCGATGAGGAGTACACCGGTGATCGCCATCACGTACTTCTTGCCAACGGCAGTTGAGTACAGGTCGAGCAAGAACGGCTTGCGCTTCTTGGCCCGATGAGCGGTACCCGTGACCGGGCCTCGCGTCGTGTTCGTTGTCTGTGCCATCAGATGGGGACGGCCTTTCGTGGATCGGTTATCCGCTGCTCAAAGTGGAGCACACCTGACCGTAGTCCTCGGGGCACGGTGGATGATAAATCGCAGACTGGATTGTGTTTCACACGACCGTTTCGTCGCTCACCCGGTTTATTCCCTACACTCTTGCCGTTCCCATCAATGGCTCGTGCAATCTGGTGCGCGCCCACACTCAGGACAAAGGTTCACCCGTGTCAGGAATCCTCGCCGAAGGCGGCTATCAGGAATTTGCACTCAAGGGCGGCGAATGGGCAGTACTACTGCTTTCCGTCGGCGCTGCACTCATCGCTCTCGCCGTTGGGCTCTTCCTTGCGAAGAGTGTCATGGCTGCAGATGCAGGCTCACCCAAAATGCAAGAGATTGCCAAAGCAATTCAAGAAGGCGCCGCTGCTTATCTCAGGCGTCAGTTCAAGACCATTGGCGTCATCTTGGTGCCACTGGCAATCATCGTGTTCGTCACCTCCAAGGCCATCATCAAGGCCGACGGCACTGAGGCGCTCGGATTTGCGCAAACTGGCCTGTGGCGCACGGTGGCGTTCATCCTCGGATGTTTCGCATCGGGCTTTACCGGTTATATCGGTATGACCCTCGCCACCCGAGGCAACGTGCGCACCGCCGCCGCTGCCCTCACCAACAGCATGCCGAAGGCACTCGACGTCGCCTTCCGCACTGGTGGAGTCGCCGGCATGTTCACCGTGGGCCTCGGCCTGCTTGGTGCAACCGGCATCATCATGATCTTCCAGAACAGCGCCTCGGTCATCCTGATCGGCTTCGGCTTTGGCGGCTCGCTGCTCGCCCTGTTCCTGCGCGTTGGTGGTGGCATCTTCACCAAGGCTGCCGACGTTGGCGCCGACTTGGTCGGCAAGGTCGAAGCCGGTATCCCCGAAGACGACCCACGCAACCCGGCAACCATTGCCGACAACGTGGGCGACAACGTGGGCGACTGCGCCGGTATGGCCGCCGACTTGTTCGAGAGCTACGAGGTCACCCTCGTTGCCTCGATCATCTTGGGTGTTGCAGCCTTCAAGTCGATTGACGCCAACCCGGCCCTCGGCTTGATCTTCCCGCTCGCCGCTCGCGCCATTGGCGTGGTTGCGTCGATCATCGGCATCTTCTTCGTGAAGGCCAAAGAGGGCGAGACCAACGCCCTCAAGCCAATCAACCGTGGCTTCTTGGTGGCCGGCACGCTCACCCTCATCGGCACGCTCATCGTGGCGCTGGCTTACGTCGGCAACGACAAGAGCAACGCTGGCTGGAAATGCTTCGGTGCCGTGGCCATTGGCCTTGTGCTTGCTCAGCTCATCAGCCGCCTCACCGAGTACTACACCGCAACGCACTTCACCCCGGTGAAGGAAATCGCCGAAAGCGCCGAGACGGGCCCAGCCACTGTTGTGCTCGCCGGTACCGCCAGCGGCATGGAGAGCTCGGTCTACGCCATCATCGCCATCGCAATCGCCTTGGGCGCAGCGCTGGTGCTGGGCGACGGCAACCTGCAGTTCTCGTTCTACCTCGTCGCCCTGTGCGGCATGGGCATGTTGGCAACCACCGGCATCATCGTGGCCGAGGACACCTTCGGTCCCGTCAGCGACAACGCTGCCGGCATCGCCGAAATGTCGGGCGAGTTCCACGGCGAAGCCGAGCGCATCATGGTCAGCCTCGACGCCGTGGGTAACACCACAAAGGCAGTCACCAAGGGCTTCGCCATCGGCTCAGCGGTTATCGCCGCCGTGGCCTTGTTCGCCAGTTTTATTGAGACCGCAGCAGACGAGACGCTCACCAAGGACGTCATCGATGCCGCACTCAAGACGCAGCGCGGCGTGTTCGACCTGATCCCAATCAACGTTGCCGACCCGAAGATCTTCATCGGCTTGCTCATCGGCGGCGCCGTGCCGTTCATGTTCAGCGCCTTGGCCATTCGCGCCGTCGGCCGCACAGCCGGTGTCGTCGTGCAAGAAGTTCGCAAGCAGTTCGCCGACGGCAAGATCATGCGTGGCGAAAAGGAGCCCGAGTACGGCCCAGTCATCGACATCTGCACCGAGGCATCGTTGCGTGAGCTCACCACCCCAGCTTTGCTGGCAGTGCTCACACCAGTGATCGTCGGCTTCGGCATCGACTTCAAGGCCCTCGGCGCATTCTTGGCCGCGGTCATCTTGGTCGGTCAGCTCATGGCTAACTACTTGTCAAACGCCGGTGGCGCTTGGGACAACGCCAAGAAGTACATCGAAGACGGCAACCACGGCGGCAAGGGCAGCGATGCTCACAAGGCAGCCGTTATCGGCGACACCGTTGGTGACCCATTCAAGGACACCGCCGGCCCAGCGCTGAACCCACTCATCAAGGTGATGAACCTGGTCTCGTTGCTCATCCTGCCCGCCATCATCGGCCTGCAGCACAACGACGGTGCCCGCTTCTCGATTGCGGCCGCAGCGTTGGTCGCCCTCATTGGAGCCATCATCTACAGCTCACGTCAGAGCAACACCATTGGTGGCGCCCTCAAGGCATAGCTCAACCGCCCTTCGGGGCAACAACAATTCAGAACTGCACAGCTGCCCGGACCACGTGTCCGGGCAGCTTTGTTTTGGGGCGCTAGGTTGGCGGCCGTGCTTGCCCTCTTCAACATCGAATCATGGATCCAAAACGGCGGACTACTGCTTCTCGCAGCCATCGTGTTCGCCGAGTCCGGCCTCTTCATCGGCTTCTTCCTGCCGGGCGACTCGTTGTTGTTCATCGCCGGTTTCTTCACGGCGTCTTCCGCCGTCGACAACTCATTCCACCACTCGCTGTTGGTTACCGCCAGCGTTGTGGTGGTGGCCGCGATTGCGGGCGATCAGGTGGGCTACATGTTTGGCCGCAAGGTTGGGCCGTCGCTCTTTACCCGACCCGAAAGCCGTTTGTTCAAGCCCGCCCATGTCGAACGAGCACATGCATTTCTTGAGCACCATGGCACGAAGACAATCGTGATGGCCCGCTTCGTTCCGGTGGTGCGCACCTTTGCCCCCATCGTGGCCGGCATCGGCAACATGCGCTATCGCACCTTCGTTGTGTTCAACGTGCTCGGTGGCCTGCTGTGGGGCGGCGGACTCACCACGCTGGGCCACTTCTTGGGCGATGTCGACGTCGTGAAGAACAATGTCGAGGTGGCCAGCGTGGCCATTGTGGTGCTGTCGTTGGTTCCGGTTGGCCTCGAGTTCTTGCGCCATCGCCGAGCCTCCGCTGCAGGCTGAGCAACCACTCGCTAACCGGCACCGAAACTCACGTTGAGGTCCACCACCACGTGGGCGGGCACCGAGGAGAACACGCATATCTGCGAGCTCGCGCTCACCGCAACGGTGACCGCCTCGGCCACTGTCTGACCCGCAACAAAGTTCACGTTCGAAACGAACGGAGGTGTCGCGGTGCACGGGTAGGCCGTCACGAATCCGGCCGACTCTGGTTCTGTGACCGTTATGTTCAGCGTGACAGCAGTGGCTTGCGCTGGCACGGCCACGTGCAGCACGGCACCGCCGCCGCCAAGCCTGTTGCCGTTCGTTGAACCGGTGATCTGACGGGTGTCTGCCAGACGCTCAACCTGACCCGAGATTGGCACGCCGGTGCCTGCGCTTGGCGAGAAGTCGGCCATGACATCAACCACGAGGTGCGTGGGGGCCGACGTATACAAACAGATCGTTCCCAACGCGCCCACGGCAGACGTTGCCGGAGTCGACACCGTTTGACCCGCCGCAAAGTTCACGTTCGATGCCCACGGTCGAGCTCCGCCGCACGGATACACGGTGACGAAGCCGGCCCAACCAGGTTCGGTAACGGTCACGCTGAGTACGACCGCAGTTGCATCGGGGGCCACACCACCAACACCAGCCACGACCAGTTCATGAACAGCCCCCGCAGGGAACTTTGCACCTGACGAGACCCGGCTATCGAGCAGCCTCGTCGGCGTAAACGCATGCAGGGCGCCTGAGCCCGACGCCGAACTCCACGCGCCGTCTACGTCGATCACAACGTGGGTGGCAACCGACGTGTAGACGCACACGCGACCGTTGGCGCCCACGAAAACGCTTGCCGCATTCGACACTGTGAGGCCCGGCACGAAGTTGAGATTCGACGACCACGGCCGACTGCTGCCGCACGGATACACCGTGATGAAACCACTTCCGTCGGAGTCGGTGGCGGTAACGCTGAGCAACACGGCGATTGCATCCGAGGGGATACCCGAGCGACCGACCATCAACAGTTCATGATCTGACCCCGCTGGATACTTCGCTGCGCCGTCGCGGGTGTCGAGTAATCGCGCCGGAGTCATCGCGACAAATCCGTAGAGGGACATCGAGCCAACGAACTGATGGCTCACCGACCCCTTTGCATTGGTTGCCGTGACCGTGAAATCAAAGGCACCTCCGGGGGCAGCAACAATGCCAGCGATAGCTCCGGTCACCACGTTCAGCGAGAGGCCTGCCGGCAGCGATCCAGCCGTCACCGAATAGGTAGGCGCGGGGATAGCCGCCGCGGCAAGACCATCGGCAAACGACTCGCCAATCGTCATTGTGGCCAACGTGACATCGGTCCATGTGGGCGCCTGATACACGGTGCCTACGAAGCGGTACTCGACATGACCCAATGAGTTCGATGCCCTCAGGGTCACGTCGAACCCACCGCCCGGCGCCGAAGGTGTGCCAGTAACTGCACCGGTCGTTGCATTCAGCGTCAACCCAGTCGGCAACGCGCGCGCAATCACCGAATAGGTAGGCGCCGGGAGCCCTGCTGCGCCGACGCCGTCGTCGAACGCTGCGCCAACGAGCATCTCGGCCAGCACTACATCGCTCCACACGGGCGACTGGTACACGCTGCCAACGAACGCTTGCTCGACCGCGCCACTCACGTTGCTCGCCGCGACGGTAAACGTGAACGCGCCAGAGGCCGAGGGCAAACCGGTAATCGCACCCGTCGTTGCGTTCAGCCACAGCCCTATTGGCAACGCTCCAAACAAAACCGCATACGTAGGCGCCATCACGCCCGAGGCTGAAACGCCGTCAGCAAACGACGTTCCAACCACAACCTGACCAAGCGTCACGTCGATCCAGGCGGGTGCCTCAAATACGTAACCGGTGAACTGATGCGACGTTGCATCGCCAATGCCGTTGGCTGCCCGCACCGTGAAATCAAACGCTCCACCAGGCGTGCTTGGGGTACCGGTGACGCTGCCACTGGTCGCGTTGAGCAATAGTCCACTCGGCAGTGCTCCGTCAGTAAGCGAATAGGTGGGGTTGGGCATGCCGGCGGCTAACACTGCGTCGGCGAACAGCGTGCCGACGACCATCTGGCCGAGCACCACATCGGTCCACTGCGGGGATTCGTCAACCGTGCCCGTGAAGTCGTGGGCTACCGAGCCCGACAGGTTGGCGGCGGTGATCGTGAAGGCGAATGCGCCGGAATGCGACGGGGTGCCTGTGACCGCTCCGGTCGACTCAGCCAGCGACAGGCCTATCGGTAACGCGCCGGCCGTGACTGCGTAGGTGGGCGGCAACACTCCCGAGGCCGCCACGGCATCGGTGAAGGCGACGCCAACAACCATCGCACCGAGCGCGGTGTCGGTCCATGCCGGGCGTTGTGGAGTGGTGAACGACACGATGGCGCCGTTGACAGTGCCGACCGCGTTCGTGGCTGACACTCGGAAGTAATACGTGGTTCCGGTGGCCAAGCTCGCAAGGTCCAGCGACACCGACGTGTCCGCTATTCCGAGCACCGGAGATTCAGTGGCAGCCGCGGCAATGCAGCCCGCAAGATCTGGCGCTGTGCCCCAGCAAAATGCCACGGTGGTGTCTGCAGAGCGAGCGTTCACGGTGCCGTGCAGGGTGGCTGCAGTATCGCCGATGCCTGAAGCGGCCAGCGTGGTCACTGTTGGAACATCAGCAACGTGGATGGCCACGGTGGTCGACGCGCTCGTGGCCGGACTCGGCTGAGTGTCTACCGCGACATACGTGAAGCTGTCGTCGCCCACGAAGGTGGCAAGGGTTGGCGTATATGTAAACGACCCGGTTGAGCCAGCGCCAACGGCCATCGTCACCTCGCCGTGCGACGCTGCGGTGAACGAACTCACTTCGAGCGCAGAACCACCATCGTCGTTATCGAGCACGCCCGCCGGAGTAGAGCCAGCCGTTGCCACAAAGGTGTGGCCCGCTGTCGCCGAGTACGTGTCGGGGTTGGCGATCGGGGCCGCATACGGACTCAACGCTGCGGGGCACGAAGCGCCATCGCCTTGGACAGACATGTCGACCAGCGAGGCAACAAGCACCGCAGTGGTTGATGCTGGCGAGGCCAATGAATACAGGCGATGTTGGGTATCCCTGAAGAAATACAGCGCGCCGCTGGAGTCGCTCCATGCGCTACTGAATCGTTCTCGAGGAGAAGCGCCAGTGATCGACGTGGCGAATGCGAACATTGCCGTTGTCACCCCAGACCCATCGATGGTCAGCGTTGCGGTGTACAGGATGCTTCCATTGAAGCCGTAGGCCACATCGCCAAGCACGACAATGTCGAGCGCTCGGGCGAAGTCCCACGCAACACCATCAACAAGCACCGGGGTTGCGACTCGAGTCTCGACGTTGATGTCGAACCAGTTGTCTGCGCTGTTGTAAACCAGCAAGTGTCCGCTGCTGGTGAAGTCTCCACCCTGAGGCTGATACACCGGCGGGGTGATTGGGCCGACATCGGTAAACACACCTGCGCTGTCGATTCTGTACAGGTCGCTCAATGATGCGGCCGTGCTCACCACGCCGTAGATCGAGTTGTCTTGGGTGCGATAACCAATGGCGTTGAGATCGCCCACCGCAATCGTGTCCGACCCGATGGCGGTGTAGTCGCTGGTCGCCGGAGCAACGGCGTAGAAGTGGTTCGCCGACACCTGAAAGAAGCCTCGCGGGCAAACGGGCACCCCGTCGGCAAACGCTTGCGGCACGGCCGAAGCGGCCACGCCCACGATCATCACGACGTTTGCTGCGAGCAGCAGCATCGCTGCGACGCGAGCAACAACGAGTAGGGGCTGTGCTCGGCGGTGGTTCACGACATCTCCTCGCGGAGTTTGGAGATGTCAGTAGACCCGCACTGAGTGCCGCCTGCGCGGGTCGTTCGCTCTTACGAAGCGGGACCTTGGTCACTTTCGCTGACGAAGTCGATGAGCCGCTCGACCGCACCAACGAGCTCGGGACGCAAGTCGGCGTAGGTGTTCACTCGATTTCGCAAGCGAGGCCAGAACGTAGCGAGATCTGTGCCCAACGCCTGACACATCCCCTGTTTCCATGGTTGACCACGCGGCACGTCGGGCCATTCGGCAAGTCCGAGAACCTGCGGACGAATGCCTGCCCACACATCGACAAACGGATGACCAGTAATCAACACGTTGTCGTCGCGCACGGCCGAGGCAATACGAGATTCTTTCGAACCGGCAACGAGATGATCGACCAACACCCCGAGGCGGCGCTGGCTCGACGGACCGAACTCGCGCACGGCACCGGCGAGATCGTCGATGCCGTGCAGTGGTTCGACCACGATGCCCAACTCACGCAGATCGTCGCCCCACACATGCTCGACGAGTTCGGCGTCGTGCTTCCCTTCGACCCAGATACGCGCAGCTCGAGCCACCCGCGCCCGCACCGGTTCTGCTGAGGCAACCGACCCACTGTTGGTGACTGTCTTTCGCGACGCCTGTGGTGCTGGCGTAGCCGCTGCACGAATCAACGTGACCGGCTTGCCCTCGAGTAGAAACCCGCCCGGCTTCCATGTGAAATAGCGCTGCTGATTCTTGCGATCGCGCAACGTGACCGCCTCGAAGGTGATCTTCACAACGTCGCCACAGAATCCGCTCGATCGATCCTCAACCACCATGCCTAACTGCGCGATGACCTCGCGATACGCAGGGGCCTTTTTGCGGTCGGCAAACTCGTCGAGAATGTCGCGTTCGTATGTCATGTGTTTGCAGCCTTTGTATTCACCCACCATCGATCGGTGAGTACCTGATCGACATGGATCGCATCGCTGCGCCGGTAAGGCGCTCGCAGACCCGATGCCGCAATCGGCATCGCAAACGATGATGGTAGATACGCCCCACCCCACACATGCACTCGCTCGGCGGGCCCAACGAAATGCAGCACACCGGTGGCCAATTCGATCTCGCAATCGACCTCGCCGCTTTGCCGATAGCCGCCGACGGCATCGGGTGGCGCCACAGCGTTGACATCGCGAGCGTCGATACGTTGCGGCTTACGCGCGCTGTACCACTCGACATCGAATGTGACGGGCACCAGCGTGCCGTAGGCGCGATTCCACGCCTCGCTTGGATCATCAAGCAACACGCCGTGCGCTTCGGCGCCAAGACTCCATTGCTGAAACGGAATATCGCACGAATGGTCGGCCCACATCTCGGGAGGTTTGATCTCGAGTCCGTCACGCAGATCGGTGCCATCGAGTTCTTCGATGTAGAGATACGGCTCGTCGACACGAACAATGCCAGCCCAATAATCGAAACGATCGCCGCGCAGCTCGAGTCCCACGTAGATACCGGCCCTGCGGTCGCTCGACACGCCCCACCACCACCACGCCTCGGCGGGCGAGTTGGGATGGCGGGTCTCGTCGCTTTCGCTGAGCGGCCAGATCGAAGGAATAGACATCGCTTGGCACACTAGGCCGTGCGCGATACCTTGACGGGGTGCGCTACCTCAGTTTGGACTGGATCGATGCCGTTGCCGACGAGGCCGCAACCAACGAACGCGTCGCCGAGGCCGCTGCCGAGTGCTCCATCGGAGTCACTCAGGTAGTCACCGGGGCACCCGAGGGCACCATCGTGTACTCGCTGCAAGTGCTCGACGGCCAACTCTTGTTCGCAGCCGGCGCGGCCTTTCCCGAAGATGTTCGATTCGAACAAACATGGGACACCGCCGTGAGCGTGGCCACTGGCGCGCTGAACGCCCAAGAAGCCTTCATTCAGGGGCGCATCTTGCTCACCGGCAACCAACAAAAGCTGATGGACAGCCAAGCCGTCTTTGGCGCGATGAGCGCCGTGTTCGACTCGGTGCGCGCCAACACTTCATACGAGTAACGCCGTGCCCGAACTCCCCGAAGTGCAGGCCCACGCCGAACGGCTAGAAGCCCAATTCGTCGGGCGAGCACTCGTGCGTTTCGTGCCATTTCGTTTCACTGCGCTCAAGACCGCCGTGCCCGCACCCGATCAGGCCTATGGCCATACGTTGCGCCGCGTCGACCGCCGAGGCAAGTACCTGCTGCTGCAGTTCGACTCGGTCACATTTGCAGTGCATCTCATGCAGGGTGGGCGTCTGCTGGTCGACAACAAACCGTCGCCCAAGCCGCGCAATGGCCAGGCTCGATTCGTGTTCGATGAAGGCCCCGCGCTGTTGCTTACCGAAGCCGGCACCGAACGCAGCGCAGGCGTTTGGTGTCTGCCCACGCCAACAGCGCTCACCGATGCTCCCCTCAGCGCGCTCGGACCCGACGCTTTAGAGTTCACCGCCGAATCGCTCGAGGCTCAGTTCCACGCACATCCGATGCGCCTCCACGGCTTCCTACGCGACCAGCATGTCATCGCCGGGTTGGGACGAATGCTCGCCAACGAAGTGTGTCATCGCGCCAAGCTCTCGCCGTTTGCGAATACCTCAAAGCTCACTCGTGATGGAGTCGCCAAGGTGGTGCGCGCGATTCACGACGCTGTCGAGGATGGTTTGGCCTACGAGCGCGCTCGGCCCGACATGAGCTCATCGAAAGATCGTCCAGGTCGTGTGCACGGCCGCGTTGGCGAGCCGTGCCCCGAATGCGGCTCCGTCATCCGGTCTGTTTCATACAACAATTACACGGTGGCCTACTGCCCTACTTGCCAGACCGACGGCAAGCTGCTGGCCGACAACACCACCAGCAAATTCCTGAAGTAAGTCACGCCGTCGCGGCGCCGCCTACGCTGCATCTCATGCCTATTCACCTTCGCGCAGAACCCAGCGACTATGCCCCAGCAGTGCTGGTGCCTGGCGATCCGAATCGCGCCCGCCACATCGCAGAAACATTCTTCGATCCGGGCTTTCGGTGCGTGAACGACGAGCGCGGCATGCTCGGTTTCACCGGCACGTTCAACGGCACGCCGATCAGCGTGCAGTCGGTTGGCATGGGCGCCGCAAGCGCCGCCATCTACTACAGCGAACTCATTCAGCTCGGCGCCAAGCGCATCATCCGGGTGGGCAGCGCCGGCGGCCTCAAGCACGGCCTTCGCATGGGCGACACGCTCATTGCCCTCAGCGCCACCCCCGACGATCCAACCACGGCGATGCTCACCCACGGCGAGGCGCATGCCCCAACCGCAACCTGGCAACTCGTTGAGTCGGCGGTGGCCTTCGCCCGCGAATCGAACTCACGCACATTCGTAGGCCCCATAGTCACCAGCGCGTTGTTCTACGACGACCGTCCCGGCGTGATGCAGCGCTGGCGCGAGCGCGGCCACCTCGGCGTCGAGATGGAAGCGTCAATCCTGTACACGCTTGGCGCCATTCACCAGATCGAGACGTTGGCCATCATGACCGTGAGCGACCTCATCGACGACGACGGCACCACCGAACGCATCACCGACGAAGAGTTCAAACAGGGCGTCAACGCGATGACACGAGTTGCTTGCCAAGTCGCCGTCGCCTGATCGAAACACCATGCACGACAACCACCTCATCATCGAACGACGTCTCGACCGTTTCCTTCGCGATCGCATCCGGCCAAAGCGCTACGGGGCCAGCGCTGCGTTCACCGTGTCGGCCTATTCGGCGCCAGGCGAACCCATCTCGTTCGACGATGCGATGCTGGCCATGGTCGACGGTCTGTTCAAGCCATTCGCAATCGGCACCGCCTATGGCCCGCCGTGGAGCACCACGTGGTTTCACTGCATCGCCACCGTTCCGAACGAATGGAAAGGTGCCACCGTCGAGGCGCGCATCGACCTTGGTTTCGGACACGCACCGGGCTTCCAAGCCGAGGGCCTCGTGTGGGGACCCGATGGTCCGCTGCGCGCGCTCAACCCGCTGAACCATGCGATCCCATTGCTCATCACTGCCAAGGGCGGCGAGCAGTTCGAATTTCTTGTCGAGGCCGCGGCCAACCCAATGGTCATCTCCACGATGTACCCACCATCGCCCAACGGCGACCCCAACACCCTCACCACTGCGCCGCTGTACTCACTGAAGCGTGCCGAGCTCTCAGTGTTCAATGCCGAAGTCGCTGCGTTGGTCTACGACCTCGATGTGCTCGGCGACGTGATCAAAGAACTTCCACTCAACGCACCCCGGAGGCCGCAGATCACACGCGCCATCGAGCGCGCGCTCGATGCGCTCGACCTCAACGACGTTGTGGGCACCGCCGCCGCCGCACGCGCTCACCTGGCTCCATCGCTCGCCAAACCGGCTGTGCCGAGCGCCCATCGAGTCAGCGCCATCGGGCATGCACACATCGACACAGCATGGCTCTGGCCGCTTCGCGAAACGGTTCGTAAATGTGCACGCACGTTCAGCAACGTGCTCGATCTGATGACCCGCGAACCAGACCTGAAGTTTGCGTGCAGTCAGGCGCAACAGCACGAGTGGATGCGTGACCGATACCCCAACGTGTTCGAGCAAATGGTCGAGCGAGCCAGAGAAGGCCGCTTCATTCCGGTGGGCGGCATGTGGGTTGAAGCCGACACCAACCTGCCCTCTGGCGAATCACTGGCGCGCCAGTTCTTGCACGGTCAGCGGTTCTTCGAAGAGCACTACGGGGTCACGTGCGACGAGGTCTGGATCCCCGATGTGTTCGGCTACCCGGCCAGCCTGCCGCAGATTTTTGCATTGGGCGGAGCCAAGTGGTTCCTCACTCAGAAGCTGAGCTGGAACAAGCAGAACCGAATGCCGCACCACACGTTTTGGTGGCAGGGCATCGATGGCACGCGCGTCTTCACCCACTTCCCACCAGTCGATACCTACAACGTGTCGATGCAGCCAGCGCAGCTCGCCCATGCCGAGCGCAACTACGCCGATCACGGCGGCGGCAACATGTCGATGGCACCGTTCGGTTTCGGAAACGGCGGCGGCGGTCCCACCCGAGACATGATGGAGCGCTACCGACGCATGCGTGATCTCGAGGGCCTGCCTCGCATCGTCATCGAGTCGCCCGCCGAATTCTTCGCGGCCGCCGAAACCGACTATCCCGACGCCGCCACATGGGTTGGTGAGCTGTACTTCGAGATGCACCGCGGCACCTATACCTCGCAGGCCAAGACCAAGGCCGGCAACCGTCGCAGCGAAGTGCTCCTTGGCGAAGTCGAGCTGTGGTCATCGCTCGCCGCAGCGGTCTCGAACAGCGGAGCCGACGCCTATCCCCTTGCCGAACTCGAGCAAGCCTGGCGCGAGGTGCTCACACTGCAGTTCCACGACATCATCCCCGGCTCGTCCATCGCATGGGTGCACGACGATGCCGAAGCGGCATACACCCGACTCGATGCGTCGCTCACCGGGTTGCGCACTGCTGCACTGGCATCACTGACATCAACTGTTGGTGGCGATGTGCTGCTCGCCAACTCGGCACCCGACGCTCGCATCGGTGTGGTGCAGATCCCCGCAACTCTCAGCCCCGCTACGGCGCCCCAGCATGCTCAGTTGCTGCACGATGGCCGGCTCGCCGCATGGGCAGCGCTTCCCTCAATGGGCGTTGCCGGCATCGCATTCGATGCCCTCCCGCCAGCGCCAACAGCCTGCGCGGTCACCGTCACCGTCGAGCAAACCGGCACAGGCATCACGCTTGCCAACGAAATTGTGCGAATCAGCATCGACTCCGATGGATTGATCTCGTCGCTCTACGACCTACGCGCCGGGCGCGAGGTGATCAAGCCCGGCATGCGCGCGAACCTGCTCGAGCTCTCGGCCGATCATCCCATCGAATACGACGCATGGGACCTCGACGACTATTACGCCAAGAACACCCGCGAGCTCATCGAACTCGACTCGATCGAGATCCTCGACCGCGGTCCCCTACAGGCCACAGTTCAGATCACGCGCACATTTGGTGCCTCACGCATCGTGCAGCGACTCGTGCTGTGTGCTGGGTCGGCTCGCCTCGACATCGTCAACGATGTTGCATGGCA
The DNA here is from genome assembly GCA_037140375.1 of Actinomycetota bacterium. Taxonomy (GTDB): domain Bacteria; phylum Actinomycetota; class Acidimicrobiia; order Acidimicrobiales; family Ilumatobacteraceae; genus WLMZ01. The sequence goes on from JBAXER010000004.1 coordinate 39,425, forward strand.
CGAGGACGAAAAAGTGCTCAAGGTCGCCATGCCAATTGATGTGCACGCCGACTCGGCAACGTGCGAAATTCAATTCGGCCACGTGCAGCGTCCTACTCATGCAAGCACCAGTTGGGACGCCGCCAAGTTCGAGGTGTGCGCGCACCGATGGGTCGATATGTCCGAGACGGGCTATGGCGTGGCGTTGCTCAACGACTCGAAATACGGACACGATGTGCACCGCGGCGCATTACGGCTCACCCTGCTGCGCGCCTCAAATTTCCCCGATCCCGATGCCGACCGCGGCGATCACCGGTTCACCTATTCGCTGCTGCCACACCTTGGCAACTGCGTGCAATCGACAGTGGTCGCCGAGGCTGCTCGCCTGAATCAGCCCGTCGTGGCTATCGCCTCGACCAGCGCTGCGTCAGTCAGTACAGCCGGCGCAGTTGCGTCATCGAACCCGGCCATCGTCGTCACCGCCGTAAAGCAGGCACAAGACGGCAGCGGCGACATGGTGCTGCGATGCTACGAATCCACTGGTGGACGTGCCTCAGCGAGCCTCACAACGGCCTTTGCGGCCTCGCACGTTGTGGTGTGCGACTTCCTTGAGCGAGCATTACCAGAAATGGCCGATGCGGCGTCGTTCGACGGCACCACCATTTCGCTCAGCCTCAAACCATTCCAGATCGTCACGCTGCGCCTGAGCAACTAGCCCAGCGCCAACCCGCATCCCCCGAGCCTGCGCGCACTACTCACCGGCATCCTCACTGCCCGGTTTGTTGAAGCCAATAGGTCGACCCTCGACCAATTGTCTTCAACAAACCGTTTGATGGAGCGGATTCGGATTCGGATTTGGATTTAGATGAGGCCGAGCTCGCGAACTGCGGTGCGCTCTTCTTCGAGCTCGCCGGTGCTGGCATCGATCTTGCCGCGGCTGTAGTCGTCGATTTCGAGACCTTGGACGATGCTGTAGTTGCCGTCCTTGCACACGCATGGGAACGACGAGATGAGGCCCTCGGGGACGCCATACGAGCCATCGGATGGGACGGCCATCGAGACCCAGTCGCCGGGCTCGGTGCCGAGCGCCCATGAGCGCACATGGCCAATGGCAGCGTTGGCGGCCGATGCGGCCGATGAAGCGCCGCGGGCTTCGATGATCGCAGCGCCGCGCTTGGCAACGGTTGGGATAAACGTAGAGTCGACCCATGCGTGATCGTTAACCAACGAGTACGCGTTCTGGCCATCGACTTCGGCATGGAACAGGTCGGGGTATTGCGTGGTCGAGTGGTTGCCCCAGATGGTCATCTGCTTCACCGAGCTCACTGGGCGGCCCGTCTTTGCGGCCAGCTGCGACACGGCGCGGTTGTGGTCGAGGCGGGTCATGGCGGTGAAACGACCATGATCGAGATTCGGCGCGTTGTGCATCGCGATGAGTGCGTTGGTGTTGGCGGGGTTACCGACAACGAGAACCTTGACGTCTTTGCTGGCATTGTCGCTGAGCGCCTTGCCCTGCGGCTTGAAGATGCCACCGTTTGCGCTGAGCAAATCGGCGCGCTCCATGCCGGCCTTGCGTGGCATGGCGCCAACGAGCAGCACCACATCTACGTCGCCGAATGCCACGTTGGCATCGTCGGTGCAGACCATGTCGGCCAACAGTGGGAACGCACAATCTTCGAGCTCCATGCGCACACCGTCGAGCGCCTTGAGCGCCGGGGTGACTTCGAGCATCTGCAAGATGATCGGGGTATCGGGTCCGAGCATCGCGCCAGACGCGATACGGAACAAGAGGCTGTAACCAATCTGACCGGCGGCGCCGGAAACTGCAACACGAACAGGGGATGTCATAGCCCAGAGCGTACGCCGTGGCACGCGCTCAACAAAAAACCAATGACAACTGGTGACCTATGGCAGTTGAGCAAACCCGAGCGCACCAAGAATTTGATTGGTGTAGAACTTCTTCGCCTCGGCGGTCTTGAGATGCACACCATCGCCGCTGATGAACTCGGGATGCGCGCCCACGGCCATCTGCCAATCGACGAGCACCACATTGGGGTGCGTTGCTGGCAGCGCCCGGATGAGTTCGTTGTTGCCATTGGTCCAGGTGCGATCTGCCGACACGGTCAGCACGGCGACCACCCGCGCACTTGCGCTGGCACGCATGAGTCGATCGAGTGTCTCGGCAGACATCGGGCCATTGGTGCCGAGATGGATCACCACGTAATCGCCGAGCGACCCCAACGAAGCAACACCCTCGAGGATGGTGGCACCGGTTTTGGCCTGACGACTCACCGCTGCGTCGACGCCGTCGATGCCGGCGAACATCATTGTTGGCCGCGCTCCGAGCATCACCGAATCACCGATGGCGAACACCGTGAATTTAATGGGCGCCGCGGTAGTGGTGGTTGCCGCCTCGGTGGTGGTGGTCACCTCGCCGGGAACCGTGGACGCCACCGGTTGCGAGCTTGTAGAGCCGGTGGGCTGGGTGTTGGCCGACGTAGCGGGCGAAGCGGCGAGCAGTCCCTGCTCGAAGGAACACTCATTCACGTTGGTGCATTTCAAGGGCGCCAGCGCAACTCGTACGCCGAGGAAGCCCAACAACAGCGAAGCACAGGCGAGCCCGGCAATCAGGTTGCGACGTTCAACGGCCCCAAAACCGCGCCGGTTGCGCCACCACGCGGCGAAGTGCCCACTGCGAATAGGCATCTCTACGAAGCGATAGCTGGCCTCGGCAACGACACCGGCGCAGACCCATGCAAACAGCATTTGAGACACGCTGAGCTGTACGCCAGCCTCTTTACGGATGAACTGATAGATCGGCCAATGAAAGAGGTACAAACCGTACGAACGCGTGCCCACCCAGTTGAACAAGGGGTTGCTGAGCACCTTCGACATCCGTGTGCCGCGGTGTGTCACTGCGGCGATCGTCATCAGCGTGGCCAAGCCAGTGAGCAGCAATCCGCCACGGAAGATGGGGGCGTACCAACTCGAGGTGAAGGTTGAGAACAACTCAAACTTGAGCACCAAGAACGCCAGCACCAAGAGCCCAGCGACGCCGACCCGGTTCAGCAACCGTGCCTTGTGACGCAACGGGCCACGCATGATGGCCACCGGTCGCCACACCATCGCAAAGCCGGCACCGAGCAGAATGCCACTCATCCGGCTCATCGTGCCGAGGTACAAGAAGTTGTTCTTCTCGACTACTCGTCCGAACACTTCGAAGGTGCACGGAGGGCCGAGGCTCTCACGACCACGTACGACAACCGCGCAATCGGGCAACGACCCAGAGTGAAAGAACAACGCTGTGGCGATGGTGATGAGAACCGAGATACCGAGCAGCCATAAACCAACTCGGGGAAGTCGTGCTCGTCCCTTGCGCAAGACCACGAGCATCACCACTGGCCAGAACAAATAGAACTGTTCCTCGACTGCCAGCGACCACAGATGCCGCAACGGAGCAAAGTCGAATTCGCCCGTGTAGCTCTGGCCGCTGATGACCTGGAACCAGTTGGTCGAGTACGTCACTGCTGCCATCAGGTCGCCGCGCAGCTTGCCCAACGCCTGAGGGAACAACACAAGGCAATACACGGCGACCATCAGCATCGCGAGGTACAGCGCCGGGAGCAGCCGCCGGAAGCGACGGCGCCAAAAGTCAGCGAGGTGAAGCCGCCCGGTGCGTTCGTGTTCGGCTATCAGCAACATGGTGATGAGATAGCCGCTGATCACAAAGAAAACTTCGACACCCAAGAAGCCAGCGGTGAGCCACAAATGGGCGTGGTACAGCATCACGGCCAGCACTGCGACCGCGCGCATCCCGTCGAGGCCGGGAAGATACGGCACGCGACTGATCTGCTGCGCAGGCGCGCGGGTAATGGGTCGAGTGGTGATGACGTTCATTATTGCCGATGCGCACGAGGCTCCGAGGGCACGCCACCCAACGCATCGCTGTCAGTGAGCGGCTGCCAACTTCAGGTTCGCGTAGATCTCGCGGGTGGCCGTGCTGCGATTAAGCGTGTAGAAGTGCAACCCGGGAGCGCCTGCCAGCAACAACGCTTCGCACAATTCGGTGGCCACGTGCACGCCAATCTTGCGCACTTCGTGAGGATCGTCGGTGGCAGCGAGTCGGTCGATCAGCCACGTCGGCAACGCCGTGCCACTCATCTGCGCCATGCGTTGAATCTGGCCTTTATTGGTCACGGGCATGATGCCAGGCAGCACCGGCTTATCCACGCCGAGGGCCTGCAACTCGTCGACGAGACGCACGTAGTGATCGACATCGAAGAAGAACTGCGTGATGGCGAAGTCGGCGCGGCGAAGTTTGTCGGCCAAACGACGGCGATCGGTTGCCATGTCGGGTGAACGAGGGTGGCCCTCTGGATGGGCAGCAACACCAATTGAGAAATACTCGTGCAGGTCGATGTCGGCAACAAGTTCGCTGGCGAAGGTGTAGTCGCTTGGGGCGACCTCAGAGGGATCGTTGGGCACATCGCCACCCAACGCCATGATGTTTTCGACATCGGCATCACGGTAGTGAGCGAGAATCTCGGTGATCTCGGCGCGGGTATGGCCTTGGCACGTGAGATGCGCCATTGGCGTGACCTCGGTTTCGCGGCGCACCCATGTGACCACATCGCGGGTGCGAACACGGGTAGATCCGCCGGCGCCATAGGTGACCGACACGAACGAGGGATTCAACGGCTCGAGTTCGGCGATCGTGCGCCCAAGCGTGAGTTGCGCGTCGTCGGATTTCGGCGGAAAGAACTCGAAAGAATACGTCGGACCGGCCCGGAGAAGGTCGCCAATTCTCGCCATGCGGGAAGACTAGCCCCAAGCGATCACCAAGGGTGAGGGGCGCGTTTGCATTTCGTCAACTGCTCAGTGACGGAAGTGCCGCTCGCCGGTGAACACCATCGCAATGCCGTGCTCGTTGGCGGCAGCGATGACTTCGTCGTCGCGCACGCTGCCACCGGGCTGGATGATTGCACGGATGCCAGCAGCGGCCGCCGCATCGAGACCGTCGCGAAATGGGAAGAACGCATCGCTGGCACAGACGCCGCCGCTGGCACGACCCGCGCTGCGATCTTGCGCGATGCGGGCCGAGTCGAGCCGGTTCTGTTGGCCGGCCCCGATGCCAAAGGCTTGGCCGTCTTTGGCGAACACAATCGCGTTGCTGCTCACAACGGCGCAGACCTGCCACGCAAAGGCAAGGTCGTCCCATTGCGAAGCTGTGGGCGCTGCGTCGGTGACCACTTGCCACGAACTGCGGTCGAGGTTCACGGTGTCGGACTGCTGCACCAGCAGACCACCGTCGACCGTGCGCATATCGAGCGCCGAACCGGGCCACGACGAAGCCGACAGCACTCGCATGTTCTTCTTGGCGAGCAAGATCTCAAGCGCCTCGGGTTCGAATGACGGGGCGACGACGACCTCGGTGAAGACCGGCGCGAGCGCAGTAGCCAGCGCCGCCGTGACAACCCGGTTGACGGCCACAATGCCGCCGAACGCGCTGACCGGATCGCATGCGTTGGCACGGATGTAGGCCTCGGCAATGTCGGTGTGAACGGCCACGCCGCAGGGGTTGGCGTGCTTCACGATGACCACCGCTGGCGCATCGAATCGGTTCGCTAAGCGCCACGCTGCCTCGGTGTCGTACACGTTGAGATAGCTGAGTTCTTTGCCGCCATGTTGCGTGGCTGAGTCCCACCAACTCTGCGCTCCAACGCGGCGATAACGGGCTCCATGCTGATGCGGATTTTCGCCGTAGCGCAGTGGCTGAGCGAGTTCGAGCGACAGGTGCAACGTGGCGGGCAGCGGTGATTCGTCGGCCGCCGGAGCGGCGAACCACGTGGCGATGTCGGCGTCGTATGCGGCGATGCGAGCGAACGCCGTGGCGGCCAGCGAACGCCGGGTAGCTGCAGTGAGCTGCCCCTCATTGCGCAACTCGGTGAGCACGCCGCCGTATTGCGCGGGGTCCATCACGACACCGACATGGGCATGATTTTTTGCGGCGGCACGAATGAGCGTTGGCCCGCCAATGTCGATGAGATCAATGCTCGGGTCGCTGCTGAACGGATACAGGTTCACCACCGCGAGGGACAACGGCTCGATGCCATATGCGGCAAGTTCGGCGACATGTTCGGGTTGATCGAGGTCGGCCAACAAGCCGCCGTGGATCACAGGATGCAACGTGACCACCCGATGCCCCAAGATGGCCGGATATCCGGTGAGGTCGGCAAGGTCTACGACCGGCAAACCGGCACCAGCTATGGCTTTAGCGGTTCCGCCGCTGCTGACGAGGCGCCAACCAAGGTCGTGCAATCCCTGCGCAAACTCAACGATTCCGGACTTATCGAACACTGAAAGCAAAGCTGAAGGCACGGCGGCGACCTTAGAACACCAAGAGTTGGGCCATTGTGCTCTGTTTACGCAACGTTCAACAGGCATATGGTTCGCGTGTATCCATCTACCCCATTACTGGAGGATTGCAATGGACGTCAGCAAGGTAAGTAAAGGTTCGATGGTGTTTATCGGCGGAAGCGTTCTGTTCGCGATTGCATCATTTTTCGACTGGTTCAGCTTCGCCTCGGTGTTCGGAGTACGCCTTGCTGGGGCCAGTGCAAACGGATTTGATGCTGGGTTCTTGTGGTGCACGCTGTGGTTCATTGTGTTCCTCGGCGCAGCCGTAGTGCTGGCCCTGCCTGCGTTCGGAGTTGCGGCCCCAAAGCTGCCAGCCGTGTCGTACGTAGCGGCCGGGGCGCTTGGCTCCATCTTCGTACTGCTCAAGCTCATCATTGGCATCGAGTTCTACGATCGCTCGGCGGGAATCTACATCGGACTCGTCGCAGCGTTGGTCGTCACATTTGGCGGATTCCTCGTCTACACAGAGTCCGGCGGCACGCTCGAGGACCTCAAGGACATCGACAAGCTGCGCGCGTCGTTCCATCACGTTGGCAGTGGCGACGCTTCGCCGCCACCGCCACCCCCACCACCTCCGCCGGTGGGCTGAGCCAGCCGGGACGGAGAAAACGACTGAGGGCCCCGAGCGTGTGCCCGGGACCCTCACAGATTGTCGAACGATGACAACGGGTCAGCGAAGGCTGGCCACGATCTCGGCCATCAAGTCGCCCGCTTCGGTTGGGTTCAGACCGATGCGCACACCCGCTGCTGCAAGTGCGTCCATCTTGCCCTGAGCCGTGCCCTTACCGCCGCTGACGATGGCGCCAGCGTGGCCCATCTTCTTGCCGGCGGGCGCCGTAACGCCTGCGATGTAGGCGCTCATTGGCTTGGTGACATTGGCCTTAATGAACTCGGCTGCCTCTTCTTCGGCTGAGCCACCGATCTCGCCGATCATGATGATCGCGTGAGTCTCGGGGTCGGCCTGGAACTGGCTGAGGCAATCAATGAAGTTGGTGCCTGGCACAGGGTCGCCACCGATGCCCACGCACGTGGACACGCCGATGCCGCGCTGCTTGAGTTCGTAGAGCGCCTGATATGTAAGCGTGCCCGACCGCGACACGATGCCCACGTTGGGGCCCGAAGCGCTGGGCAGTTCGGCGATCTCGCCAGCCGTGATGCCGATGTTGCATTTGCCGGGGCTGATAATGCCTGGGCAGTTCGGACCGAGCAAACGGGTTCCGGGGAAGTCGCGAAGGAGGGTGTTATACACGCGGGCTTCGTCTTGAGCAGGAATGCCCTCGGTGATGCACACCACAAAACGCACGCCTGCGGCGGCCGCTTCGAGAATGGCAGCTGAAGCAGCCTTGGGCGGCACGGCGATGAACGATGCATCGGCACCGGTAGCGGCAACAGCATCAGCAACGCTGTCGAACACTGGGATGCCTTCGACATCGAGACCGCCCTTACCGGGGGTGACGCCGCCAACAACCTGAGTGCCGTAAGCCCGGTTGCGCAGGCCGTGGTACTTGCCCTGCCCGCCCGTAAGACCCTGCACGATGACCTTGGTGTTCTGATCAACAAAAATTGCCATGACTCAGCCTCAGTTCGCGTTTGCGATTGCTACGGCCGCACGAGCGGCTTCCAACATGGTGGGTTTGCTTTGCAGCACACTCTCGGGGATGCCAGCGCTGAGCAAGATCTGGCGGCCTTCCTCGGCGTTGGTGCCATCGAGACGAATCACGATCGGGGCCCGCAGCGAAACCCGGTTGAGGGCCTCGACGATTCCCTTGGCCACTTCTTCGCCGCGGGTGATGCCGCCGAAGATGTTGATGAGAATGCTCTTCACGCTCTGGTCGTAGTTGATGACCTCGAGTGCTGCCGACATCAGGTCGGCGTTCGCGCCGCCACCGATGTCGAGGAAGTTGGCTGCTGAGCCGCCCACTTGGTTGACCACGTCGAGCGTGCTCATCGCCAGACCGGCGCCGTTGGCGATGATGCCAACTGAACCTTGCAAGCCGATGTACTGCAAGCCCTTTTCACGAGCCAACAACTCGCGCTCGTCGAGCACTTCGGTTTCGCGATACTCGGCCCACTCAGGATGACGGAACTCGGCGTTGTTGTCGAGGCTCACCTTTGCATCGAGCGCATGAATCTCGCCGGTTGGCTTGAGAATCAGCGGGTTGATCTCGGCGAGGTCGCAGTCGCCCTCGGTGAAGCAGCGGTACAACTTCACCAGAATCGAGGCGACGCCTTCGACCGACTGCGCTGGCATGCGGGCATCGATTGCGGCCTGGCGGGCCCACTCGAGCGTGATGCCATCAACTGGATCGATGTGACGCAGCAGAATCGCATCGGGGTTGCTCTCGGCGACCGCTTCGATCTCGACGCCACCTTCGACCGACAACATCAACAGATGCTTCTTCGCGGCACGATCGAGCGTGAAGCTGGCGTAGTACTCCTCGGCGATGTCGCTGGCGTATTCAACCCAGACGCGCTCGACGAGATGGCCCTTGATGTCCATGCCCAGAATGTTTCCGGCGTGCAAGCGAACTTCGTCTTCGTTGTTGGCCAACTTGATGCCGCCAGCCTTACCGCGGCCGCCAACTTGCACCTGTGCCTTCACAACCACCGGATAACCGGCTGCGGCTGCCTGCACAACGGCTTCTTCCACGGTGTCGGCGATACCGCCGGGGCTCACCGGGATGTCGAAGCGGGCGAAGTACTGCTTTCCCTGATATTCGAAGAGATCCAAGGTCAGTCCTCTCTATTGTCGAGTTCGGTTTCGAGCCATGCAGCGATGCCCTTGAGCGAGCTGCCTGGTCCAAAGATTTGTGCAACGCCTTGCTCGCGCAGCGCACGGGCATCAGCGTCGGGAATGACGCCGCCACCAAAGACAAGTGCATCGCCGAGATCACGTTTGCGAAGTTCTTCCATTACACGCGGAAACAGCGTGAGGTGCGCTCCGCTGAGCAACGACAGGCCGACAGCGTCGACATCTTCCTGCAAGGCCGTCTCGGCGATCTGTTCAGGGGTCTGATGTAGCCCCGTATAGATCACTTCGAAACCATGATCGCGAAGGGCGCGGGTGATGGTCTTCGCGCCCCGATCATGCCCATCGAGGCCGGGCTTGGCAACAACAACACGGTAAGTCCGCTTCACGAGTATCGAACCCTAGGCGCACTCACCCCATTTGTCACAACCGACGACACCAGAACGTGCAATGAGCATCCCGAACGCCGATCGGGCAGACTTGCGGGAATGCGCCGTCCACAGCTTCGATCACCATTCGCCCGAGCCGCTGTACCCGTGCTCGGCGGCCTTGCCTTTTTTGTTGCGCTCGGGCTTTTCCTCTGGGGCATCGCCGTTTTCATCTCACACAACAGCGGAACCACAGCAAGTGGTTTTGCACCGAGCGCCTTCGAGGCGGGCAATACCGCTTCGTTAGCCCGAGTCGTTGAAGACGGTGGTTCCTTGATTCTGCCCGACCTGTTGAACTCGAGTGGTCGCCTCTCCATCGTGCTCGATCACACCGGCGATATCGAGAAGGCAAACTGGACCATCAGCATGGCCTATCCCGCCGACCGCAACGTGAGCTGCAAAATCACCCAAATCAAAAAGACTCACCAGTTCACCGATTGCGAAGGCCGCACGTTGGGCGTGGCCGATCTCGCTCTTCCGCCGAGCGGCGTGAAACTCATCGTGTGGCCAGATGGTCGACTCACCATCAGCTTGAGAACGACCGAGAGCTCTCTACCGAGCCCTACCAACGCCTAGCGGCGGGCGGGCACGGCATCGAGCAGACGCAGCGCAAACTCTTCGGCATTGCGATCGAGATGGCGGCGGTTCATCGCCAAACCACCGATCACATCGGCGCCAACGCCCGAAATGATGCGGGTCATCTTGTCGAGCGTGCCGGCCGGGTTGAGCGCAAAGGTGCAAAACACGGCGGCCTGCTTGCCACGCATCGCCGGGAGTTGGCTGAGCAACGCAGCACCAGCCGGAGCTTGTCCGACCAAGAAAAGTCCGTGCGTCCAAGTCCCCACGAGCACGATGTCGGCTTCTTGGATACTGGCGTGGTCAGGGTCGCGCACCTTCGATAATCCGGTGATGTCCCACTTGGCCTGCTGCAGGTTTGCTGCCACAAGCTCGGCTGCCTTCCACGTGTTACCCGTGAGGCTCTCAACAAGAATCGCTGCCTTCATGACTACAGATTCAAGCACGTTCGCGCTCCTGAGTCGCGAAGTGGCGGCGTACACGCCCGTGAAGGGCGTGAGCGCCGCCACTTCGCTGCCGGCTTACGTCTCGCGCGCGCGGATGATGTCGAGCACCTGCTTTCGAACCCGAGCCTTCGACCGGATATGCCGATCCCCCATGTAAACAACCATCCAGCCCTGCGCAGCGAGCGAATGCTCGCGAGCCTCATCATGGTGAACCGCCTCAGATCCGAAGTGAAACTGTCGGCTGTGTGCCTCGATTGCCAATTTCACCCGAGGCACCGCGAAATCGACACGCGCCACAAACTGCCCCGACTCGGCGACGACTACGTGCTGTCGAACCAATCCTTCGATGCCCCGCAGGCACGCCTCGAGCCGCAGCTCAAGGGTCGACTCCGTTGGCCGGAGATGACGCTCGGCCTCGTCGAGCAACGTCAGCAGAACACGAGTGCCGCTCTGGCCAGGTCGGTGCAGACGCTCGGCTGTTTCGCGTAACCACTGCAGACTTGCGCCCCGACGCCACGCAGATTCAAACGCCGCGCGAACTCGATCAATCGGATCGACGGCACCTAGATCGGCCAACGTGCGGGCAATTCCGGTGCAGCGGATGTTGTCGATGTAAACCGCGTCACAGCCCGGAACGAGCGATCGATGTTGCTCGGCGAACGAGGCGATCACTGGGCGCCAATTCGGAACGATGACCTCGATCGGCCGGCGCGCATATCCATCGAATCCGTGTAGTGCAGCCGCTGAACGATGGCTGGCGATTCCGGCCTGCGACGAAGCAAGCGTGGCGACGGTGAGCCGCTGCTCCCACGTGGGCACGGATCCAACGACAACCAACACGCCGGGCAGCGGCTCAAGCAGATGCCCCGACGATTTCAGCCGGGCAACAACTTTGGTGGAGATCCCAAGTTCGGCAGCCTGCTTGCGGGTAACCGCGCCGTGGCGAGAAGCTGCAAACTCGCCTACGGCACCCCATTGGGCGCAGGCGAACATGGGCCAAGGTTATGGAGCGTGGGCTGAGATCACGACGCCTGTCGCGAAGTGGCGGCGTACACGCCCGTGAAGGGCGTGAGCGCCGCCACTTCGCCGCCGACTTACAGCAGGTCGGCGAGGGCGGCTTCGAGCTTGGCCACGCGTTCTTCGAGCTGGGCCACGCGATCGACCACGCTGCCGGCAAGACCCGATGCAGTGACGGCAGCGGGCGGCGCCGATTGCTCGGCCTCTTCGGCGACAAGCTGCTGCCAGCGCTGCTCTTTTTGTCCGTGCTGGCGCTCGATGAGCTGCACGAACTGACGCTCGGCAAGTTGATGGAGGCACGTGTCGACATCGGCCACATTGTCGAAGTTGTGCAACCGTTCGGTACGCGTACGAAGTTCGGCCGCAGTCTGTGGGCCGCGAACCAGCAGCACCCCCATCACGGCAGCATCGGCTGCCTCAAGCGCGAACTTCTCGTCGAATACTTGGCGAACTCGCACGACCCCGCGACCATGCGTGGGATGCACAATGCGCGCACAGCCCTGAGCCTTGAGCGTGCTGACTGCAGCGTCGACCTCGTGTTCGTCGAGCGTCATGACGGGATCACGCGACGACGACTGGTTGCACGCCGACACCAGCGAGTTCATCGATAACGGATACTGATCGGGAACCGTGCGTTCTTTTTCGATCAGACAACCAAGTACGCGGCCTTCGATGACAGAGAACATGGGTGCAAGCTACCCCTGTTGCGGCTCGCGATCGGGACGATTGCGACGCCACTGTTGCCACTCGCCCACCCGCGGCGAGCCCTCGACGCGATGACCCGACTTGGCGGTATGCACACGTTGGCTGGTGTAGATACTTCGGTGGCCACTGAACGCATAGGCAATGACGCAACCCACGGCGATGGGAGCAAACGCTGCCCCACCAAACAGCTCGACACCCATGATGGCGCAAGCAATCGGCGTGTTCGCTGCCCCAGCAAACACGGCGCAGAAACCAACCGCCGCAAGAAGCCGACCATCGAGCCCGAGGGGCAGGGCAAGTGCCGAGCCAAGCGTGGCGCCCATCATGAACAGCGGCGTGACCTCGCCGCCGATGAAACCGCTGCCGATGGCGATGATCGTGAACAGCAACTTGAGAGCGAACACCGCAAAGCCGAGATGGTCGCCGTGCAGCGCACGCGCGGTGAGGGGCGACGACAAGCCCTGATAGTCGTGACCAAACAACAGCACGAGTGCGATGGTTGCCGTGCCGCCGATGAATGGCCGCAGTGGCGCCCACGGCACGCGCCGCGCCAGCATCGCTTTGAGGCCGTGCACCCACGACGAATAGGCGGCGCCAACAAGGCCGAACAAGAGGCTGGCCGCGGCGACTCGAAGCAGCACCGACGCGGTGACATGGGGGCTGAGCGCGTCGAACAGCGAGTGCTTGGCGCCGAGGGCACGCAACACCCGGTCGCCAACGATCGACGCGGTGAGCGCCGGAACCAGCGCCTCGAACCGCATACGCCCGATGGACTGCACCTCGAGCGCAAACACTGCGCCCGCTACCGGCACCCCAAACACGGCGCCGAAACCGCCCGCCAACGACGCAATAAGCATGACCCGGCGATCGGCGGCCGAAAGCCGAATAACCCGCGCCAGCGCATCGGACAAGGTGCCCGACATCTGTAACGCAGTGCCCTCGCGCCCAGCGGAAGCACCAAACAGATGCGAGAGCCACGTGCCCACAAGCACCATCGGCGCCATCCGCTGCGGCACCCACGCGGTGGGCTCGTGGATCTCGTCGAGCAACAAGTTGTTGCCCTCGCGAGAGCGACCGCCGAAGTAGTGATAGACGACCCCGATTGCGAGGCCCACCACTGGCAACAGATAGACCAACCACTGCCGGCCGTCTTCGCGCCAATGCGTGACACGCTCGAGGCCCTCGAGAAAGACCCACGATGCAGCGCCAGCCAATGCACCCGAGAGCGCACCCAGCGCCGCCCAGCGCACGAGACGCACCAGCAACGAAATCTGCTCGGTTGCGTAGCTGCGCCAACGAATGAGGGCCGTGTCCATTGGGTTGTTCTACAACTTCTTCAGCGGCGCCCACGCGAGGGCGAGATGTTTCGTGCCTACGTCGCGGAATCGGATGGTTGCCTCGGCCTTTTCGCCGCTGCCTTCGATGTTGATGATGACACCCTCACCGAACGACGGATGCTCGACATCGTCGCCCACGCGCAGCGCCAACAACTGCGAGTTAGCGGGCTGCGGGGCCAAGCGCTTGCCAGCGTTGATAGCGGCATCGACAACGCGCTCTCGATGGGCTTCGGCGGCCTCGCGGCTGTGCGAATCGCCGGAGTCTCCCGAGCGCGATCGGTAGGCGCCAGCGCCCGCGTATGAGCCTGAACCCGATCCGGAATCGCGATCGCGGTAGCTCTGACGGCCATATGAACTGCGCCCAGCGACGTTGCCCTTTTGCTCTTGCAGTTCGGGCGGGATCTCGTCGAGGAAGCGCGACGACGGGTTGTACTGCGTGCTGCCAAACAGGCTGCGGCTCCAGGCGTGCGACACATGAAGTTTCTGCTGGGCGCGCGTGATGCCCACATAGGCAAGGCGCCGTTCTTCTTCGAGTTCGTCAGGGTCGCTCTGCGCCCGCACGTGCGGGAAGATGCCTTCTTCCATGCCCACCAAGAACACGTACGGAAACTCGAGCCCCTTGGCCGCATGCAGGGTCATCATCACAACACGATTGTCATCGTCGAGTTCGTCGGTGTCGGCCACCAGCGATACCTGCTCGAGAAACTCATCGACTCGGGTGAACTCGCGAGCCGACCCAATGAGCTCGCCAATGTTCTCGAGCCGACCGGCTGCCTCGACTGAACTTTCGGCTTCGAGCTCGGCGAGATAGCCACTTTGATCGAGCGCCGCTTGCAGCACATCGGCGGGCGAGCCATCGAGCATGTGGGCGAGCGAATCGAGCAAGGCTGCGAACGAAGCAACCCCACGCGCCGCGCCGCCACCCAGACCGGCCTCGTCGGCATGACGCATCGCGTCGATGAAACCGTCGCCGGTCTCGCGTGCCCACGCATCGAGCTTGCCAACGCTGGTGTCACCGATGCCCCGCTTGGGCACGTTGAGCACACGCTTGATGCTGACTTCGTCGGCCGGATTCACGATGGCACGCAGATACGCCATGGCGTCTTTGATTTCACGCCGATCGTAAAAGCGCGTGCCGCCAACCACCTTGTAGGGAATGCCCTGGCGCATCAACGCTTCTTCGACCACACGGCTTTGCGCGTTAGTGCGGTAAAAGATGGCGATCTCTTTCCACATCACGGCTTGGTTGTCGTGAACATCGGTGGCGGTGCGCGCCACCCACATCGCCTCATCGCCTTCGTCGTCGGCGTGATAGCGGGTGATGGTCTCACCCCGGCCAAGCTCGCTCCACAAGGTCTTGAGCTTGCGCGCTGGGTTGTTGGCGATGACCGAGTTCGCGGCATCGAGAATGATCTGCGTGCTGCGGTAGTTCTGGTTGAGCACGATGGTGGTCACATCTTCGAAGGCTTCTTCGAACTGCAAGATGTTGCGCAGATCGGCGCCACGAAAGCGGTACACCGACTGGTCTTGGTCGCCCACAACAGTGACGTTTTGATGCAGGGCACCGAGCATCAAAACGATCTGGTTCTGCGCCGTGTTGGTGTCTTGATACTCGTCGATAAGGATGTGTAGAAATCGCTCTTGGTACTGATTCAGCACTTCGGGATGTTGACGAAAGAGCAACACCACATTGGTGAGCAAATCGTCGAAATCCATCGCTCCAGCCTTATGCAGCCGCACCTGATAGTCGCGGTAGATCTCGGCGTTCTTGCGATCTAACGGCGTCGCAGCGGTAGTGAGCGCGTCGCCGGGAAACATCAACTCGTTCTTCCACTTGCTGATCACGTTGTGAACGCCGCGGGGCGTGAACCGTTTCGAGTCGAGTGCGAGATCGCGAATGACGTAACCAGTGAGGCGCTGCGCATCGCTTTGGTCGTAGATGCTGAACGAACGTGGGTAGCCGAGCAGATCGGCGTGCGCACGCAGGATTCGCACGCACGCAGCGTGGAATGTGCTGACCCACATGTTCTTTGCTGCCGGACCGACAAGATTGCCGACCCGCTCTTTCATTTCGCCAGCGGCCTTGTTGGTAAACGTGATGGCCAAGATGCGCTGCGGATGCACGCCTTCGCTATCGATGAGATGCGCGATGCGATGGGTAAGCACGCGGGTCTTGCCCGAGCCGGCACCAGCCACCACAAGCAACGGCCCGCCGGTATGCACCACCGCGTCAAGTTGATCGGAGTTGAGCCCGGTGAGTAGTGAAGTTGGGGAATCGTCATCAAACAGCGACATGGCTCACCCATCCTAGAGATGGGGTGTCGCATGCACAGGATGGGTCAGCGAATGATGCGCACCGGCAGCTGACGAGGTCCGCGAACTTGGCCCACGCTCCAGGTGATGGCATCGGCGTCGGCAAGCTCGAAGTTAGGGAAGTGAGCAAGGAACTCTTCGACAGCGATGCGCAGTTCGAGCCGAGCGAGGTTCGAGCCGAGGCAGCGATGAATGCCAAGACCAAATGCCGCGTGACGATTCTCTTCACGGTCGATGAGCACTTCGTCGGCACGGTCGAACGCGAGCGGGTCTACGTTGGCCGCAGGGAATGGAAGCAGAACCCACTCGTCGACCTTCATCGGACATCCGCCGATCTCGACATCTTCTTTCACCATTCGTGCCATCGTGACTGGCGCGTAGGCACGCAACAGTTCCTCGATGGCAGTGGGGACCAGTTCGGGTTCAGTCAAGAGGCGCTCGCGGTCGGCGGGCGTTGCTGCAAGGTGCATCAGGCTGGAGCCAATGGCGCTCCAGGTGGTGTCGATGCCAGCCACAAGTAACAGCACCATGGTGCCGCGAACGTGGCCCTCGCTGAGCGGCTCGCCACCAATTTCGGCGTTGAGCAAGAAACTGGTGAGGTCGTCACGAGGGTGAGCGACATGGCGAGCGATCTGCTCATCGAGATACGCAGCAAGACGACCGAAGGCCATCATGCGCTGCTCCATGTCGATGTTGACGCCTTCGAGCACATCGTGCACGAACCCGCGGAACAAGTCGGCGTCTTCCAATGGGAAGCCAAGCATGAGCGCGATCACGTTGACCGGAATGTGCTGCGCGTATTGAACGGCGGCATCGACCACATCGGCATCACCCATGTCGGCCAACAGGCGCCGACACAGTTCGCGAATGTCTTTCTCGAGCGGCTCGATCACCTTTGGAGAAAACGCTGGCAACAGCAACCGACGTGCCTCGTGATGAAACGGGGGGTCGCTTGAAATGGGAGGCGCGTTGCCGATTGGGCTTTGAGCGATAGGCATGAACGGCGACACCACGACCGAGCGGGAGGTGAAGTGCTCGGTGTCGTAGGCAATCTGCGTGACGAGTTCGTGTGTCACGGGCAGCCATGTGCCGTTGTAACGATCGGTGTGCGCCACGGGGCACTGCTCGCGCAGTTGTGCCCAAATTTCGGGAGCGTTGGCGTTGTATTCGGGGTCAGCGTGATCAAAATCGGTCGCCCAGTCGGTAACCGGACCATAAATGGAAGTCATGACACGACTGTATGCCGGTTAAATCAACGAATGGCCAACCAACCGCTCGCTATTTTGTTGCCTCCATCGGAGGGCAAAGCGTCAGGTGGAGGCAAGACCTTGTGGAGTCCAGCCGATGGCCAGTTCGGTGCTGAGCTTGGCGCTCAGCGGCAATTGCTGGTCGATGCCCTCGCCGCTGCGCATGGTGGCGACGAGAAACTACTTGGCGTGGGCGGCAAACATTTGGCCGCTGCGCTGCAAGCCAACAGCACGCTCGCCGCTGCCCCGGCGCTGCCCGCATCGAGTCGATACACCGGCGTTGTATGGGATCACCTCGACCTGAAGTCGATGCCCGCAGCCGACCAACGTCGGGCGGCGCGCAGCGTGTTTGTGATCTCGGGCTTGCTCGGAGTCGTAGCGGCCGGCGAGCCAACGCCCGAGTACCGGCTCAAGATGGGAGCTCGGCTCGCAGGATTCGGTGTCTTGAGCACGTGGTGGCGCAACGACCTGAGCGACGCGCTCAACGAGGTGCTCGCCAAGCGGGTGGTGATCGACCTGCTCCCCAACGAACATCGCGCTGCGTGGACGCCAACCCCCGATCGCTACCGCGAAGGAGTTCGGGTGGGCTTCATCGAGCGCGATGGCAAAGTGGCCGGGCATGACGCCAAGGCAGCCAAGGGCATGCTTGCTCGCCACGTTCTTACCACCGGCGGCGACGCAATCGCAGCGCTGCGGACCTGGCGCCACCACCGTTTCGACCTCGACATCGCCGAACTCGGCTGAACTCAGCCGGCGTGAGCCACCTTGGCGAGCCATTCGTTGAGCTGACGCAGCGCACCTCCGGTAGAGGCATACATCCGCTTTTCGGCATCCCACGCGTCGGTGACGCTGAGCATGCGCGCAGCGAGATCGGGCCGCTCGAGCAATACGCCCAGCGGTGTGCGCTGCACGAGGATCGTGAACACAATCGCATCGGTTTGTGGAAGCCGCCGCAACGTCTGACGCTCGCTGCGAATCCACATCGGCGATCCGTCGGCTTCGATAACCAGTTCGACATTTGGGGTGCCTGCGCTCGCGAGACCTCCACGTTCGATGAGATCGAGACGTGGCGTCGGCGCAACGATCCAGTTGCGCCGCCATACCGGACGGTCCACTCTGAGTCGGTCGTGCAGACGATCGACCTTCGCGCTCAACTCGTCTTCGTAGTGGGCCACGGGTCCGTGCACACCAGCGAGCGACCTACCCACTTTGTCGGCGATGCACCAGTGCGTGGGGAAGCACACCGCACCCGCCGTGAGTACCCACTCGCCATCGATCTTCTGTAAGACGGCGAGATCTTCCTGCACCAAACGCGCCGCCTCGATCAGCGGATGTGCATCGCCCGCAGGCGCAGCAATCTCGACACCACGGTCAGACAGCCATGCCTGCACCTCGGCGAGCACTTCGGCCCCAGCCGCTTCGGTACCCGGCATCGCCGCAAACACCGATGAGTGGTCGGCCTCAAGCAGGGCCGCCTTTTGAGCGAGATAGAAATCGCATTCGTCGTTGACAACCAGCCAGTTTTCAAGCTTGAGCGCGCGCGTCCCCATCGCCAAATACGGCGGCCCAGGCTCGAGCCAAAGCTCGTCGAGCCAATCGGTCACGCAGGGTTCTCCTGAGCCACGGCGCGCTGCATGCGCTCGATGGGGGCTTGGCCGTAGTCGGGGTGAGTGAGGATCCAAAACTGGTCGGCCTTGATTGCGCCGACAACTTGCATCGCCACGTCTTCGGGTGAGATGCCGTTCTCGACGCCGTCGCGGAGAATCTGATCCATGAACTGGCCAATGGGGTTCGCGGTGGCAGCGGGCTTGTCGCCAAGGCGATCGGCCCATGTCATCTGCGCCATCAATTCAGTGCGTACAAAACCCGGGCACAACACCGACACGCTGACCGGCGAACCAGTGCCCTTGAGTTCAAGGAAAAGTCCCTCGCTGAGCGCCACCACGCCATGCTTGGTCACGTTGTAGGGAGCCGCACCGGGCATCGCCACGAGGCCAGCCATCGAGGCCGTGTTCACAATGTGCCCCTCGGCTTGCTCTTGCATGATCGGCAAGAAGGCGCGGATGCCGTGGATGACGCCATACAGGTTGATGCCAACAACCCAATCCCACACGCTCATCGGCCCGGTCCACGGGTCGCCCGTGCCCACGACGCCAGCGTTGTTGCACAACACATGCGCTGCGCCATATCGCTCGAGGGTGCGCTGCGCGAGCGACTGCACCGACTCTTCGAGAGCCGTGTCACACACCACCGGGAAGACATCGCCACCCACCTCGGACAGCTGCGCTTCGACCGAGCGCAACCGCACTTCGTCGATGTCGGCAAGCACTACTTTCATGCCCTCAGCAACGAACTGTTCGGCAATTGACTTACCGATACCACTGCCCGCACCTGTGACTACCGCAACCTTGCCGACGAGATTTTCCATGTGCGTCACACTATGCACCTATGCCGTACGGTTGGCCAGATGGACGCCCTCACCGCACGTAAGACCTGGCGCAGCATGGAAGCTGTGCACGGGATGATCTATTTCACACCCGACGCCCCGCCCGCATACGCCGCCGTCGGAGTCACCAAGAACCGAATGGGCTACTTCGCGTCGCGCGTTGCAGCAATGGGAGCCGTGCCGGTTGAAGTGGTCATGGCCACGTTTTACAACTTTCATCCAGGCCTCGTTCGGGCGAGCATGCACGATGCGTGGACCGTGACCACGCCAGAGGCGATGCTCAGTGCCCGACTCAACGCCGTGAACACATCACTTACGCGAGCCTTCGGGCCCGAGGTACTCAACTCGGCCGAACTCGCCGAAGCGGCCGGCCTCACGCGTCGTGCTGCGCTCATTGCGTGCGAGCACCCTGAGGGCCGACCCTTGTTCGCCGCGCATGCCTCGCTGCCGTGGCCCTCCGAACCTCATCTCGAGCTGTTCCACGGCCAAACCCTGCTGCGCGAGTTTCGCGGCGATGGCCACATCGCTGCGCTCATGCTCGAAGGCCTCAGCGGCCTCGAAGCCTTGATCTCGCACGCAGCAAGTGGAGATGTACCTGCGGCTGCGCTCAAGGCCACCCGCTCATGGAGCGACGCCGAGTGGGACGCCGGTGTGCAGGCAATGGCGGCACGCGGCCTCGTGAATCTCGACGGATCCTTCACCGATGCAGGCCGCGCCCAACGCCAATGGATCGAAGACCGAACCGACCAAAGCGCCCTCGCTCCCTATCTCGAAATAGGCGACGACGCTGCGCTGACCTTGCGCGGCACCGGCAAGAAGCTCACCGAACTGGTGATGACCGCCGGACTTCTTACCTTCGATCCTCGCCGTCTCGTAGACGCAGATTGACCCGACCGCACTATCGTATTGCCCGATGGCGTATCGATATCTGTGGACCCCACTACAACTCGGACCCGTGTCCACGCTGAACCGCATTGTGTTCAGCGCGCATCTCACCAACTACGCGCTCGACGGCAAACCCACTGAGCAACACGCTGCGTATTACGCGGCACGCGCTGCGGGCGGAACCGGCCTGATCATCACCGAGGAACACTCGACCCACCCCACCGACTGGCCGTACGAGAAGCTCATCCACGGTTTCCACCGTGATGTCATACCCGGCTACCGCACGATCACCGACGCGGTGCATCGCCACCGCACGCCGATCTTTGCTCAGATCAACCACAACGGTGGGCAGGCCAGCAGCATGTTCAGCCGGCTGCCGGTGTGGGCTCCATCGCCAGTGGCCGATCCGTTGTTCCGCGAGGTTCCCAAGGCCGTGTCGCTCGCTGAGATCGACGAGATCATTGCTGGCTATGCGCTGGTGGCCGAGCATTGCGCCGAGGGTGGCTTCGATGGCATCGAACTGCAGTGCAGCCACTCGTCCATCGTGCGCGGCTTCCTGTCGCCCGCTACCAACAAGCGCACCGACGACTACGGCGGCTCGTTGCAAAACCGGGCGCGACTCTTGGTCGACATCGTGCATGCCGTTCGTCGTGTCATCGGTAATCGCCTTGCACTCGGGGTTCGCATCTGCGGTGACGAACTCATCGACGGCGGCACCACCATCGACGAAGCCGTACAGATCGCACAGATCGTCGAAGCAACCGGTCAGGTCGATTACATCAACACCTCCATTGGTGTCGCTACGGCAAGCCTGTTCATGATCGAAGCGAGCATGCACATTCCGCCCGGCTACGCAATGTTCATCCCCAGCGCCATTCGCAAAGCGGTAGATCTGCCCGTGGTGGGCGTCGGGCGCTTCAAGGATCCGCTGCAAGCCGAGCGCGCCTTGGCCGAAGGCCACTGCGATCTCGTGGGCATTGTGCGCGGTCAGATCGCCGATGCCGACTTCGCCGCAAAAGCGCGCGCCGGGTCGAGCGACGAAACACGTTTGTGTCTGAGCTGCAATCAAGAATGCGTCGGCCGCATGGGCATGAACCGTTGGCTCGGATGCATCGAGAATCCACGCACGGGTCGTGAAGCCGAATATGTGCGGCGCGAACTCAGCGACAACAAGATCGCTGTCACGCTCGGGCGTTCGTCAGTCTCGGCACGCAAGCAAGTGATGGTCGTGGGCGCAGGCCCCGGCGGGCTTCAAGCCGCCATCTCAGCGGCACGCGCTGGCCATCAGGTAACCGTCTACGAGAAGCAAGCGGAGGCCGGCGGCCAGGTGCGCCTCGCCGCAAGCGTTCCGAATCGCGCCGAGTTCGGCGACATGATTCGCAACCAACTCACCGAGTGCCGACGTCTTGGCGTGGCCATTGAATACGGCGTTGGGGTGTGGCCTGGCATTGTCGATGAGCGCCAGCCCGATCATGTGATCGTGGCTACCGGCGCCGAGCCAAACCGACCGTGGTGGGTTCCAGCCGAGGCCGCAAACGTGTGCGATGTGCGTGATGTGCTCGAAGGCACCGCCGAACCATTTGGCAACGTCGTCGTTATCGACGAGATCGGTTTTCACCACGCCACTTCGGTGGGCGAACTGTTGGCCGATCGCGGCTGCAACGTAGAGATCATCACCAACGGCATGGTCGTTGGGCAAGACCTTGGCATCACCCTCGACATGGAGAACTGGTGGGTGCGGGCAAGCGCTAAGTCGATTACGCAGACCACCGATCTCGTGCCGATGGGCTTCGAAGGCACAACGCTGAACCTGTTGCATCACCCCACCGGCACCCAGGTGACCCGCACCCCCGACTGGGTGGTGTTGGCAGTGCCACCGAACCCCGTTGAGTGGCTCTACAAGGCTCTCAAAGATGCAGGCGTCAGCGTGCAACGAGTAGGCGACTGCCTTGCGCCACGACGTGCACACGCAGCAGTTGTCGACGGCGAACGGGCCGGCTTAGCGATCTAGGCGTTGTTCTCTAGGCCGGACGAGCGCGAGGTCCGCGCTGATGATCGTGTGTGTGATCATCGTGCTCTCGTCGCCACGGAAGTTCGGCGAGAAACAGCGCCGCAGCCGGATGTGGATCCATCACGCGCTCAAGGCCGAGCGGCGGTGTTGGCGCAATTCGCTGATCGCCACGCGCCTGACATTCGGAGCACCAGTAGAGCAAGCGGTGCATGTCGCCGATGCGCTTCACGCGGATGGTGTCGCCGCAGATTTCGCAGCGTTGACCATTGCGGCCATACACCGACAGACCGTTGTGGTCGTGCGATTCGGTTGGTGCAAATGGGGTCTTGCGATCGGTGATACCGGCACGCATCATGCGTGCGATTGTCTGCACCAACTTGCGGGCATCGTCTTGGGTGATCGAACCAGCAGTGGCAAACGGGCTCAACCCAATGTCCCAAAGCGCTTCGCATCGGTACACATTGCCCACACCACTGGCCACGTGTTGATCGAGCAGCA
Source organism: Actinomycetota bacterium (assembly GCA_037140375.1). Classification (GTDB taxonomy): domain Bacteria; phylum Actinomycetota; class Acidimicrobiia; order Acidimicrobiales; family Ilumatobacteraceae; genus WLMZ01. The sequence goes on from JBAXER010000004.1 coordinate 62,479, forward strand.
CTTCGGCAATCGGGGCCGATGGGTCGGCGTAATCAAGGATGCGCCGAACGCAGTCTTCGAGGTTCGCCTTGGGATGCAACAGATCGGGGCCGAGCCCGCCCGAGCCGGGGTGACGATGACGATCGAACTGACGGAAGGTCTCGACGACTGGAGCGTTGAAACACACGGCCACCCAATCGGCAACTTCGATGCACACGCGCAATTGTTTGGTGGGCTTATGCCAGTGCTCGCCGACCCTATACAGACGCCACGAACCCGTGAACCGATGCTGTGTGTGCAAGGTGAGTCCGTCGTCCCACACGATCTCGAGATGCCTGCCGTAGATGTGCACCTGTTCGATGACGCGACCGACGACAGGCGTTGGACCAGACAACTTTGGCGCGGAGAAACCGACAGTTGGCTTACCGACCAACGCGGTTCGCAACGCCGTGGCGGTGCGATGGGCTGTAACACCATCGAGCACGCAACGCACAATAGTGCGTATTTCGACACCCCTGAGGTGATACCCGATTGTGATCGCACCTAGGGTGACGTCGTGACCGACAACCAACTTCCTGTCGACGATGAATCAAGCGATGAGATCGTTGACCAGGACGAAGAAGTCGGGCCCATTGATCCCATTGATCCGACGAACGACAACATGGTCGAGACGGCGCGGCAGCGCTACGGCAAAGGCGGCGCCGCGATGGCGGCCGGAATGTTCGGTCTCGATGTGGCGCTCGGACTCAAAAAGAAGCCCGAATCGGTGCAGGTGCAAGAGGCCTCCAGCAAGCCGGTAAACCTCGACTCTGATGGCTTCGAGATGCCCATCGATGCCAGCACCACAGTGGCCACGCCCGCCCTCGAGCGACGCCCGCCAATCGGTGTCGGCAAGCGAAAGTCGCGGCGTTCGTAGCCGCACGGAGCGAACGGAGCGAACGGTCTAGGGCAACTCGCCCACGTGCGCGAGGGCGAACCGAATCAGACGATCGTGGCCCGCTGTCATCTCATCGCGCACCTTTGCGTCAACCGCTTCTTCGGGCGTAAACCACGCAAGATCTAGGGCCTCTTGCGATGGAGTGCAGTCGCCATCAACGGGCACGACATACGCAAGGCTCACCGCGTGATGGCGAGGATCATGGAAGCCGCTTTGGTCGGGGTCGGGGAAATACTCGATCACGGTGAACGGCGCTGGGTTCGGTGGGATGCGCGGCAGTGCCACCGGCCCGAGGTCTTTTTCGAGATGGCGAATGAGCGCATCGCGAATTCGTTCACCGAACAACACGCGTCCGCTGACCACCATGCGACTAATGGTTCCGTCGGCAGCTACCCGCAGTAAGAGTCCGATGTGCGTCACTCGCCCGAGCGAGTTCACCCGAACGGGTACGGCGTCTACGTACACCATCGGGACGTTGGCTCGTACTTCTGCAAGTTGGTCTGGACTCATCCAGCCGGTCTTGGTCTCAATCTGATCGCTCACGCTGCTCCTTGGGGGTAACAAATGATCCCAGATGCGAGGCCCAAATTCGCGGCTTACTATGTGACCATGCGTCGTCGGTCGGTTCTTGTGATGGTTGTCGTTGCTCTGCTCGCCGCGTGTTCTGACGCAGCAACGAACAGCGCGTCGCCCGACTCGAGCGAATTCGCGTCCACATCTGTCGAAGTTTCAACCACCGCTGCGGCACCGCTTGCCTCCACGGCACCATCCGTCACGGTGCTCACAGTGCCCACAGTGCCCACTGCTGCGGCGCCCTCAACCACGGTGAAACCTCAGCCAAAACCCAAGACTCCGACACCAACGACAACCGCCTCAACGGTGGCGCCAGGGCCGTACAACAGCGCTCTCTACGCAGACCCTGCGCACTGGATCTGTCGGGGCGATGTCACCAACGACGTGTGCGACAGCAGTTATCCCGTCACCGCTGTGGCCGCCGATGGCACGTTGACCATCAAACCCTCCGACATCGCCATTGACCCGCCCATCGATTGCTTCTACGTGTATCCAACCACCAGCGAAGATGCCACGATGGCCAGCGACTTCACTGCCGGCGCTGAGATAAACACCACCATCATGCAGGCCGCGCGTTTCAACCAAGTGTGTCGAGTGTTCGCCCCGATCTACCGCTCGGTTACCAATGCCGGACTCGGCCGGGCGTTCAGTGCGGGCGACCCACAATTCCCAGCCGCTTGGAACCAGGCGTACCTCGACGTGCTCGACGCGTGGCGCCAATATCTCGCTCACGACAACAATGGACGTCCCGTTGTGATCCTCGCCCATTCGCAGGGCAGCTTTCATGTGGTTCGCCTGCTGAAAGAAGAAGTCGATCCAAAGCCCGAGCAACGCAACCTTGTCGTTTCGGCCATCGTCGCTGGAACATCGTTTCAAGTAGCGGCCGGTCGCGACGTGGGCGGCGATACGCAGAACATGCCGTTGTGTCGTTCGAATATCCAATTCGGTTGTGTCATCACCTTTCAGACATTCCGCGACAACGTGCCACCCCAACCCGGCACATTGTTCGGCGCGCCCGGCGCAACCACAGACTCGGCGTGCACCAATCCAGCAGCCCTCGCAGGCGGTGCCGCCTTGCTTGATGCGGCGGCGCCTACGGGTCCATGGATCTTCGCGAGTAGCTACACCGGACCATCGATCACCACTCGATTCATGAGCGCGCCTGGCCTTGTCACCGGCGAATGCAAAGTGCTCAACGGCTACCACTATTTGGCGGCCACCGTGAACGCCGATCCAACCGATGCCCGCACCGACGACATCCGCGGCGACAGCGCGCCCAACTGGGGCCTGCATGCCGTAGATCTCAACCTGTCACAAGAGTCGCTGATCTCGGTGGTCCGATCGCAGGCCGCCGCCTTCCTCAGTCGCTGAGTTCGAGCTCCGCATGGAGACTCCCGGCTCGTGGGTTACCCTTGCCCCATGAACCGTGGCGCGCTTCGTAGCCTGACGCCAACATGGGTCGCCAACTCGAGTGTCACCGTCGTTGCCGGCAAGGGCGGCGTGGGCTCGAGCACAGTTGCCGCAGCGCTGGCGCTGGTTGCCGCGCGCCAAGGCGCCGATGTGTTGCTCGTCGCCGTCGACGGCAGGCCAGGCTTGGGACCATTGCTCGGTGGTGAGCCCATCGGCCCCGAAGAGCGAGTACTGCGAGCGTTCAAAGGCAAGGGTCGCATTCGGGGTCGCACGATTCCGCCCGCCCAAGCGTTCAGCGACTACCTCGAGCTGAAAGGCATCAGCGGACTGTTGCGTAAAGCGGCGTCGGCCGCATCGCTCGATGTGATTGCCGCCGCCACACCCGGCCTTGAGCACTTGTTGGTGTTGGGCAAGATCAAAGAACTCGATCGAGAGAAGGCCGCCGATCTGATCATCGTCGACGCTCCACCCGCCGGACTCGCCGCACCGTTTCTGCGGTCTGCGTCAGCGCTGCAGGCAGTGGTCACCAGCGGACCCATCCGCACCCAAGCCGACGAAGTAGCCGCCATGCTCGCCGATCCACGCCGGTGCCAAGGCTTGCTTGTCACCCTTGCCGAAGAGACTCCGGTGAACGAAGTGGTCGAACTCGCTTACGACCTCGAGGAGAAGATCGGACTCACACTTGGTCCGCTCGTGGTCAACGCGTGCTGGCCCGATCGCCCCGGATTGCATCTGTCGCCCACCGCAGCTGCGCGCGCTCAGGGCGTGAAGTTGTCTCGCGCCGCGAAAGCGGCGCTCGATGTTTCGGGCGAGTTCGGGCGTCAACGACTCGAGGGGCAGGGCCGACAGCTCACTCGTCTCGGCGAACTGTTGCCGCTCTCACGGGTGATTCTGCCGCGCGTGCCAACGGCTCGTTTCGGGCCAGCCGAGCTCGATGTGCTTGCCGACGCGTTGTCCGTAGAGCCAGTGGGTGCGCGATGACCACGCAACCAACTCTCAACGACGTGCTCGCCAACTCGTCGCTCATCGTCACCTGCGGACCCGGTGGCGTGGGCAAGACAACTACTGCCGCGGCGCTCGCGATTGCTGCCGCTCGTATGGGTCGACGCGTCGTCGTGGTCACCGTAGATCCGGCCCGCAGGCTCGCCGATGCGCTCGGCCTCGATATGGAGTCGCGAGCCCATGAGCCCCATCAGGTGAGCGAGGCAACCGATGGCACCGGCTCACTGTCGGCGCTGATGCTCGACGCCGAGACCACCTTCGATCGGCTCATCACCGAACGGGCTGGCGATCCCGAACGCGCCGCAGCCGTATTAGCCAACCCTGTGTATCGCAGCCTTGCTGGTTCGCTGGGCGGCGCTCAGGAGTACATGGCCATCGAGCGTCTGCACCAGTTGCACTCAAGCGGCGCCTACGACCTCGTGGTCATCGACACGCCACCGTCGCGCCACGCCATCGATCTGCTTGAAGCCCCCGATCGGCTCGTCACGTTTCTGAGCCACCCGATCTATCGAGTGCTCACCCTGCCATCGCGTTCGTTCGCCAAGGTCACCAACGCTGGCTCGTCGGCGTTCTTGTGGCTGGTGCGCAAACTCGCCGGACCAAAGATCGTCGAAGACACCATCGAGTTCTTCCGATCGTTAGCAACGATGGAAGACGGCCTGCGCACTCGCGCCGCCGAGGTGTCGGTGTTGCTGCGCGACAAGCAGACGGCCTTCGTCTTGGTGTCGAGCCCCCGCGCCGAGGCCATCGCCGAGTCAACCCATCTCGTGAACGCGTTGCGCGACGGCGGGTTCCGTCTCGGCGGTGTTGTGGTGAACCTTGTGCACCCATTGCCGCCGCCCGCCGAAGCGTTCTTCGATCTGGCTCCCGGGCCACTCGCCGACCACGTTGCGTATCACGCCGAACTCTTCGCGCTCGCAACTTCCGAGCGCAGCGAGATGGCCGAGTTGATGGCGCTCGCCAAGGGTGCAGCCGAAGCCGAACTGCCGTTGCTCGACGCCGACATCCACGACGTCGCTGGCCTCAAAGCGTTGGCCGAAATGCTCGTCGCCCCCTAGCGCAAACTGTCAGGCAGCCCCGCCGCGGCCGTACCGTAGGGGCATGACTTCGTCGCCATCCGTGCAACTGTCAGTACTCGATCTCTCGATCCTCGCCGAGGGCGCATCAAGCAGCAACGCGCTCAGCGATACCACCGCCCTCGCGGTGCATGCCGATGCACTTGGCTTCACCCGCTTTTGGGTTGCCGAGCATCACAACATGCCCAGCGTGGCGTGCACCTCGCCCACCATCCTCATCGCCCATCTCGCCGCGCTCACTCAACAGATCCATGTCGGATCCGGCGGGGTCATGCTGCCCAACCACGCTCCGCTCGTTGTGGCCGAACAGTTCGCGATGCTCGAGGCGCTGCACCCGGGCCGCGTTGATGTGGGCATCGGTCGCGCACCGGGCACCGACCAACTCACCGCAGCCGCACTTCGCCGTTCGGTCGACGCTCTTGGCGCCGAAGACTTTCCACGCCACCTCATCGACCTGATGGGTTTACTCGGCGATGCTCGTGCCGATGTTCCGTGGGGCAGCGGCCTAGCGAGCAAGTTTCGCGCCACCCCAGCGGCCGCATCATCGCCAGGCGTCTTCCTCCTTGGATCCAGCGGCTACAGCGCCGAGCTTGCTGGGTTCCTCGGACTTCCGTTTGCCTTCGCTCACCATTTCGACATGGGTGGCACGCTGCAAGCCGTAGACCTCTATCGCCGCAACTTCAAACCATCGAGTGTGCTCGCCGAGCCACACATGATCGTCACCGCAAACGTGCTCGCCGCCGACACAGCCGAAGAAGCCGATTGGCATTCGGCACCCGGTCGCCTCACCGCACTTGGTCGCCGCACCGGCCGCTTCACGCCCCTGCCCTCGCCAAGCGCTGCTGCGGCGCACCCCGATATCGAAGAAGCAAAGCGCCTTCCGAGCAACCGCATTGTTGGATCCATCGCCGAGGTGGTCGAGCAACTTCACGGTCTTGTCGAGCGCACCGGAGCCAATGAAATCATGGTCACTGCGGTGGCCTTCGATCTGTCGGCACGGCTACGCAGCCTTGAGCTCTTGGCCGAGCACTGGCTCGGGGTCAGGGCGTAGACCCTGCGGGAAGCGTTGGCAGGGTTGGCTGCGTAATCGACGAGATATCCAAGGTGGTACTGGTCACGCCTGACGGAGTCTCGGTCTTGGTCACGCCTCGGTGCACCTCGATGGTGTCGCCGATAACTGCCCAATACGAGAACACGGTCACATAGAGCACCGTGGCAATGATGATGATCTTCGACGACAGGTCGGCCTTGGCAGGCGTTTGCTCGGTATAGCCCGCCCGCAGAAACGGCCACAGGGCTATTACGACCACAACCTCAAGCAGCACCGACAGCACATCTGATCGCCCAAAAGTTCCGCGAATACCCTTGGTGGGTCCAAACGGCAGGCCAAAAGCGCGGTCCCACGCCCACACCACTACTGGCAACACGCTGATTGCGATGACTGCACTGACCACCCAGCGATTCAACGCGAACAACATCGCAACAGCTGCGAGAGCCTCGACAATGGCGAGCACAAAGAAGAACGTGCCGGAAGCTGCCCACTCATCGTTGTGCGGGCCAATGACGCTCCAGTGAACAACCTGTGCGCCCACCAGACAGATGAGAGCGACCACCACGCGGGCGGTGAACCACCGATTGAGCGGCTGCTCAACAGAAGCCGTCATCGCTACTTCTTCTCTTGAGGCGAGGCATCGCGCGACGCGGCGCCACGTCGGCGAACCGCTAACAAGAGCACGCATACAGCCGCCAACGGCGCTGCCATCAGCAACGCTTCGTCCCAATTAAAACCGCTGGCGTGCCCAAGCATCGCTACTCCCTCAACCCTTGCGCCGTCTGCATCAATTGCATCAGCGCTCAATGAAATCACAGCGATCCTAACGGTCGTGCCATACGCAGCCGCGGCACGATCACTCCTTCACCCGACCTATCGGCTTTGATGTTCGAATGAACGTTATTGACGCCGTCGGCACCCGCATCTCCGTACGCCAGTTCACCGCCGAGCCCGTAAGCGACGAACTACTCCGCGGCCTCGTCGAAGACGCAGGCGGCGCGCCAAGCGGCGGCAACGTGCAGCCGTGGCGCATTTACGTGGTGAACGGCGCATCGATGACACGGCTTCGCGAGTTCCTTCCAACTCAGGCCGCTATGGACACACCCGAGTACGACATCTACCCCGCCGGTCTCGTCGAGCCGTACCGCACCAACCGCTTCACGATCGGCGAGCAGATGTACGCCACGCTCGGCATTCCCCGTGAGGACAAAGCCGGTCGCAGCCAGCAGTTCGCGCACAACAACAACTTCTTCGATGCCCCAGCCGCGATCTTCTGCTACATCGATCGCCAGATGGGTCTGCCCCAGTGGAGCGACCTCGGGATGTACCTGCAGACCTTCATGCTGCTCGCTGTCGAGCGAGGCCTTGGCACCTGCGCTCAGGAGTACTGGTCAATTCGCCATGCCGCGATTTCCACCTTTGTCGACGCGCCAGCCAACGAGATGCTCTTCTGTGGCGTCTCCATCGGCCACCCTGACCCGACGGCAGCGATCAACACACTGAAGTCCGAGCGCATGCCATTCGACGGCTTCGCCCGATTCGTGTAACGCCCTGGCGACGGCACTGTTCTTGGGTGCGGCGATCTGAACTCAGCTGATATCGTCTGATATCACTGGAGGTGCACCAATGACCAACATCCTCATTCGAGACATCCCCGACGAGGTCGTCGCTGCGATCGACGCTCGGGCGAGGCGGGTCGGATTGTCACGCACCGAGTACCTGCGCCGGACGCTGGCACGCGAGCGGGTCGACAACTCCGAACCTGTCACGGTCGACCATCTCGAACGTGTCGCATTGCTGGCCGCCGATCTGAGCAATCCGGAGGTCATGTCCGGGGCGTGGTCGTGAGCCCATGGCTGATCGACAAGTCCGCGCTTGTGCGGCTGAGCGCAACTGCCGACGCCGACGAGTGGGCCACTCGTATCGAGCGCGGTCTGGTTCGCATCTCTACGGTCACACGTCTCGAGCTGGGGTACTCCGCGCGGTCCGCTGCCGAGCATCGGCTGCTGCTGGGCGGGCTGCCGATCTCCTCGATGCCCGTTGAGTACCTGACACCGAAAATCGAAGACCGGGCGCTCGAGCTGCAGCTTGCGCTCGCCGAACGCGGTCACCACCGTGCACCTTCGATCCCCGATCTGTTGATCGCCGCTACCGGCGAGCTCTCGGAGCTGACCGTGCTTCACATGGACAAGGACTTCGAGCTGATCGCCGAACTCACGGGCCAACGACTCCAACGCCTCGAGACGCAGCGCTAGGGAACTCCGGGGGCCCTCTAGATGGCCGCTGTGAGCGGGTCGTAGCTGTAGACCCACTCGAGAGGTCCAAAGCCTGCGACTCCACTAGCCAAGAACTCATCTCGGCCCTGTTGCATCTCTCCATCTGGCATGTGGAACAGATCGCGGTTCATGAACGACGTGGTTTGCACTTGCGCAGTTCGGCCTTGACGCGCGGTTTCGTACCGCCGCAGCGCCGCGATCACTGCGGTGTTGTCGACGCCATCAACGTCGTCGAGACAACGTCCGAGAATCGCTGCATCTTCTATTGCCTGGCATGACCCCTGTGCCATGAACGGCAGCATCGGGTGGCATGCATCGCCGAGCAACGTTGTGCTGCCGA